>JBGCER010000474.1:0-12850 GCA_045106515.1 Myxococcota bacterium
CCCACACGACGCCAGCGTCAAGATCGCACAGAGCCAACCCGGCCTCATTTCGCCCTCCCGAATCGCCTCACGATACCCAGGATCTCGTCTGGATGGAAGAAGGCTGGGTACAGGGCGAGCATGGCGGCAGGGAAGATTCCAAGGCGCAGGGATCCGGCCAGCGCGATGTGGAAGGTCATCCCCACGACGACGTAGATCGTCCGTATATCCAACGCATTAAACGTGGCTCGCAAGGCCCCAGACCGCTCGCGGGTGGTGCGGAACCAATAGGCGAGCAGCAGCACGGGGATGGTGTACTCCCACATATGGCTGACGGCCGTCCCCACCTGCGTGGTCCAGTACAGCCAAGGCGATCCGAGCATGGACCAGTCTCGAACTGCAAAAATCGGATCTTGAAGGATCACATACAAGGCGCTGTAGCCGCCCCACGGGAACCAGGAGATCGCGAACTTGGCGATGCCGGCACACCAATACATCAAGATGAGCTGGCCGATGATGAGATACCTGGGAAAGGCCAGAACTTTACTCCCATCTCCGAAGATCGACCCCGTCCTGAACAGCGCGTCGAGCGACAGGGTCTTGCCGCTGCCGGACAGGATCAGCAACAGAACAATGATGCGAATCATCCGGTCGATCCCGCGATCGGCGGTGTCGTTGATGATGGCGGACTGAGCGAAGAGCAAGAGGAAACACAGGCCGGAGAAGCGAGTCAGGATCCCGGCTCCAAAACACGCCGCCGACACCACGATCGCGTAATAGAGCGCCCATGCCCACACATGCCCCCACTCTGGCGCAGACTCCTGCGGGAGGAACCAGAACCACTCGGGCAGCACCTTGAATTTGTAGACGTTCGCCGAGCCTCCAGCCTCCACAGGCGCCCACAGCAACTCCGGCAGGTCGAGCCAGCCGACCATCCCCAAGTCCCAGAGCACAACGAGAATCACTGCGATCCGCACCAAGGCGAGCGCTGTTGGCGCCTCGGTCGTGGAGAACCGCTCAACCCACCACATCCATGTGCCAGCGACCCAGCGAATCATGGCGTGTCTTCATTCTTCGGCCGGTGATGCACCTTTCGAAACCGAGGTTTGGAGGGCGTCACGTCCGAAGCATCTTCCCACGGAAGCGGGGTGCGCTGGCGGGTGAACGAGACCCGGACCCTCTCGGCGTCTGGATAGTCCTCAAACGCGCGTTCAGACAGCCAGCGCGTGAAGTATCGGTACGGACCTGGCGCCTTTCGATCGGGATTGTACAGCGCCCGAACGCGGCGGAAATGCAGGGTGGTGCCCATCCAGCGCAGGTCTGGATCGCGCGATTCGTAGACGCTGTCGTACCCACCGCGCGCGGGGGCGACCTGTACGTGGAGGCTGTGCGGGTGCGTGTCCGGGTAGGCGAACAGCCCCCACCCCTGCCACGTGCCGGTGAGACGGAAAAACGGGCGACACGGATCGACGACGGTATTGCGAGCGCTGCGGGAGGTCTTGGCCAGCACCATCACCTGTTCGCCCAATGTCTCTTCATCGGTATGCCAGCCCCAGGCGCCCAAAATCCCAACCCACTGCCGAAGCTCTTGGAGCCCCGCTTCGTCCTTCATGAGCTTTTTGGCGGACGGCCCGGGCATGGGCAGCGCAGCGATCACCGTGACCGTGCACAGGCACAGGATCAAGGCTGCTCGCACATGAGGCCACCACTGTTGCACTGCATCCTCTCTGGGCGCCATTGTGACCGGCTCAGTCCATGGCTACAAGCACCATCCGGAGGACCGCGGTGCGAGACCTATCCCGCCTCATCGCAACACTCGAACGTCTACCCGGCGCGGCGTCACCGCACGTGGTGGACCGACAGCACAGCCAAGTCCTCCCCGATGGGCAGCGGCTGCTGTTGGCGAGCGGAGCCTGGATCGAGGTCGCGAGCCGGCCGGATTGGCCCAGCCTCGACCAGGTCAGAGCGCAGGTAATGGGCCGCTGGGCTCCTCTATTCAGCGGTGACAGCTGGGATGAATACGCGCTGCAGACGCCCGAGATTCGCGCGATCGAGGTGCGAGCCATGGCGGGGTGGTCGATCCTTTGGGCCGTGGTTCAGCGGGACGCTGAGGTCGTCCAAGCCGTGTGTGTGCAAGACGACCAGGCGCGGTGGGACGCCGAAGACGCGGGCGCGCTCGGGCATGAGTTCGTCGACTTCGCCGAGCGCAACGCGACGTGGTGGGCACTCGGACCGGGCCGACCTGGCGGTTGGCACGTTGTGGTTCACGATGCGGGCTAGCCGACCGGGAGTACCAGTCGGGACTCTTCGACCGCCCTGTGCGCGCGCGGGCTCGCCTGGCGATCGATCCAGCACGCCAGCTGGACCCACGGAGAGGCGCGCAGGTCATCGAACTCCACACCGACAAACCAGCCGTCCCGATCGGGGCTACGTCGACGAATGTTTGCCTGGATCAAAGAGCCGCTCAAGGGCGTGTCTCCGCTGAAGTCCACGAGCAAGTACACGCGTTCGCCGAAGGTCACAGGCAGGGGCTGAGGCGCCGTGAGACCGAACCCAAACACCGACACATCACGCACGGTGAGCGGCTGCGTGCCGGGCAGAACCCTGGTTGCCATTTCAACCTTGAACAAGCCCTTGGGCGCCACTCGGGGACCCCGTCGGCGCTCCTCTTCTGGCCACAACTTCGACGGCACCCGTTCGCCTCCCAGTCCCCGAGTCTTGTGGGGGATAAGCCATCATGTCAAGCAGAGGCGATTTCAGTCAGTCTCAACTCCGTGTCCAAAGCGTCTGGTGGCGGATCGCTGCGCGCTCCAATCTCCGCCGCTCGCCGTCGACGCGGGCGAATGTAGGCGATAGCCTGGGGCCAGAGAGGTCAATGATCGAGCCCGGTACCCTCATCGACGGCCGCTACGTCGTCGAGCGCAACATCGCCAGCGGCGGCATGGGCACGGTCGTGCTCGTCCGGCACAAGACCCTCGACAGCCTGCACGCGCTCAAGATCCTGCATGTTCCTGGAAAAGACATCCGCGAGCGCTTGCTCATGGAAGGTCGCGTCCAGGCCAAACTCAAGCACCCGAACATTGTTGCGGTGACAGACACGCTCGTGGTGGACGGTTCGCCCGGCATTGTCATGGAGTTTGTGGAGGGCGGCTCCCTCGAAGAGCAGATGAACGACGACCCGCTGACGTGGAAAGAGGCTGAACCCGTCTTTCTTGGCATTTTGGCCGGCGTTCACCACGCCCACGTCGCGGGCCTGGTTCATCGGGACTTGAAGCCGGCGAACGTCCTGCTCGCGCGCCTAGGTGATGGCATCCTCCCCAAAGTGGCAGACTTCGGCATCGTAAAAGTGCTGACCGAAGCTCAAGAAAAGACGCTCGGATACGCGCCGACCCGCACGGGCGTCGGCATGGGCACGCCCCAATACATGGCGCCCGAGCAAGGAGAGGGCGCGAGTGAAGTGGGCCCCGAAGCCGATGTATTCTCTCTCGGGTGCATCCTCTACGAGCTCACGTGTGGTCGGCGCCCCTTCGAGGCCAAGAGCATGCTGGGCATCTTGGCAGGCGCCGCCGATGGCATGTTCGACGATCCCGAAGATGTGAATCCAGACCTCCCCAAGCCCGTCGTCGAGGCCATCCGCGGGGCGCTGGTCCCGGACCGAGAACACCGGATCCAAGATTGCGTGGAGCTGGCGCGCATCATGACCGGAGGCCGCGTGCGAACGCTGACAGGCGTGCCACAGAGCCACAATGCCAAGCCGACCGACACCGTGCCTCTGGGCCGATTCCCACGTGGTCTGGGTAGTATCGAGCAGCATCGGGCTTCCGGACGCCGGAACACGTGGACCGCCTCGGTCCCCCCATCGAGCGCCCCCCCGGCGAGCGGCGCCCCCGCCGCCAATCCATCCCAGGCTCCGGATTCCTACATCGACGATTCGCCGCGACAAGGCGGCCGGATCATGATCGCGGTGGCGCTGACCACGGTCGCCCTCGCCCTGCTCGCCTTGGTGGTCTTCCTCGGCGTCGCCATCGCCGGCGCGGCGGGCTTTGCAGGCGCCACATGGTGGGCGGGAACGCCCAGAACCGCCATCACCAGCGACTCCACCGATGACTCGGACTCCAAGACCGGCACGGCGGAGCCCACGGACTCGACCGACGACACGGATGCGGTGGCCGCGACGAGCACCACGACGGCCAGCGGCACTACGACGGCCAGCGGCACCAACACCCCCAAAGACACGGTCACGGCCTCTGCCACCACCAAGCCCAAAGACACCGGTACCGCGACCGCCAGCACGACCACGAAGCCCAAAGACACCGGCACTGCCACCATCAGCACGACCACGAAGCCCAAGGACACGGGCACCGCCACCACCAACACGACGGCAAACAGCGGCAATAGCGGGACGAGCACCGGCGATGGTGGCAGCACGCAGACCACCGTCTCCACCGCCGTCGATCCGGAGTGGGCCCTACGCATCCGCGGTCACCGCACCGCGAAGCAGGCCGGAAACGGCATGACCTACAAAGCCCGAACCGGGCACCTCGTGCTCATCGATGTGACGCTGACCAATGGCACAAGCCGCAGCTTCGACGCGATCGCTCCCTTCCGTCTGCGAAGCGGCGGCAAGCTGTTCGAAGCCTCAGCGCCCTGCAACTCCATAATCCGCGGTCTGGGCACCATCGCAGAAGTCAAGAGCAAGCGCGCCACATCGGGCGTGGTCTGCTTTGAGGTGCCGACGAATGTCAAGGGTGGAACCCTGGAGTTCCGCCCAACAACCTCGTCCGGCGTCACCGCAAAAGCCAGATTCTAAGCACGAAACTCGCTTCACAGGTGGTCGGGTTCTAGTTGCCGGTCTTCACGTGAAGATCCGACACCTGCACATACCCGGAGTCCGAGAAGCGCAGGCCCAGGAAGCCGTTGGGCGCTTCCTTGAGCTTGTGCTCTAGGGTCACGTCGCCCACCCGCGCAAAGACTGTGCGCCCCCGAACCGACACGTCGACCCGCGTGCCATCGCCCAGCGCCTTCTTGATGTTCTTCTCGGCGATCTCCGCATCGGCGTAGACGGCGCGGCTGTACGCCTGACGCTCTACTTCACGGGTCCCCACCAGCATGAGCGCATTGGGCACGATGCCGACCGCGTAGCCAAAGGTTGGACGCGCCAACGAGTCCTTGTGGGTCTCAGCATCTCGCAGCTTGGGAACCCTGACGTCGTTGAGGCCGAAGAGCAGCTCGACCGGCGCGGTCTTGCTCGCCAACTTCGTGCCCTTCGACGGCACAAAGTCCGCGGCGGGGGTCCACGTGATCTTGAACGAGGCGTCGAAGTCCGACTGGGGGAAGCCGCCCAACACAATGAGGGTGCGGGCCCCCGGCTCCTTCTCAGGCTCCTTGTAGAACCGAATCGCGTTGGTGTGCCTCGGGTCATCCCGACGACCCGTCCCAATCCAGTAGCAATGCTGCATACACCAGGTGGGTACATTGCCCACCAGCATGTAGTGGCGGTCGGCATTCGAAGGCCAGTCGCGGGCGCGGGTCATGAGCTCGGCGCCCTCATCGTCGGAGATGGACGCACCGCTGAAGTGCTCCTTGAGTTGGGTGATCGCGGGTCCGCGGCTCCATCCCATGGCTCGGGCCAGCATGAGCCACTCTTCGGCGAGTCGCGCATTCTTTGCCCCCTTGAGGGCCTCGACAAACTCCTTGTTCTCCTCGACCTTGGACGCCAGGCTCTTGAGCATGAACTCATTGTCGCTGGCCTTGGCCTGCTCCTTGAGGATCCGCGTACTATCGTCGAATCGCAACACCCAGCGATACTGCTTAACGAGGTCCTCTTTATGCCTCTTAAAGTGATGGTCTGGCGCGCCAAAGTCTTCAGCCATCTTGAGGTATCGGTCGTAGAGGCGCAGTTCATCCATGAGGCTGAGCTGCGCTCGAGCGGCGTGTTCGCGAGGGTAGTCCAGGTTGTCGAGCAGGTAGTTCCGGCGATTTTCCGGGTAGTCCGCCCCCAGCTCCCACAACTGGGTCACGCACTTGTCGAAGTCCTTGTCGAAGGTTTCGAGGGCTGGCAGGCCACAGTAGAACTTCTTGGACACCTGAACGGGGATCTTGGGCCACAGAGGCATGGCCTCTTTGTGGTACCGCTTCGCCAGCTCATCGCTCGCCCGCTTCTTGGCAAACTCGTCTTGTAGAGACGCCTTGTGGAAGAGCTGATCCCGCGTATTGGGCTTCTCATAGGCCATGGCCAAGGTGTGGATGGCGGCCAAGCGCTCACGCTGATTCTGCGGGCCTTCCCGGCCGATAATCTCCAGTAGCTTGCGGTAGACCTCAAACATTTCGCCGGCGCCCGACAGCGATTCCAGACGCTGCTGCTCGGCCTTGAACACGGCGATGGCCTCGGCCTTGCCCTTGATCTCGTCGACGAGGTCGGCGTACTGGTCGAGGGTGATGCTGGCCAAGCTGAACTGCACGTCGCGCTCACTGGCCTTGCGAAGTGCCGTGAGGCTGGCTTCGTACCGCTCTGCGTCGAAGTGATCCAAGCCCTGAGAGAAGTCTTGGAACGCCAAGAAGTCCGCCGTGTGTAGGCGGGAGGTCTCGGCGCGCTCTCGGGCGCCCAAGGCCACGTCGAGGGAGCCGATGGTGGCGTTCACCACATCCTTCTCAAGCTCGAAGAAGGCGTCGGCCTCCCCCTCCAGTGACTTGGTCAACAGCACCTTTCCACTGGCCACAGCCAGCAGCTCGGCAGAGAGGGTGAGCGTGTTGTTCTTCACCGAGAAGCTGCCCGACAGCAGGTGGGTCGCGCCGGACTCTTTGCCCAGCAGCGCCCTTCCAGAGGCGTCGACAGGCACGGTCCCGCCCAGCGCAATCCGCTGTTCACGGACGGCGCGGCGCTCCACCACATCGATGGCCTCGGCCTTGGAGAGATCGACCAAGAGCATCTCTTGGAAGCCCTTGCCGAGGGGCGCCCAGTCCGAAGGCCCACCCTCGTGGGCGAACTCCAAGACGGCCACCTTGAGCGGCGACGCCCACGCGGACGACGGCAAAAAGACACAGATCAAGAGTGCAAAAAAGAGACGCACGAGACCTCCAAAGGGGGGGACACCACGATTCGTCCACATGTTCCGTAAACCATTGGGGCCGAGTCGTCCGCCACAGGGCCCTATGGGATCGCCGGAGGGACGAGAACGGCACACCCGACCCCCCAAAAAACACAGCATTAATCTATCATTTGGTGTGGGACAGCCTACTCGAACATCCGCAGCTGCCTGGGCCCGCGGGCCCGCGAGACCACGGTTTGGGCCCGCGCCTGGGTCGGGCCGCCCACGGGGCCGGCGATCCAGCCGCCGGCGTTGAGAACCTGCTCTTCCAGCGCTGGCGACCCCAGTCGCACCAGCGATCCGGGCACCAACCCACGCACGTCGGCCTCGGTGGCCACCACCCGCATGGCGCGCGCCGGTCGGTCCACAAATCGCCACCGCGGCTCCTGTTCCAGCGTCCACACCGCCACCCCTTGAGGATGTGCGCGGTCCCGGAACGCCGTGTGCGTCAGGCACCCTGGGTGCACGACAGGCACACCGCCGCAGGGCACCACCTGGCGCGGATGAATGTGGCCGCACAGAATAGCGGCAGGGCTGGGCAAGCCGTGCAGGTGCTCAGCCCCGACGGTGTCGCCTTGGTTCGCGACTCGAAACGTCAGGCCAGGCACCTCCACCCCGTCGAAGGCCTGATGCACGAGCATGAGGTCCACCCCACCGTTCAAGGCCTTGTGCGCCCCAAACTTCCACCCCTTGCGCGAGCGGTAGTACGGCACGCACCCCAGCCGCACAGCACCGCTCCGAGTGTGCAGCTGGACCTGGGCGGGCTTGTCCACCACATGCAGTCCCGGCACACCCATGGGCAGCGTCCGCTTGAAACCCTGCCGATCGTGATTGCCGGACAACACCACCACCGGACGCGCCGCAGCCGCCACCACCAAGGCATCTGCCGCCGCCTGGGCCCACTGCGGCGGCGGCTTGGACCGGTCGAATACGTCGCCCGTGTGAACGATGGCGTCCTCGTCGAGCGCCTCCGCGAGCTCCAAGGCCCACACCAGAGCGCGATGGTGATCGTGCGCTCGGGACCAATCATCCGGCGCACCTCGGACGTTCATCCAGGCGCCAAGGTGCGTATCGGTGAGGTGCAACAGGCGCATGGCCCCACCCCGACTACAGCCCGTCGGCCAGCGCCGTCGCAGCGCCCGTATCTAGGTAGAGCGTGCCGCCGCTAGACCCGTCCGAACGCGTGTTTTGTAAGATCAGCGTCGGCGCATAGTCGGTCCCGCCAACCTTGGCGCTCAACGCATCATTGCCAGCGCTCATGGACGCGTCGACCGGACCGCCGCCCGCGAACGACCGCGCTTGCTTCGCAATCCAAGCCTTGTTGGATGCGTCAAACTTGAGGTTCATAGGCACATCTACGCCACCCAGGTCCACCACATTGGTGACCGCAAGCGTCGAGGCATCCAGGGATGTGACGGTGGGCTTAGCCATGAGAACTCCAGTCTGACGGACGGCTATGGGCTGGGCGGAGGCGGTGCCAGCGCCGTGCCAACGTCGGCCTTGGTGAAGGAGCCCAGCTCAACAATGCTGTGATTGTCGGTGGTGAGCACGAACCCAGTGTCGTTGTTGTTGACCATGACCTCGCGCGCTCCCAAGTCCCCTGACTCCGAAATGGTGGCGCCCATTCCGCTGTACAGCTCATTGGCGCCGTAGTTGGCGTTGAGCAGGCCGCGCACGATGCCGGCGAGCTGGGCGTGGTCCGGCGAGCTCGTGCTCGGCGTGCCGCCTACAGGCGTCTGGGACCAGACCCCGAGCAGCTGGGTCAGCAGCGCGACGGCGTCGGCGTCGCTCGTGGTGGTGGTCACCAAGGGGCTGGTCGCTGCGATGGCAGCGTCCTTGAAGCCCTTGACGAAGGTCGAATCGGATGTGGCCTTCGCGGTGAGTTCAGGCCACTCGAACTTGCCGGTGGTGACGTTGGCATCCCCGCCGCCGGATTTCGTGGGCACGCTCTTGGAGGTGTCCAAGATGCACACGGCGATCGGCTGCCCGGCGACGCCTTCAATGGCGTCCTTAGGCCAGCCCACCTTGACCATCGCCTCGATGGCGGAGCAGCCCATGAGGTCCGCAGGCTCTGTCGCAAAGATAAACTCGCTCCAGCCTTTTCCGAAAGCGCCATGCCGAACGAAGTTGTCCTTGGGACCCACGCGGGCCAGGTATTTCGGCGCCGTGTTCGCCGCGATGGCAGCGAGCATATCTGCGGTGCTCCGGCTGTCTTTCGGAGTGCCTGCTGCGCGGGCCGCGTTGGCCGCCTGGAACTCCGCTTCCCAGTCCGCCAGGGACTTAGCGTCGAACTCAGCGCCCTTGGTGCGGGCGCCCGCCACGTCTAGGGTCGAGGCTCCACCACCGGTCTCGGCCTGGGCAAAGTCATCGAGGCTGACAGCGCCCCCCGTGCGACCTTGGTCCGCACCGGCGGCCGCGAGGGTCGGGGTGCTTGTGGCCGGCGTGGTGCCGGGCATGGTGGATGCGACGGCCGAGTTGGACGTCGTTGTGGTCGTCGCTGGCGTCACCGCAGAGGTGGTAGACGTCGTCGACTGATTCTTCGAACGAGAATGACTGGGCATAAATGCCTCCGAGGAGGGAAGACCCAGTAGACGTACCCGGACGCCGGCGAGACGTCGAGGGCCCAACGTCGGATCCGGCTATCGAGGTTTTAGCGGCGCCGAGGACCACGGCACCGCAGGCCACTTGGGCTCCGGAGCCGGCTTGATGCACTGGCGGATCCACCCCGCCGTCTGCGCGGCCGACTCAGCGCGGTTCAATAGACACACCAGCAGCTCTGGAAGCACGCGGGCATCGGGCCAGGCGGCGTGGGCGTGCCCGTCCATCGTGAGCCGATGAAGGTTCACCAGCGAGGTTAGCGTGCGCGCGCCTCGCACGTTCCGTTCAGGATGCGCTCGCCGCGACAGCGCGTAGGTGCACAGGGCAGGGACCCCCCAAACGCCGCCGAGTCTAGCGAGCTCACCGCTGAGCATACGCTGCTCAAAACTAGCATTGTGAGCTACTAATGTTGCACCATCCGACAGCTGTGCCAGCGCCGGCACCACGCTCTCGAATGCGGGTGCCCCATCGAGCACCTCTCCCGTGATCCGATGCACGTGAGCCGCACCCACGGGCCTAACCCCGGGATCGATCAGGGTATTGAGAACCTGAACCGGCTCGTCGGGCGCCACGCGAATGGCGGCCAGCTCCACAACCCGGTCCGCACGGCCCACGCCAGTGGTTTCTACATCTACGAACACCAGGGGTCCCGGTAGATATTTCCAGGGCAGCGATAGGCTCGACAACGACATTCAACACCTTGGGCCTGGCTAGCGGAGACTCCGGCGGCCCCCCGTGTAATGCTTTGCGCGGAGGAGACGTGGCACGAAGGGCGCAAACTTGGTTGGCGAGCCTCGCGCTCGCCATCTCCATCGCGGGGCCGCTAGGCTGCAAAAAGCCAGTTGTCGAGCCCGTGATTCCAGAGACTGCCACACCACAGCCCTCCCCGATGCGCGTGGCCAACCCGTTCGAGGGTGCGGGCTTCTACGTCCAGTCGGAGCGCACGCAGCGGATCTTGGCGTTGAAGGACCGGTCTCCCCCCGACGCTTGGGCGGCCCTACACATGGTGTCGCAACAGCCCGTGGCGGTGTGGCTGGACCGAATCGACGCCATCGAAGGGGACGGCGGCCTGGGCTTGGCCGACCATCTCGATCAGGCCAAACGCCAGGCGCGCCGCTCCGGCGAGACCGCCATGCTGGTCGCGGTCGTGCTCTACAACCTCCCCGATCGCGACTGCGCCGCGTCCGCGTCTGCGGGCGAGCTGGACCTGGCCACCGGGGGGCTGGAGGCCTACAAAACCCAGTACATCGACGCCATCGCGACCATCACGCAAGACCCGCGGTACAGCGATCTTCGGATCGTCTTTTTCGTCGAGCCCGATGGGCTACCGAACCTGGTGACCAACCGAGAGCAACCCCGCTGCGCCGCTGCGGCCGAGGGGTACATGGACGGCGTCGCCTATGCGATTCAGCGCTTGTCCAAGTCACAAAACTCATATTTGTACCTGGATATGGGCCACGCAGGATGGCTGGGCTGGGACTACGCCACACCCGCGTCATTGCTGTACCGGAGCGTATTGGACCGGGCGGGCGGCCCCGACCTCATCCACGGCTTCGTGCTCAACGTGTCCAACTACGTGCCGATGCACGAGACCTACCGACCGTACGCTCAACCGCAGCTGTACTCGGCCGACATCGAGCAGTTCTACGAGTGGAACCGGATCATCGACGGTCGCTCCTTCGTCGATAGCCTGCGTCGCACCTTTCCAAATCACGGTTTCGTTATCGACACCGGCCGCTCGGGTTGGGCCGCCCTCCCCGATGCACGCCGGGATCAGCGGGACCGGCGCAGCGAGTGGTGCAATGTGGCGGGTCCAGGCGTGGGGGAGCGCCCGACAGCGGCCCCAGAAGAGAATGTACATGCCTACTTCTGGGTCAAACCACCCGGCGAATCTGATGGCACAGCCTCTCCGGAAGACCCCCGTCGCGACCCGGCCTGCCCCGTGGACGCTCCCCCCGCAGGCGGATGGTACGAATCCGACCTGCTCTACCGTGCTACCCACGCTGTGCCCGGCGTTCGCTAGCCCCCCAAAGGCTCACCTGGAGGATCCGTGCGCTTGATCGCGATCATCATGCTGCTCGCCTCCATCATGGGTGATGGCTGTGTGTGCAGGGGTGGCGGTGGCAGCCACGCAGACCGAGACGGCGGTCGAGGCGACGAGCGAGCGGGCGCAGGCGGTGGCGGCGGATCACTCGGAACCGGCGGATCGAATGCTTCATCGAGCAAATGCACAGGAAGCGCCCCGGCTCCAGGAGACGCCACCGTGCACGAGCTCGGTGGCGGCACCTATGAAGACCGGCTCTTCGGGCGCAGGACTGCGACGGTCGACGTCCCCGCCAAGGGCGAAAACCCCTGCCCCTAGGACACGAAGCAACTAGGCGTTTGACGCCCGATATGGCTGGACGGTGTGCTCGGTTAGGTACGCCGCCGTCACGGGAACCGCCTCGTCCATCGAGACCCGGATCGAGTAGCCAAGATCTCTCTTTGCCGGCTCCATGTCGAACCAGTGGCTCGTCGCCATCGCGTCGGCCAAGAACGACGTGACCGTTGGCTCGCCGAGGGGGAGCAGCTTGTGCAGACCCTCCACCGCACCAAAGAGGAACCGAGCGGTCCCCAAGCCCAGCTGCTTCTCGATGCGCGGGATGTCCATCACCTGGAGAAGGTCGTTGAACCATCCCCACAGCGAGACCGGCTCATCATTGCTGATGAAGTAGGCCTTTCCAGCGCACGCGGCCGACGAGTCCGTCAACGCCGTCGCCGCATCAATCTGCGCCCATGCGGCGTTGTCCACATAGGTAAAGTCTACCTTATTCGTCCCATCTCCAATGATTCTAAGCCGGCCCTTGAGCGTCGCTTCGACAAACCGAGGCAGCAGGTGGGGGTCACCGGGCCCGAAGATCAGGTGCGGCCGCAGCGATACCGTGGCGATCGAAGGGCCATTTGCTTGAAGCACCATGCGCTCGGCTTCGGCCTTGGTCTGGGGATACGCCGTTTTGTACGACGTGGCGTACGGCAGGTCTTGGGGCCCGTTTTCGATGGGCGTGGCATAGGACACGACCGATGGGGTCGATGTATAGATAAACCTCTTGACCCCTGCTGTTTCCGCGGCATCAAGCAGGTTGCGAGTGCCGTCCACATTGATGGCCCGATACTCGTCGATAGGCCCCCAAACGCCGGCTTTTGCC
>JBGCER010000475.1:0-9193 GCA_045106515.1 Myxococcota bacterium
CACCTCTTCCATGAACGCGAGAGCGTAGTCGACCAAAGAGAGCGTTCTACGCCTTTCCTGGGTTAGGGCTTCTCGGTGCTCAAGCAGGCGCTGCAGGTGCTTTGCCGTCGCCAACTGGCGATCCTTGGTGAAGGCATCGCCGTCGTCATCGGTATTGCACGCGTCGATTCGGCGCTGAACATCATCGACATCGATGGTGTCGAGCGCTTCGTCGTGGGACTGCAAGGTGAGCTGCAGCGTGTACACCCAAGTTGCCACCTCCGCCAAGCCGAGCCGCGTGCGACGGTCCGGGGTGTGGGGGCGGGCCCGGTCGTACAGGTCGAGGCCGCGCAGGGCAGGCGGGCGGTATGGGGGCTTGAGGGTCCGTCGGATCTGCGCCCGCGATGGCAAACCCATGGCCTCGGTTCTCAGGACGACGGGCACTAGACCTTGGCTTGCCACGAGGCCGACGAGCGCAGAGAGCAGCACGGCCCCGACGGCCGTGCCAGACACTGAGGCCGTGAGGTTGACGGCGGCGAACAGGCCTAGGGCGGTACCAGCCAAGGTCGCGAGGGTGCCATTGATCAGGTCCAGGGCATCCCGTCGGTCGGGCAGGAGCAGACAGGCCGCAAGGCCTGCGATGGCCCCTGCACCGATCAGGGAGGACACGCCGACGGCGGCGGTGCCAAGCCCGGCCAAAACGACAGCAGCAGACACCAGCGGTAAGGCCCAAATCCGCCGGGGTGACGCGGCGACCGGTCCGATCGACAGTGCCAACGACAGCGAGAGCTCGGGATGGCTGGACCACAAGCCGCTCGCCCATAGGCCGGCGGTCACTGCGGACTGGGCCAGGACCCAGCGTGCTTGGCGCAGTGGAAGGTGTGCGAGGGGGGAGAGCTCGGCGGGTAGGAAGACCCGAGCGAGCCGATCAACGAGCGCGCTCAATGTACCACTCCTTCGCTTGCTTAATTTGACGCTTACCAGCAGGACTACTTGGAGCAGAAGAGCCCATGCCCAGCAGGAGGTTGTCGACGTCTTCGGCCTCGTTCGCCAGGTTGGCATCGTCGAAGTCGACGGCGGACTTCCGGAGCGTGGCGGCGGATGCCGTGGCGAGGGTCTTGGCCCGCGCGGCGTCACCGCGCTGGTAGGCCGTGACGGAGTCCCTCATTTGGCGATTGCCGAGGGCTCGATTGGCAGCGACCGCGTTTTCTTTGTCCCAGGAGGTCTGCGCTACCTGGGTGTTTGTGGTGAGTCGGGCCGACGCGCTCGCCAGGCTGATGGCCCTGCGCTGGTCGATGACGTCGTTGTACCGGGCTGTGACTTGGGCCACGTCCATAGAAGTGGCGCCGCTCCCGGTCACGCGCACCCGGGCTACGATCTTGCGCGTTTCGCCGGCGTGCACATCTCCGATATTGACCGTCCATCCTTCGGCGGAACGCGCAGCATCCCATCCGAGGATCTCGAGCCCCTCCACGCCGGGGGGGAGCCGCACCTCAAGCTGTGTCTGTTGAGCCACCACCGATGCGATGGACTGCAGCTCGTCTTGGAACACCGCTTGAAGCTGCCTGGGGTCGTCGACGAAATCGTAGGAACCACCACCGACATCGGCAAGATGAGACATTCGATCTTCGTCGAAGTCCAGCCCGAGGCCCACTGTCGAGACGCTGATCCCTTGGCGGCTCAGCTGCCCGACGAAGCGCGAAAGACTGGAGGTATCGGTTCGGCCAACGTTCGCTTTGCCGTCTGATAGCACCACCACTCGGCCTATGTTCTTGGCGGTCAGTCCGGCCTTGGCTTGCTCCGACCCGGCGACGAGGCCGGCGTAGAGGTTGGTGGAGCCGCCCTCCTCGATGCGGTCGATGGCGGAGTGTACCGCCCCCACGTGGGTGATCTGCGTGGCTGGGATCACAACCTTGGCGGTGTCGGAGAAGGTGATCAGGCTGTAGGTGTCTCCAGAACGTAGGTTACCCGCCAAGACTTTGGCGGCTTTCCGGGCGTAGGCGATCTTGCCTCGCGCGCCCATGGAACCGGAAACGTCCATGACGACCGCCACGTCGACGGGTCGACGGGACGCCGTGCCGAGGTTCTTGGGCGCTCGAACCGAGATGGTGAGGAATCGCTCCTCTCTTCGGTCGCGCAGCACCGCCGTCCGGTCGAGGCCCGCCTCCACAATGAGGTGACCCGAGGCTTGGGCCACGGGGAGCGGCTTGATCTCCTCTACTCGGTTCGGGAGGAGCTCGGGGGGCTCCTCGACGATAAGGGTGGGCGTGGGCGGCGGGGGAGTGGGGACCGGCAGGTTTAGAGCCAAGGCCGCCGAGAGTCGCGGGGCCAGGGCCACACCAGCAATCGCCACAACAACCAGTCCTGCCGTGATCGGCCAGCGTTTCATGGAACCTCCGTGCGGTGCTTCGGCTGGACAACGAAGCGAACGGGGGGTTCCTTACACACCGGCGCAGATCTTTTGGATCCACGTTGCGGGGCCTACCTGGGTATATAGTCGATGGGGCTGGTCCCGGAAGTCGAACCCTGCCTGACCTTGGGCGGCTCTTTGACCTCGCCTTCTGGATTTCCGGGCGTGGGCGGCGGCAACTGCTTGGACGAAACAAGCACGGCCTGGGCGACTTCTTCGGGGATATTCTCCTGGATCGCCAGCGTCCGCCAGTCGTACTCTTTGGCGTCAGCGCCACGATTCTCTTCGAGCCAAGCGTCAAGGCCCCGGCGGTACGTCTCGCTGAAGCCGTTCGTCGACGCGCTCAGGAGCTGCACGATCCGCGTGTAGGACTCGGGATGCTCCTCACGGATCAACGCGCCTACGCGGCTGTTGAGGTGCTTCTGGATGGTGTAGACCCTCCGGGCCCAGTGGTTCGCGTCGCCCGCTGATGGGTTGCGAATCGTCTGAAAAGCACGGGCATATGCGGCTTCTGCCTGAAGATCATGAGAGAAGCGCGTGGCGATGAGCGGCTGATCGAGGGCGTCTTGCACAACGTCATCGAAGAGCAGGTCCGGGGTGCGTCCGTGCTCGTCGTAGAGGTCCATGCGTCGCTCGATGCCGTCGGTCGCTGGCAAGAACCAGTAGGGGAGAGACTGGTCTTCGCGCGGCTGGATAGGACTGCCCTCGAAGTGCGTGCGCACCTTTTCGAACTCGTAGATTCCGGCGAGCTGAGTGTGAAGGGCGCCCTGGTGCACGTCTTGGAAGCAGTGCCACAGCTCTTCGTAGAGCGGGGCGAATTCGGTTGAGCTCTCGATGGCGTCGATGATGACTTGCTCGACCTTGCCGCAGTCTTTGCTGTCGGCCACGTGCTGCTTGATCAGGATCCGCGGACGAGGGGACGGAGGTGGGTTGATGAAGCGGATCTTGGTTCGGCTGTTCTTGCGCACCTGTGGGAACGCCACAGAGACCCAAACACCGGGTGGAGGCGCGATCTTGACGTCTTTGCCGGGTGCGCTCTGGACCGCTGGGGTTTCCGGTGGCGCAGGCTCTTGTACGACGGCGGGCGGCTTCACAGGCGGAGATAACGCGGCGATCGCATCGGCAGGGGCCGGGTTGGGGGCCACCGGCGCTGAGATGCCATTGCCCATGAAGTTCTTGTAGACAAAAGCGCCGCCCAGGATGACGACGCACGCGGCGGCTGCGATGCCTGCAATGATGAGGATCTTCCTCTGCCCATTCGCAGGTGGGGCGGGCTCCATCTGCTGGTGTCGGACCGGTGCCGGGGCAGGTGTCCTTGGAACGCTGCGAGAGGCCGGGCTTGGCGGGGAGAGCGCGGTGCCCTCCAGGCCTGTTGTCATGTCGTCGGGGTAGTGAGTGGGCTCGTCTTCGGGCTCGATGGGGTAGAGCGCGGGCGGCATGGGCTCATCGATGAGGTCGGGCGCGTGGACCATGTCACTGGAGCTAGGCGTGAGCGCGTCAGACGCGGACTCCAGCGACGGCAGTGGGGTGGGCATCATGCCTGGGTCCCCTTGACCCCCGACCCTGAAGCCGACCACCGACGCGTTGTCATTGCCTCCCCGTGCCGCCACCCGTCGCAGCAGGTGTCGTGCCGCAACACCGGGGCGCGACCAATCTGACACCAGGTCCTCTTCGGTCAGGAACCCATGGACGCCGTCTGTGACGAGCAGGAGAACATCGCCCTCTTGGATCTGGATGGCCTCGTGCACGTCGATGTCGACTTGGCGCTCGCTACCGAGGGACCGCGCCAGCACGTGGGCCTCTGGATGCGAGGCGGCATCCTCGGGAGACAACAGCTCATTATCGACGAACATATTGACCATGGTGTGGTCGCGAGTGAGGCCGATCGCCTCGTCGCCCCTCACCAAATAGGCGCGACTATCGCCCACGTGGGCGATGATGGCCAGATCCCCGCGGATCGCAGCCGCGCAGATGGTCGTGCTCATGCCCATGAGGCGATGGCTCTTTCTGCCGGACTCATAAATCGTCCGATTGGCCAAGGTGATGGCCTCGATGAGGGTCTGGCGCAGGTCCGACGTCACGCCGTCTTGGAGCGCCTGAGCCACAGACCGCACCGCGAGCGTGGCGGCCTGTTGGCCGCCCGTGTGGCCACCAACCCCGTCACACACGATCCCGAGCACCACGTCGCCGACTTCGAAAACGCCGACGGCATCTTGGTTTTCACCGCGTACGCGGGCATCACTTCCGTATCCGAACGCGACCTTCATGTTTCCTCGACGGGTGCGCGCGCTGTGCACAGCCTTAAGAGACGTCACCATATACGGTGTGGCCTGTCATCACCTGTCGGTCCGATGACGTCGAAAACGTAGGGCCTTGCGGGAGGCGAGATGAAGGGGCTGTGGTTTGGTGGGCGCCCTTGGGCTTTGGTCCTTGGTTTTTCTACGATCGGGGCTGTGGCGTGGACCGCTGCACCCCACCCCGAAGTGGGCCGTGCTGTGGTGGCTTCTGACCATCCTCTGGCTTCCGCTGCAGGGCGAGACGTGATGGCGCGGGGCGGCAACGCGGTCGATGGCGCCGTGGCGGCGGCCCTCAGCGCCGGCGTGGTACAGCCGGCCGGCAGCGGGCTAGGCGGAGGCGGATTCGCGGTCGTTGTAGATGGAAAAGACAGAACGGTGCTCGACTTTCGGGAGGTAGCCCCCTCGGGCGCCACCAAGGATATGTACAGGAGCGCCGATGGGGGCGTCGACTCCACTGCGAGCCGCCAAGGTCCGCTCGCCGTCGCTGTGCCCGGGGAGAGCCGTGGGCTGGCCACCTTGGTTGCCGAGCATGGACGCGCCCGCCTGTCCACCGTGGCTGCGCCGGCCATCTCCCAAGCCCACCGGGGCTTCCCCATCGGCGGTCACCTGGCGCGGGCCTTGGAGCGGACCCAGTACCCAGGCGTGCAGAGCCTGTTCACGGTGCAGGGCCGAGTGGCCACGCCTGGAGTCTCAGTGCGGAACCGAAGCCTTGCGCGGACGCTCAAGCGCTGGGTGAAGACCGCCGGGGAAGATCTGTACACAGGCGCCGGGGCTGACGCCATTGCCCGGGCGACGCAGCCGGGGGTCCTCACCGCTGCGGACTTGAGCGCCTACGCCCCCAAGACCCGTGAGCCCGTCGTTGCCACGTTCAATGGATACACCCTCATCACCATGCCGCCGCCTTCGTCGGGTGGGGTGGTGCTCGGGCAAGTGCTCACCGTGCTCGATGGTGCCGAGCTCAAGGCCCTGGGCCACAACTCTTCGGCCTATATCCACCGTGTCACCGAAGCGATGAAGCACGCTTATGCGGATCGAGCGCACCACCTCGGAGATCCGGACTTCGTGGATGTGGATGTGAAACGCTTGCTCTCGGCGGAGCGCACCGGGCAGATCTCGTCGCTCTTCGATCCCGAGAAGACCTTCGGCACGGACTACTACGGCCCTGTCATCGCGCCGCCTCGGGACGGCGGCACCCAGCACATCTCGGTCGTCGACGAGCAGGGCATGGCGGTCGCGCTGACCACCACGATCAACACGGGCTTTGGGTCTGGCGTGGTCGTCGAAGAGTTGGGGTTGCCACTCAATAATGAGATGGATGACTTCAGCGCTGCGCCCGGCGTGGCCAATGCCTACGGGCTGGTCGGCAATGCGGCGAACGCCATCGCACCTGGCAAGCGCCCCCTGTCATCGATGACCCCGACGGTGGTGCTGGATGGGTCCGGACACGTGGTCTACGTCGTCGGCGCATCTGGCGGCAGCACCATTATCTCCGGCACCCTTCAGGTGTTCCTGAACATGGCGGTGTTCGACATGGACCCTCAGGCGGCGGTAGCCGCTGCTCGTTTCCACCACCAGTGGGTGCCAGACAAGCTGATGCTAGAGCCCGGCATTCCGGTCGACGTGGTCGACAATCTGAAGGCCCGGGGCCACACGGTCGTGATCCGGCCCGGGTTCACCGCCGTACAAGCGGTGGCGCGGGTCAAGGGTGGGTTTGCCGGGGGGAGTGACCCTAGAAAAGGAGGTTGGCCAGCGGTTATTCGCTAGCTCTGCACCGACTCCAGCACACGCTCCAGGGCGATGCGATCTTTGACCACGGCGCCGATTTGCGACACCGTCAGGGCCGCCACAGCAGCCGCGAGGTCGCCGCACTGGTCGGGGCCCCAGCCTTTGGCCATTCCGTACAGGTAGCCGCCCGCGTACGCATCGCCGGCGCCGGTGGTGTCGATGGCTTTGACGGTGCGGACACCGATGGTGTGCACCGTGCCATCGTGCTTGACCAGCGAACCGCGCTTGCCCATCTTGACCACGACTGTACGCACACCAAGCTCGTCTGCGACGGTGTTGACGGCTTGTTCGGGATCTTGGCCAGTGAGCGCCCGCGCTTCGTCTTCATTGAGGAAGACGATGTCGACGTGGGTGCGGATCAGGTCCCGCAGCACATCGGTGATGGCGTTGATGACGAATGGGTCGTTGACGTCGAGGGAGACGCGACCGCCGGACTTCCGCACCTGCTCCATGGCGACGATCACCATCTGCCGAGCGACGGGATCCATGAGCATGTAGCCTTCGAAGTGTCCAATCTGGGTGCTCTTGAGCACGCCGTCGAAGTCACCCAGGTCGTGCAGCGAGACCGCAGCGCCAAGGTCCGTCACCATGGTCCGCTCGGCGTCGGTTTCGCTGATGATGGCGAGGCACTTGCCCGTCGGTGCGTCGGTCGAGGTCCGCAGCGCGTGCTGGCCGCAGGCCTCGTCGAGCTTGGCGCCGTACATGCGGCCCATCTGGTCGTCGCCGACCTGACCGCAGAACACAGCCTTGCCACCGAGCAGACCGACGGTAGCCACGGTGTTGGCGCACGAACCGCCAGAGTCGAAGGTGACTTTGAGCTGGCGAACGCAGTCGTAGGCCTTCTCCCAGTCATCGTGGGCCACCATATGGGTGCCACCGCGAGCCAAATGTAGGTCTCCGAGGACCGAGTCGTCTTGGATCACCACCAGGGCGTCCATGAGCGCGTTTCCAACACCAGCGAGATCGTAGGTCATTATCCGTCCTGAGCTTCGAGCCAACGCTCGGCTTCGAGGGCCGCCATGCAGCCCGACCCAGCGGCCGTAATGGCTTGGCGGTAGACGTGGTCTTGCACGTCCCCCGCAGCGAACACGCCGGGGATGTTGGTTTGGGTAGAGTCTGCGGCCGTCTTGAGGTAGCCGGCGTCATCCATGTCCAGCTGGCCTGCAAAGGGCGCGGTGTTCGGAATGTGTCCGATCGCCAAGAACACACCTTGCACGTCAATAACCTTGTCTTCGCCCGAGATGCGGTCCCGCACCTTGAGGCCGCTGACCTTGGCATCGCCCAGGACGTCCAGGACTTCGGCGTTCCACACGAACTCGATCTTGTCGTTCTTGAACGCCCGCTCTTGCATAATCTTGCTGGCGCGGAGGGTATCGCGACGATGCACGATGTAGACCTTGGTGGCGAACTTGGTGAGGAAGGTGGCTTCTTCCATGGCGGAGTCTCCACCTCCGATGACCGCAACCGGCACGTTCTGGAAGAAGAACCCGTCGCACGTGGCGCACGCGCTGACGCCGCCGCCCGACTTTTGCAGTCGCTCTTCATTGGGCAAGCCCAGGTACCGAGCGGAGGCGCCGGTGGCGATGACCAAGGCGTCGGCCTCGATCGTCTCGTCGGCGTCGGTGGTCAGCGTGAAGGGGCGCTTGGACAAGTCGGCCGTCTTGATGGTGGCGTACTCGAACTCAGAGCCGAAGCGCTGACATTGCGTCTTCATGCGCTCCACCAACTCCGGTCCCATGATGCCTTCGGGGAAGCCGGGGAAGTTATCGACGTCGGTGGTGATGGTTAGTTGACCGCCGGGCTGCTCGCCCTCTAGTACGCGAGGCGGCAGGTTAGCCCTGGATAAGTAGAGGGCGGAAGTCAGGCCGGCAGGGCCGGATCCGAGGACGACGACGCGAGCATTCGACACGGTGGTGCTCCGACGGTGATGGGTGTGGGCCCCGGATGTAAGGGGCTCGGCGGCGCTGTCAATAGCGCTGAAGGTAGGGGCCGTCCGGGCCGTCCACCGGGGCGATGCCCAAGCGAAGCAAGTAGGGTTCGAACAGGGCTTCGTCGCCTGCGTCTGGGGCTTTTAGGGCGTCGACCGTCTCTTTCTCCAACGGCAGTAATGCGCTGAGCTTCGCCTGCTCATTTTCATCGAGCCAACGCAAATCTCGACCGTATTCGAGGCTCGAAAGGTCGCGGGCGACGTCTGTGAGTTGGCGCTCCAGGTCCTCTAGATTCGGGAACTGACCCCCTTTGAGTAGGCAGAGCGTCGCGATGGCGGCGGGGCCCGATTCTTTGAGGGCTCGGTCGATGAGCGATGCGCGCTCTTTGGCGACCTGAGCCCCCGTCACCCGAGCCTCGGTCAAGGTGGGCTTGTTTACGCCCGCGGCGCGGCGGGGCAGCTCCACCCGAGCTCCGGTCAGCGGATCGAAGAAGAGATGACCGGGTAGAGTTCGTTCCAACGTGACCGGCAGGCCCACAGACGTTCGGGCGCGGCGCAGGTGTGAGTCCCCTGGAGCGAGGGCCCATGCCTCTTCGAGCAGGCCTCTCGCCAACTCGGGCTCTGATTCCGCCAGCATCAGGGCCGCAGCGGCTTGCACTTCGGGGAGCCCGGTCTGGATGAGGGCCGTGTCGACGAACGCGTGCGGGTCTTCCAGGGTATTTGGGTAGAGGCGCTCCAGCTCCAGCATGCCCACCCAGCCGTCGGCGGTCTCATCCCGTTCGTCGATCAGCGCTT
>JBGCER010000476.1:0-2620 GCA_045106515.1 Myxococcota bacterium
CCGCATAGGTATGCGAAGAACATTCACCGCCCTTGTTGAGCCGCGTGGGCGATGGTAGCGATCAGGACGACGCGTTTCGACAGGCCGTGCTGCGCCGCTGGCCCGCCTTCGACACGCTTGTGCTGCGCCGAGGAGACTGGCTGGGCCAAGTCGACACGCCCATCCATGAGGTGCCAGAGATCGGGTGCATTCGGTGGTTTGAGTTGTCGATCACCGCCACGGGAACGGTGGCGCACTGCTGTATGGACGGCGAGGCCAAGTGGCCGCTGGGCGATGTGTCCAGCCAACACGTGTTGGAGATCTACAACCAACCCGCGTTTCGCGCCTTGCGGGTGAGCGCGGCGTCCAGACGAGAGGCGGAGCCTTGCGATGGATGCACGTTCTTATAGGCGATGCCAGCGGCGACTTCCGCTACGAAAGCTTACGAATAAAGTCGACAAATCCAGAGACCTGGCTGGCGAGTAGGCCCTGCACGAAGGCGTCGGTTGGAGCTCCGGCGTCATCGATGCTGGTGTTGACGCTGGGCAGCAGTACGCGCTCGGGGAACTGCACGGCGTTGCGGTAGCCGAAGACTTGCTGGAGCTGTTCTACGGGGCGCAAGGCTCCCCATCGACCGGCAGCGAGCCCGACGAAGCAGACCTTTCGGCCGTCGAAGGCTTCGGGGAAAGGCAGCATGTCGATGAATAGCTTCAGCACGCCAGGGAACCCGCCATTGTACTCGGGCGTGACCACGACCAGCCCATCGGCAGCGAGGACGGGTGCGACCAATGGGTCGAGTGCGGCGGGCTTGTTCGCGTAGGCGGTGGGGGAGAGGACCGACTCAGGGAGCTCTTGCAGGTCGACGAGCGTGACCTGCACCCCTTCGATGGCCTGGTATTGGGCGGCCACGTGGGTGGCGACCTTGAGCGTGTTGCTGCCTTGGCGATTGGTGCCGCTGATGACGGTGATCTGCATCGTGTTCTCCGATGTGCTGCCCAGGGCAGCGCGAGGGTCTCGGGGCCGTATACTGCCCCAGACGGGTTGGAGTGCCAGTGCTTGACTACGAAGACGCAGACGCTGTGGGTCTGGCCCAGGCGGTCCGGGCGGGGGAAGTGTCCCCCTTGGAGCTGGTGGATGCGGCAATTCAGCGCATTGAAGCCAGAGATTCGGTCTACAATGCGGTCGTGCGTCGCACGTTTGAACAGGCCCGTGAGGCGGCCCAAGGGGCGCTGCCGGACGGGCCTCTTCGCGGGGTGCCCTACCTGCTCAAGGACTTGCACGTCGCGGTGCGGGGCGAGCCCACGGGGGCGGGCACCAAGCTTCGCGCAACCCAGCCGCTGGACTACGACAGCCGGATGGTGGAGCGGCTTCGCGCGGGTGGCTTGGTCGTGCTGGGGCGGACGAACACCCCCGAGCTCGGCCTGATGGCGATCACCGAGTCCAAGCTCTATGGCCCGGCGCGCAATCCGTGGGATCCGGAGCACACGCCCGGCGGGTCGAGCGGGGGGGCTGGAGCTGCTGTTGCGGCCCGGTACGTACCGGCGGCACACGCCAGTGATGGCGGTGGAAGCATCCGGATCCCCGCATCGCACTGCGGGCTGGTGGGGCTCAAGCCCACCCGTGGTCGCACGCCCTTGGGCCCAGCGGTGGGCGAAGGCTGGGGTGGGCTGTCCATCGAGCACGCGGTCACGCGAACGGTGCGCGACTGCGCCGCCTTACTCGACATCACCCGAGGCCCGGAGCCGGGAGCGCCCTACCAAGTGAGGGCTCCGGAGCGCCCTTATCTAGAAGAGGTGGACCGGGACCCGGGAACCTTGCGGGTCGCGGTCGTGCTGGAGAGCTGGGTTGCCGGCGAAAACGATGCCGAGGTGGTGGCGGCCGCCGAAGCGACGGCTCGGCTGGTGCAGGGCCTTGGCCATCAGGTGGATGTGATCTCCTCACCGCTAGACGCCGATGCCATGCGGGCCGCCTACTTCGCTTGTGTGGCTGCGGCGTTGAGTGCGTCGGTTCTAGAGACCGCAGCGGCGGCGGGCAGACCGGCGCGGCCTGCGGACTTCGAGGTCACGACCTGGACGTTTCACAAGATTGGAGGCGCCCTCTCCGCCCGTGAGCTGGAGCAGCATCGGCGGGTGATGCACCGGGCGGGGCTCACCTGGGCTCGCGAGTTGGCGCCCTATGATGTGGTGCTCACCCCCACGTGCGCACGCCCACCCGCCAAGGTCGGCGAGCTCTACCCAGATGCATCAAAAGAACGCCTGATGTCGCTGTTTCGCGTGCCGGGCGCCACCCCGGTGCTGCTCTCTGCGGTCGATGGCATCGCCGCCCAGGCTTTAGGGGCCACGCCCAATACTCAAATCGCGAATATGTTGGGCTTGCCGGCCATCAGCTTGCCCTTGTGGTGGGCGCCGTCCGGCCTTCCGGTCGGATTGCAGTTCATTGCGCACTTCGGCAGAGAGGACATCCTCTTTCGCCTCGCAGCCCAGCTCGAAAAGGCCCAGCCCTGGGCCCATCGGCGGCCCGACCTGGCACCGGTGGAGGCCCCATGATCGGACGTCTACACGTGATCACCGACCAGGTGCTCCAGGACCGCTTGGATCATGTGACCTTGGCTCGGCTGGCCATTCAGGGCGGCGCAGACGTC
>JBGCER010000477.1:0-9913 GCA_045106515.1 Myxococcota bacterium
GTTGGTCGACAACGATCGCGTTGTGGGCGGTGTCGATGATGTATCGACGGACGTGGCTGCGGAGTTCTATCGTCGCTTCGTCCGCGGAGAAGTTCTGACCACGACGGCCCGCACCGCTGAGATGTGCAAGCTCGTGGAGAACAGCTTTCGCGACGTGAACATCGCGTTCGCCAATGAGCTTTCGTTGATCTGCGCGGACATGGGTATCAACGTCTGGGACCTGATTCTGCTGGCCAACCGGCACCCTCGGGTCAACATCCTCACGCCGGGCCCCGGCGTCGGCGGACACTGTATTGCGGTCGATCCCTGGTTTATCGTGCATACGGCCCCCGAGCGCACCCAGCTCATCCAGGCGGCGCGCCACATCAACGACGGCAAGTCGGATTGGGTCGTGGAACAGGTGCTGGCCAAGGCGGAACGCTTCCGGGCGCCCGTGGTCGCCTGCCTCGGTCTCGCCTACAAACCCGACGTCGACGATCTTCGAGAGTCCCCGGCTCTGCGAATTCACGATGCGCTCGTCACCGCCTTGGGCGCGGATCAGGTCCTCGCCGTGGAGCCCAACCTCACCACCACCGCCGATCGGCCATTGGTGAGTTTGGACGAAGCGCTTGAGCGTGCAGATGTGGTGGTGGCTTTGGTGGGCCATCGCTCGTTCCGCCGCGTGGACCCCGAGCTTCTCAAGGCCAAAGTGGTGATCGATACCTGTGGAGTCTTCCGGTGAGCATTCGCGTACTTTCGGTGTTCGGCACTCGCCCTGAGGCCATCAAGATGGCGCCCGTCGTTCGGGCACTTCAGGCTCACCCAGGCATCGACAGCCGGGTCTGCGTCACCGCGCAGCACCGAGACATGCTGGACCAGGTGCTCGACCTCTTCGGTCTGGAGCCCGACCACGATCTGGATTTGATGAAGCCCGGACAAGACCTGACGGATGTGACCAGCCGCGTCTTGCTGGGACTCAGGCCAATTTTGAAGGCTGAGGCACCGGACATCGTATTGGTGCACGGCGACACCACCACGACTTTCGCTGCTACATTAGCCAGTTTCTACCAGCGTATCCCTGTGGGGCACGTCGAGGCTGGGCTGCGGACCGGTGACCTCACGGCGCCCTTTCCTGAAGAAGCCAACCGCGTCCTGGCGGATCGGATCTGCAGCCACTTTTTCGCCCCCACGGAGCGGAGTCAGCAGAACTTGCTCCATGAAGGCTGCGCCGCCGACCGCGTTTGGGTGACGGGCAATACGGTCATCGACGCCCTTCTCTGGGTTCGAGACCGCATGGCTTCCGAGCCGCTAGAGCGATTCGAAGAGGTCTTCGCAAGTGCGTATCCGGCGATTTCGTCGGATGCCCCCATCGTGTTGGTCACCGGTCACCGCCGCGAGAACTTTGGCGGAGGATTTGAAAACATCTGCCGCGCGCTCCGCACCCTCTCCGAACGCCACCCCGACGCGCACTTTGTCTACCCCGTGCACCTCAACCCGAATGTGCAGCGTCCGGTTCACGAGCAGCTCGCGGGCCTGCCCAATGTGCACCTGCTCGCACCGCTGGACTACGCGCCCTTCGTCCGGCTCATGGACCGCAGCACGGTTGTGTTGACCGATAGCGGCGGCATCCAGGAAGAGGCGCCGAGCCTCGGAAAGCCTGTGTTGGTGATGCGTGATGTCACGGAGCGACCCGAGGGCGTGTCCGCGGGCACCGTGGCCCTTGTGGGTACGGACTACGAGCGAATTGTAGGGGGTGTGAGCCGGTTGTTGACCGACTCAGAGCACTATGACTCGATGAGTCATGCGCACAATCCCTACGGGGATGGGCAGGCGAGCGAGCGGATCGTCGAGGCGATCGTCAGCACGCTCTAGTCGTCGTCGTCGTCATCGTCGTCGTCGTTGCCATCGTCGAGGCATGAGGGCAGGAATGGCTCTTGGGCCTGGCTCTCTGTGGCTCCGACTGCGGGCGGAAAGTCCGGGTCAAAGCCAAACTTGAAGTCGAAGACCAGGGAGGTGTTGCATCTCTGCGTGCGGATGCCGTCGTTGCCGTCGCAGTCGGAGTCGATGCCGTCGCCATCAACCTCGTCTGGATTGCACGGGAAGATGTTCGGGTTTGCGGGCTCGCAGTCCGAGTCGTCGGGCCAGTCGTCGCCATCCGCGTCGGGCTCCATTCCACAGTCGGCGTCGCAGCCGTCACCGCGAACGTCTGCGGCCCAAGGGTGGATCTTGGCATCATTGTCGTTGCAGTCTTCGTCGACACCCCAGGAATCACCGTCTTTGTCCCAGAGTTCATCGAATCGTGACTTGGTCATGTAGCCACAACTGACCAGCGCGAGCGCAAGTAGCGGTGCGATCCATCGGCGCATGCAGAACTCCTCTGTCGGCGAGTGTAGCGTACCCGCGCCGCTGACGCTCAAGGCACCCACGCGGAGGTGGTTTCATTGAGCAAGACCGCCTCCAGCCACGGGGTGAGGCGGGCCAAAATGACCGCAGCGGCGATGACCGGTGCCTTTGGAACCCACAGAGGTTCTGGCTTGTCGCCCTTGGGCAGCCCCATCATGCCGCGGACGGGGTCGACGAATAGGGAGCGCGCGGTGGCGAGGACGTTGGCGCCACGCCCCTTTGCGATGGCGATGGCGGCGCCGACTGGCCCCATGAGAACGATGGCCCAAATTGTGCTTTCGAGGCCGATCCACCACCCCAAGCATGCGCCGACGGCGATCATCAACTTGGCGTCTCCACCCTTGTCGATGCCGATGGCGAAGAAGAAGAAGTGGATGGGCAGCATGGCTGCGATCCCGACCACGCCGATGATGGCCATATGCCAGCTCGCGTCCGGGGTCAGGGCCCACATGAGCACCCAGTACAGCGGGCCGATGACCCACAGTGGCAGGGTGACCGCGTTGAAGATTTTCATTCGCGTGAGGTCGGTATAGACCGAGATCGCGAGCGAGAGCAGAACGAGAGCGTCGATCGGCGCCAGTTCGCTCACTTGGAGTCCTTGCTTTTGGATGACTTGTTGGGCTGGCCTGGCAGCACATCTAGGCCCAGCCCGACTTCTACATCCTCGGCGACTACCGCGATCCACGGCGCGATCGCAGGAGCGCCTACAGTGAGGACGATCCAAGTTGTGAGCAGCAGGGTGGTTGCCACCAGACTGCCCGCGTGCGAATGTTTCGGCGGTACGTCGGTCATGAAGCCGGCATTGGGTATGTCCTTGGCGAGGTCCGCCGTTCAGACGTTCGGCAAATACCAGATCCTAGAGCGCATTGCCACCGGAGGCATGGCCGAGATCTATAAAGCCCGTCTCGAAGGGATCGGGGGCTTCCAGCGGACGTTTGCCATCAAACGCATCCTACCGCACCTCTCTCAGAACGCCGAGTACGTGGCGATGCTCGTCGATGAGGCGAAGGTGGCAGGGCTGCTGTCCCACGCCAACATCGTGCAGATCTTGGATCTGGGGCAGATCGAAGGCGTCTGGTACATCGCCATGGAATACGTCAGCGGCCCCGATCTAGGGCGAGTGCTGCGGAGTTGCCGAGACAAAGGCATCGAGCTTCCCGTGCCGCACACGGTCTTCGTGGCCATCGAGCTGCTCAAGGGGTTGGAGTATGCGCACGACCGCCAGGTGATGCGCGGTGGCCGGACGGTGCCGCTCAACATCATCCACCGCGACATCAGCCCGCCCAATGTGCTGCTCTCCATGCAGGGCGAGGTGAAGCTGACGGACTTTGGCATCGCCCGTGCCAGCCACAAGGCCCAAGAGACGGCGTCCGGCATCATTAAGGGGCGCTTCGACTACATGAGCCCCGAGCAGGCTGCCGGAGCGAGAGACCTGGATCAACGCAGCGATCTCTTCAGTGTGGGTGTGGTGCTCTACGAGATGCTCACCGGTGTGCACCCCTTCCACACCGACAGCGAGTTTGCCACGATCGATCGCATCCGCACCGGGCGGTATGAGCCGGTGAGCTCGGTCAATCCAGGTGTGCCGTTCACCCTGGAGACCATCATCGATCGCGCCTTGCGCGTCGACAAAAATGAGCGCTATCCCAACGCCTCGGCGTTCAAGGAAGCCCTCGACAAGTTCTTCCACGACTCGGGCTTCATTTTCAGCCACCATAGCCTCGCTTCGTACGTTCGAGGTCTCTTTCCCGAGACCCCTGGCCCGGCGAGTGGTCGGTTCAACGCGCCCGCGTCTAGCCCCAACACCGATGCACCGACGGGTGTGCCTGCGGAGCCCGAGCCCGAGCCCCCCGACCTGTTCCTTGACGATGATGATGGGGATGGCCCGACTCGGGTCATCGGCAAAGACGCCCTGCGCGGCATGGTGCCGCCGCCGACCGATGCGGGTGTCTTTGGCTTGAAAACTGATGATACAGCGACCATGGTTCGCCGCGGCCTCACGCCGGGCGGGTGGGATGATGACGAGCCAGAGACGGTGGTTCGCAAGACCACCGATGTCCTAGGCATCGAACCTCGAACCCCACCCACGCCTCGGGCGGGCACGTCCTTACCGCCCAAGACGCCCGCGGCCCCAGTGCCCGATGATCGGCCGTCGATTCCGCCAAACAGCAACCCGTCCCCGTCGGTGACCGAGCGACGTCCGGTTCGTCGCTGGTGGCGCCGAGGGGTGGGTCCTTGGCTCGCCCTCTTGGTGGCCACCACGACCTTCTTGCTGGGGCTGTTCCTGGGAACGGTCGTGGGCGTCGTGGCTGGGCAGGCGATCAGCCTTCAGGGCAGCCCTGTCGGAATGCCCATTGTTCAAATTGAAGCTCCACAAGATGTGATAGTGCGGATCGACGGCCGGGTGGTGCAAGGCACCGTGAACCTGTCGCCGGGGTCACCGCACCAGCTTGAAGTGGAGTCCGCCGACGGCACCGTCGCGCGGTCCGCCCTCACGCTGCAGCCGGGAGAGCTGCGGGTGTTGGTCGTCTCCTCCCCACCGACAGAGGGATCCGATGAGTGATGTCTCCTCCCCGACCCGCACTCCGGTGAGTGTGGCGGTGGCGGCGGTCCGAGCCCTGCGACCCAAGCAGTGGGCCAAGAACGTCATGATCTTGGCGCCGCTGGTGTTCTCGTCGGTGTACCTCACCGACCCGTTCAAGATGGTCGAGGCCTTTTTGGCGGTGGCGAGCTTCAGCTTGCTGGCGTCGTCCGGCTATCTGCTCAATGACTACCTCGATCGGGCCGCAGACCGGCAGCACCCCAAGAAGAAGAAGCGCCCGATCGCTTCGGGGGCCTTGCCAGAGTCCGTCGCGCTGGTCGAGATGGTGGTGGTCTTGGCCTGTGGAGCTGCGCTCGCGTGGTACCTCTCGCCCACCTTCTTGGCCGTGGGGCTCGCCTACCTGGTCACCACCATGTTGTACAGCTTCTTCCTGAAGCATATCGTGATCTTGGACGTGATGATCTTGTCGTCGTTCTACCTGCTTCGCGTGATCGCGGGGGCGGCGGCCATCGAGGTCCGGGTGAGTGAGTGGCTGTTCCTGTGTACAGCCTTCTTGGCGTTGTTCATCGGCTTTCACAAGCGCCGCGCTGAGCTCGTCCAGCTGGGCACCGCGGGATCGACCCGTAAGATATTGCAGCAGTACAGCTTGCCGATGCTCGATCAGTACCAAGCCATCGTCACCGGCGCTGTGGTGCTCTGCTATGCGCTGTACACCGCCCTGGGCTCCGCCACGCCGTGGATGACCCTCACCATCCCCTTCGTATTGTATGGGATCTTCCGGTACGTCTGGCTGGTTGACCAGAAGGGGGAGGGCGACGCGCCAGATGAGACCCTGATTAAGGATGGCCCCATCTTGGTTACGGGCGTGCTCTATGGCTTGACCGTTGTGGGTCTGCTGGTCGCTCATGGAAATGGCTGGTTGCCGGACATTTTCCAGGTGCCGCTTCCCGGGCGACTCGGCATTGGTCCGTCGTAGGCGGGTCGGGCCGGTCTAGGGCTGGAGCACCTGGAAGCGCTCTTCCAGCCAAGGCTGCTTTCCAGCCAGCTCTGCGACGAAGTACTGGGAGAGCAGCACCAGCGTCGGCGGGGCCTCTTCGGCGCCGGCCACGACGGCATAGAGCGAGTTGGCAGGCTTGGCCTCTCCGGTCCGGCGGCTCAGGTCCGCGAGCCGGTAGGTGGCGGTCCACTTGGCGGCGCCGGTGCTCTGGGCGACGGTCTTGATCAAAGCGGCCTTTGCCTTCTTCTGGTAGTCGAGTTCGATCCCCGACCATCGGCGCATTCGCTGGACTCGCTTCCGCTCATCCGGCGTCAGCTTGAGCTTGTCGACCTTGGCCAAGAGCTTGTCCCTGCGGCCGGGATACCCAGCACGATGCGCGACAACAGCAAGGTTAAACGTCACTTGTTTGCGAACCGCGTCCGGCAGTGACTTCTTGAGCTCAGGCCCGCCCGCTTCGAGCATGAGTCGCGCGGCGACGGGCCCGTCGAGTCCTGTGAACAGCCCGACCGCTTGGTCCCGCGCCAGCCATGACGCGCTCATCCACAGCTCTGCCGCCACCTCGTGTCGGCCGAGAGCCTCGTAGACTTGGGCGGCCATCGCGTGCCGTTCGTGAGGGGGCAGCTCGGACAAGCGCTGCCCCGGGTGGCTCGTTCTGAATCGAGCCAGCAAGGGCTCTAGGGTTTGTAGACGGGCGCTCTCCAGGCCAATGCCCATATCGCCGGCCCGTAGAGACAACCCTGTGTCGCAGGTGCTGACCTCGTATTCGCGGAATTGTCCGGCGCTGCTGTATCGGGCGCCATCGCTGTCCCATCCGCCGGCTGCGTTCTGGCTGATCACTCGGTGGATGGTCACGTCCCCACCGCCGCCTGGACACGCCACCACGGTGGCCTCGACCTGGGTGGCCTGGGCCGTCATGATCAGCAGGGCAAGTATGAACACCGAACCTCCGAGGCGGGGACGTAGCCGGCTTACCAACCCCAGGCAGGCCTGTCGGCATTCCATGTGGGAAGAGTCGCTACGGGGCCCGGTGTTCATGGCGCGCAGGCTGAACGCATAGACTAATGTAGCTGTAGGAGGCGCCGTAGTGAACTGGGGCTCAAAGCTACGATCCATGTCCCTTGCCGCGGTGTTGTGCCTGGGGGTTCCGTCGGCCCACGCCGGCGTGTCCGAGGGCGCCTATGGCGAAGTGGTACGCCTCGTTGAGAGCCTGTATCTCTACCCTGAAGAGGTGGACGGACCTGCACTATTGGAGGCGGCGGCCAAGGGCCTCGCCGACGATCTCCATTGGTTGGTCGTGACGACCGATACGGGCACGGTCTACCTGGCTCACGGTGATGGCACCTCCATCGGCAGCCTATCGGTCGCCACCCTGCAGACCCTCCCCGAAGGGCTCGCTGCGCTCGAAGACTTGGTGTTGGCGTCGGGTCATGACGTGGGTGACGTCGACGTGCGTCTGTCGATCTTACAAGGAGTGACCCGCGGTTTGGACCGGTACAGTACGGTCTTGTCGGGGGAGCGACTCAGCCGCTTCGATGTGCGACTCAAAGGTACGCTCGTGGGTGTGGGGCTGACGGTGAACCTGGTCAATGACCGGTTGGAGATCGTCAGCGTGGTGGAGGCCGGCCCCGCGCAGACCGGCGGGGTACGACCCGGAGATATTCTTGTTCGGATCGACGGCGTGTCGACCGTCAACATGCCCATTCGTGAAGCGTCACGGCGGATTCGAGGTCAGGTCGCGTCCACGGTTGTGCTGACGGTGGAACGCGAGGGTCGCCCGCTGGAGCTGAGTCTCAAGAGGGCGGAAATCGTCGTTCCAAACGTCGATTATCGCGTGCTAGACGGAAACGTGGGCTATGTACACATCTCCCACTTCAGCCAGCGCACCGATGAGAACCTGCGGGCTGCGTTGTTGGCCTTGCAGGCCACGGATGGGATGACCGGTGGGCTGGTCATCGACCTGCGCCAGAACACGGGCGGGTCCATGAAGGACTCGGCGCGCTCTGCGGATCAGTTCGTGCATGCCGGCCAATTGCTTCGGACCGCGGGTGCGGATGGCGGCACGGTGCGCAATCTGCAATCCCGGATGCAGGCGCGAAGTGCCGGTGATGAACCCGATGTTCCCGTCGTCGTGCTCATCGACCATCGCACGGCCTCGGGCAGCGAGATCATGGCGGGAGCCTTGGCGGGCCTTGACCGCGCTGCCCTCTTGGGTCGGCGCTCCTATGGCAAGGGCACCGTTCAAAAGGTGTACCCAATCGACCCTGAGGCCCGTCTGAAGCTCACCGTCGCCCGGTATCTATTGGCCGAGGATCGGGGCATCGACGAGGACGGCTTGGTCCCAGATGTGGCGGTGGCCGACGTGGTGCTCGATGGAAACGGAATGCGTTTCCACCGGTTTAACGCCGAGGATACGGGCGTCGACTATGGTCAGGTCTTGCCGGTGGTCATCGAGCGTGCGGGGTGGCGTGACGCTCCGCTCGCCCAGACCGATCAACGCATTGAGGTGGCTCGGCGTGCCGTCTTGCGGACAAAGGGTCCACGGCGTCAGGCCATCGTGCAAGCGCTAGAGTCCGCGGCTGCCGAGGTGCGTGCGGAGCAGCTCGCCCATTTGCAGCAGGCGCTGACGGCCAAGGGCCTCGATTGGTCCGCCACCCAAGAGCCCGATCCCTCAGCCGGCGCGCCCAGCGCTGAGGTGGTGGTGTCGGCTACGGCGGTTCGGGGCGAGCCAGGTGTGTTTCGTGTCCGTTCACAGGTGACCAACCTGGACGAAACGGTCCTCGAGCAGTCGCTGGTCTTGCTGCACAGCGACAGCTTCCCCGCGTGGGACGGCGTGGCCATGCCCATTGGCCGGCTGGAGCCCGGGGAGATCGGGTTTGGCACGTATACGGTGCGTCTGCGTCCTGGCTTTCAACCCCGTGAAGATGAGGTCCGCGTCACCCTTCGTGCCTCCGGTCGGCCCGTGGCCCATACGGGCAGCACGGTGCTCAGGTCGGGCTCCGCCGGGCTGCCGGAAATCGCGCTCACAACCCGAATCTTGCCCGTGAGTGAGCCATCGTCGGCCGCGAATTATCGCGCCGAGGTGACGGTACACAACTTGGCCAATGTTCGGCTCTCCGCGGTGGAAGGCAGCTTTGACCATCCCCGCAATTTGGACGTGGAGCTCGTGACCCAGGCCGCCCGGATCCCCGCGATCCCCCCCCGTGGATCGGCCAGGATGTACCTGGATTTGTCTGTGGGGGCGGACGCGCCAGCAGCGCTGCCACTGGAACTGACCATCACGGTGGACGACCACGCCCACACCCTCGCAGAGTGGCCGGTGACCGTACCGGTGGATGGCACCGCCGTTGCCCTCCAGGCGCCCCAGGTTCAGTGGCGCGGTCCACGCATCTTGTCGGCGCCGACGGACCGTTTTGAGGTCCCCATCGACGTCTCCGATGAGACGCGATTGGGCCACGTGGTGGTGTACGCCAATGGCCAGAAGGTGGGGTGGGCCGGCGGAGGCTTCCCCAAGGTGTCGCTGAGCGTGCCCGTCGACCTGCGGCCCGGCGAGAACGTGATCACGGTGCAAGCCGAAGACGAGCATGGGGTTCGCACCCGACGCTACTTCCGGGTGCGTGGCGAGTCCGAGGCGACGGCGGACGCGGACGAGCCGTGAGCCCGACCTAGTCGATGGCGAAGAGGGTCCAGCCGACCCGTGGCGCGGGGTCGGTGCCGGTCACGCCAAGCAGCACGCGGGAGGCGTTGGCCTGAACCGCGACGGAGGTCACACGGACGGTGCCGGTCTCACTGGCGACGGGCACGACCAGGCGGGTGAGCGCTTCGGCAGGGCCATAGGCGAGCTCTACAGTGCCGTTGGACTTCACGCCGGCGATGGCCCACCAGTCGGTGCCATCGCGCTCGACCACGCTTGCGTCAGCGTCGATCCAGCCGCTTCCCGACAGGCCGGTAATGCGCTCTCCGGAGGTGCGGATGAGCTGTACGCCAGTGCTCTG
>JBGCER010000478.1:0-4703 GCA_045106515.1 Myxococcota bacterium
GCTCAAGCGGGGTGACCTCGACGCCGCCGACAGCCACAGAAAGTCCGTACCATCCTGGTTCATCGACGAGGGACTCGACCCCCATCATGCGAAGCTGCCCCAGGAATCGCTCGACGCCGATCTCCTTGGCCAGGAACACAAAAGGCAGGTTGAGCGACCGGGACAGGGCATCGTCGAGTCGCACGAGACCATCGTAGGTCCCGTCATAATTGCGAGGCGCATAGCCGCGGTAGCTCGCGGGCATGTCCTGGACCAGATGGTCGGGGAGGGCCAGGCCCATATCGATCGACTGGGCGTATAAAAAGGGCTTCAACGCCGAACCGGGGGAACGGGGGCGGGCGAACATGGGCACCTGGTCGCCAGAGGCCTTGCCCCAGGGGTCCAAGCTACCGACCAAGGCCACCACTTCGCCGGTTTTATGGTCTGCGACCACCGCCACACCCTGATCGATGCCCTGGCGTGTGAGCGGGCCATGGCGGCGCCACATTTGGCGTTCAACGCTGCGTTGGCGGTTGCGGTCGAGGGTCGAGACCACACGCGGCAGGTCCGGGTACCGCTGGTGCAGCCACCGGGCCACAGACGGCACCTCGCGGGGGAAAGGCTTGAGCTCCGACGGCACCGCTGACGCCTTGGTCATGGCCAGAGCCGCATCGGAGTCGATCAGAGACTCTCCAGCCCCCAGCGGTAGGGCCCCTTCAGACGCCAGGAAGGTGGCCACGCGATCCCGTCCCGCCCGCAGACGTTCCACGTTTCGGGCCGCCGGGTAGCGCGCCGTGGGGGCTTGAGGAACGGCCAAGAGGGTGGAGATCTCCGCGCCGGACAGCGCATCGGACCCGTGCCCAAAATAGGCCCAAGACGCCGCTTCTACGCCTTCGACGTTTCGGCCGTACGGCGTGAAGGTCAGGTAGCCCGCCAAGATCTCGTCTTTGGACAGGAACCACTCCAGCTGCACCGCCCGCCACGACTCCACCGCCTTGCTGAACAAGGTGCGGGGCCGTGGCTCCAACACCCGCACCAGCTGCATCGTGAGGGTCGAGCCGCCACTCACCACCCTGCCCCGCGATAGGTTCAGTCCCGCCGCACGGCCGATCGCCACCGGGTCGACGCCCACGTGCTGGCGGAACCGCTTGTCTTCAAGCCGGAGCAGGGCGTCCACATAGGCCGGGTCCACGTCACTCGGGCTGACCTGCATGCGCCAGCGTTCATCTGGCGCCAAAAAGACATGGGCCGGGCTCCCATCACGCCAGGTCACGACCGGCGAGGGGTCCGCGGCCAAGCGCTCGGGGAGCGGCACGATGTAGAAGCTCGCCACCAAGGCCACCGCAGCGACCAAGGACGCACCTAGGCCCACGACCGCGAGGCGCAGCCCGTGGCGGCGCAGCGCCGCGATCCCTTTGGCGAGCAGAGGTCTCACAGGTAGAAGCCGTCCCAGCTACCGAACACCCGAACAGAGCCGCCCGGGGCACGCGTCCAGATCTCGGGGTTGTACATGGCTTCCGCCTCAACCGGAGGCAGCGTGAAGTTGCCTGCTGTGACCGCCCGCAAGGTGTAGACCACCTCTTTGGATTCGCCGCCGTTCAGGCCGCCGAACACTTCGAGTCGGTCGTCGCGCAGGTTCATATTGTCGGTCTTCCACAACTGATCCGGCTCGACCCAGTCCGCACTTCCGCCTCGACCCAGCCGCGGGTTTTCGATCTCCCAGCTGGCCGGGAAGCGGTCGACGAGGGCGATGTTCTGGATGCGGTCATTGCTGGTGTTGCGCAGGGTGACCTTGGCGTAGACCACGTCTCCAAGCTCGACGGCGTCGAGGTTGATCGGGTCCCCCTCTTGGTCCATATACGTCCGGCTCACCGACAGGCCGGAGCCGCCGAAGCGCCACTGGGCATCGGACCGAACGCCTTCGCTATTCACCACCGCAAAGAGCTTGCCCGCACCCTTCTTGTCGACCTTCAGGTCCAGGTCGCCGGCCTCGGAGGCCCGCCACACGCTCCAGGTGAGCTCGGTGGATTTGCCGCCCGAACCCCAGGTATCAGGCTTGGTCTCCTTGCCATTGCGCGTGAGACTGACGCTGTAGTCCCGCGAGCCCTTCTGGATGATCTTGCCCAAGCCGGTCATGCCCCAGGCGATCTCTTGCGTATTGTAGTAGCGACTCGTTTTTCCTTCGAGGCCACGCGCGACGAGCTGGCCCTGACGATGGGCATTGTCGCCATCGTCGCCGAACAGGTCGGCATAGACCGCGAGCTGGAAACCCCGGCGACGCAGGTCGCTGTAGAAGGTCCAGTCGTTCTTGCGCTCTTGGGTCAGTGGGCTCATATCTGGATTACGAAGGTCTTTTTCGTAACGACGATCGCCGGAGAGGTAGAGGCCGGCCTTGAGCAGGTAGGTCGCCTCCATCGACGCCCCATCGCGCCGGCTCTTGGTGTGGGCCAGCAGCTGTCCCATGCGCTTGGTCTGACCCTTGCCGGCCCGCGCCAGCACGTAGTGCATGTACGCAGCACCGCCGGGCGACGAGCCGTGGTGGTAGGGATCTTTGTCGTTTTCCTGGGCGGCGATCGTGCGGTCGAGCCAGTCCACGGCGTCTTGCAGATTGTCCTCGGGCACGGCAAAGCCGGCGTCCTTGGCGTCGAGCAAGAGGTGGGTGGCGTAGGCCGTGCCCCAGGCGGTGGGCTCGGTGCCGCCCATCCAGTAGGCAAAGCCGCCGGACGGGGTCTGCATATTCATCAGACGGTCCACGCCGCTCTGCACCATGTCCTCGATCTTGCCGCCCTTGACCAGGTCGGGGTCGGAGGCTTCGAGCAGGTTGCCCACGTAGAGCAGCGGACGCGTGCTGGAGGTGGTCTGCTCGATGCAGCCATAGGGGTATCGAATCACGTGCTTGAGGTGCGAGAACGCCGTGCCATACGGGTTGGACGTGATCCACACATTGGTCTGTTCGCTCCCCGCGACCCATCCGCTGAGCAGCGGGTTCAGGTCCAGCGAGCTGCTGGTGAGCTCGATGGTCTGGGTGCGACGCTCACGAGGTCCAGAGGCTTCGATGGGCACATCGAGGGACTCGCTCACGATCACATCTTCGCTCTTGGCCACGACAGAGAGGTTGATGCCGCCAGCCGCCAGGTTGGTGCGCACACGGAAGACCGCAGTGTGAGACTCCCCGTCTTCCAGCACCACCGTCGTCGTCTTTCCACCGGTGAATGACAGAGGTTCTTCACCGCTCTTCAGCGGGTTCGCACCCCAGGTCTCGATGGCTTTCGCGTCGAGCTGCAGCGACACCGTGCGCTTTTTGCCGGACACATTGGTCAAGAAGACGGGGATCTCCGCCTGGTCTCCTTGGGTCAGGAAGCGCGGGAGCGTGGTCTGCAAGACGACGGGGTCGCGCACCACCACCTCGGCATCGGCGTGGGCCACCTGCTTCGTGCCGGCGGATACGGCCATCACCCGAAGCTTTCCGCGGTAGCGGGGCACATCGAAGGACACCGTCGTCTTGCCCGACTCGGGCACCTCGACCACGCCGCTCCAGAGGCTGACGGGCTTGACCATCTGCACCCGGCCAGGACCCCCGCCATCGGCGTCGCCACCGGTGGAACTAGACGGTCCAGGAGGCTGAAGATGCAAGGACCAACCCACGGTCTCCCACGTTCGCACGCCGAGGGCGCGGGTGGGGAAGAGCGCATCGGTGGGATCGGGCGTCTGGAAGTCGGTGAGGGAGAGAATGCCCTCATCCACGGCCGCGACGGTCACGTAGCGAGGCCCCTTGCCCGGTCCGAGGTCGACGGCCACGTCGAGAGTGGAGTCTGAACGAACCTCTTCGGGCACCTTGATGTCCAGCTTGCCCACGAAGGCGGTGGGGTTGACGTCGATGCTCTTCACGCCGAAGGCGCGCTCGGGCAAGAAGGCGTCCTTGCTCTCCAGATGCGGGTCCTTGACCACAAGCACGCTGACGTAGACGTTCTCTGCGAATTCACCGAGGGTGAAGCTCCAGTCTTGAGGGCCGGCGTCGACGGGCATCCACTCGCTGCGAAGCACCTGGTCCGTCTCGAGCGTGACCAGGGCCCGCCCCTTGAAGGGGGCGACGAAGGACACGCTGGTGGAGTCGCCCACTTCGATCTTCTCGGGCGTCGTGAGCGCTACATCGCTGGGCTTGAGCGGGCGAGGCGTGGCGTCTTTGCTCTGCTCTCCATCTCCCCACCACCAGTAGCGCTCGGTGCCTTGCACCTCGATCGAGGTCTTGGTGTCTGCGGTTCGGGCGACGATGCGGAACTGCTCCCCATCGGACTGGGGCTGTAAGTTGACCTTGAAGGTGCCTTTACTGACCTTGACCGTCTCCGTGCCTGCGGGGCTGGCCCGCAAGATGCGCTGCCACCGCTCTTGACCGGTGGCGTCGTCATAGACGTAGCCCCACTCGCTCTCCAGCTTCTGTAGCTCCAGCGAGACCGAGTCCACATCGGTGACCAACTCACCGTTCCAGTCCACGACGACGCCTTCGACCAGAACGGGCTTTCCGGCTTCAATCTTGTCCACGGCTGCGCGGATGCCCACGTAGTACTTGGCGGCGTGAACCGGAATCGTGGCGGTGGCATTCGTGGTGCGGCCACTGCCTGCCTCGAACACGGCCACGTCCGCCACCAGTTTTGCGGCGCCGGTGAACCCGCCGGCGTGGTCCAGCGTCGGACAGGCGATGGAGCCCGCGCCTTCCTTGCCCAAGG
>JBGCER010000479.1:0-14497 GCA_045106515.1 Myxococcota bacterium
CCGCTTGTGAGGGTCCAGAGGGGCCTGTCGGTGCACAAGGCGACCAGGGCATCGCCGGCGACAACGGGACCAATGGCACGGACGGCACCAATGGCACCGATGGCACCAACGGCGGCGACTCCGACTGCTTCGGTCGCGCGCCGATCGACGTCACCGGACTGACCGGCGGCGACGCCACGCTGTACACCAACGACCCGGCCGTCGTCACCGTCGAGCAGGCTGGCACCGATACCCTCCAGTATTCCGTTGCTGGAGCCGGCATCAGCTACGTCTGGGAAGGCGACAGCTTCACCGCCACCGCCACCACGACCGTCCCGACCAGCCAGGTGATCATCGCGACGGACGGCTGCACCATCGACACTTTTGTCTGGGAGCCCCAGGTCGAAGAGGGCGTCTTCACGCTTGACCTGGTGCACCTCGTTCCTGGCGTAGGCGTTGTAGAAGCCGGCGTTGTAGGCGCTCCAGCGGCCACCTCACTGGACTTTGAGGAGCGCAGCCGCCTAGTTCTGCCCTTCGGAGAGTACGCCTTTGACGTACGCCTTGGCGGAGCCGTCATCGTCACGGTTCCCTCGGCTACGTACCTACCTGGTTCGTCACACGTGGTGATGGTGACCACCGATGGCGCCACGCCCGGCGCCATCGCCGTCGACCTAGGCCGGGAGCCCGTCGCCGACCCCTCCACCAACTTCCGCCTCGTTGGCGCTCATGGTGCGCCAGGCATTGGCTCGGTCGATGTCTACGACGTGTACAGCAGCACCTTGCTGATGGACGACCTGGCCTATGGCGCCACTGACGACCTGGGTGATGTGGGAGCGGTCGCCTATGGCCTGGCTGTGGACCTCGACGAAGACGGCGTGACAGACGCTGACCTCGGGCGGATCGACGGCGCAGACTTTATCGGCAACCGGGTCGTGGCCACGGCCTACTTGAGCGACTCCGGTGTGCCCCAAGCCTTCGCCGTCGACGTCGATGCCGATGTGGACACCATCGTCTCCACGACCAAGACGTTCTCCGCATCGCCAGAGGCCCCGTTCACGGACGCCGGCCCCGCCTACGAGGGCACGTTCACCGTGTCCGGGTGTTCCACGGTCAGCGGGGTCAACGTCACGACCGACATCTCCCACGGCTACCGCGGCGACGTCACCATCGACCTTGAGAGCCCGGCCACCACCGTGGCTCTGTGGGAGAACGAAGGTACCTTCGTCGACGATATTATCGGCGAGTTCGACGCCACCAGCGGCACCGACCTGAGCGGCAATGGCGATGATGACCTGTTCACCCGGGCGGGCCTCGCGGACTTCGACGGCACCTCGGGCGATGGAGACTGGACCTTGGTCGTCGCGGACACCGACGCCTTCGTCAATGGCACGGTCGAATCCTGGACCGTCACCCTCGACTGCCCCCTGTAGGGCGCCACACCGGAGCGGGTCCGGCGGCTCGGTTCGGCCCGACGCCGAGCGCCGCCGGGCTATCCACCCGCGTGACTGAACCCTCGCCCATCGATCCGCCGGGCCCAGAACGCCTCTGGGGCCTGCGCAAAGGCCCGCTGCTCATGGTGGTAGCGGGCCTCTCGTTTACGTTGATGGTGTCGTTCGTCAAGGTCGCGCGCGCCGAACTATCCACCCTAGACGTCATCTTTTGGCGAGGCGTGGTGTCGCTACCCCTCATCGTCGGGATGGCTTCGCGGGTGCCGTGGAGACCCCATCGCCCCTGGTTGCTGGCACTTCGCGCCTCCCTCGGGTTTTCGGCGATGCTCTGCTACTTCTACGCCGCAAAGGGTCTGGCGATCACCGATCAGACCTTGCTGGGCAAGCTGCAACCCATCGTCATCGCGGCCCTCGCACCGCTCCTGCTAGGCCGCTCCGAGCGCAGCGGCGCGTGGGGGTGGGTGATCATCGCCATGGGTCTGGTGGGTTCGGCCATCCTCATCGCGCCAGAGCTCCAGGTCGGCAGCCTCTTTGGCGTGGCTGCGCTGGCGGCCACCGTGTTTAGCGGACTGGCCCACCTGTGCATTCGGCAGCTCACGGCGACGGACAAACCGCTCGTCATCGTGCTGTGGTTTCAGGTGTTTATCTCTGTCGTTTCGGGGGCTGCGTTGGTCGCGACCAGCGGTCTGCATTGGCCGGAGTTGCACCTGTGGGCACCCCTGGCGGGTGTCGGCATCTGCGCCGTCGCCGGTCAGATGTTCATGACCTACGCCTACCGGGCCGACAGCGCCTCAGTCGTAGCCACCGCCGGCTACACCACACCCATCTGGGCCGTGTGCATCGACCTCGTGATCTGGGGTGTCATCCCCGGTTGGAACGCGATCTTGGGTGGAGCGATCGTGGTGACGGCGGGGTTGTTCTTGATCGCGCGCAAGTAAGGCGCGCCAGCACCACCCCTCTACGGCACTAAGAACATATGCAGGCCCAGCCGCGGCGGCGCCGGACCCGGCCCCTGCCAGGCTCCCAACCACACCGCGCCCATCAGGTCGAACCGACCGATGGGCGTCTGCACGCCCAATCCCGTGCCCACCGCAGGCACCAAGTCGGCCAGGGCGGGCGTCTTGAGATCTGGCAACCAGACCCGCCCGATATTTGCGTGCCCGATGGCGTGCACCCCATGGGCCAGGTCGTAGCGGAACTCGGCTCGCAAGGCCGCCATGACCTCCCCTCCGATGCGCGGCTCATCGGCGTCTGGGAACGCCACCCCGGGTGCGGGCAATGCGCGCCAACCCCGACCTGGGAGGGTCGTGGATCCTAGATGAAAGCGTTCGGACAACGCCGGGTTCGCGCCACCGGGTCCGCCCAGAAATCCGGCCTCGGCAGACACGACACCCATCGCTCGCGGGTCCCACAATCGCGCGAAGCGGTCGAATCGACCCCACGCCCGATGGAATCGCACCGGGTCGGTGTCCGAGAGCACCCATCCCACCGGATCCGCCTTGAGCTGCACTCGCGTCAGGGGCCGCAAATGGGCCCGCGGGCGAGGTCCATGATCGACGGCCACATGAGCCGCCACAAGGCTACCTCGCGCCAACACGGGCGCAGGGCCTTCTTCGAATAGCCGGCGAAAATTGGCCTCCTGCCCCGATGCTGCACGATGAGCCCAGACGCTCCCGCGCATCCCCACGACGGCCCGGGTCTTGCGGGCCGGCTGCCACGCAGCCCCCAGTACGCCCCATCCCTGAAGACCGCGATAGCCGGGCCGAGCCAGGATCTCGCCGCGCACCGCTCCATGCGCGCGCACCGTGCTGAAGTCCGGGGCCAGATCCACAGAGCCCGCCAGGTGACCTGTTGGCCCATGGTTTCCGCGTTGAAACTCAATCTTTGGCTGCCAGCCCTGGTAGATCACATACCCGAGCGCCCCGGAGAAGTCCGCCCGCGGAATGGCGCCTTTTAGGCCTCTGCCCTGCCATGCCAGTCCGCCTGCGGCCCCCCCGAGTGTGGCGGGCCCCGTCAATTCCGCGATCGGCGACCACGTCTGGCTCGGACGGCGCTGCACCGACACCGCAACCCGCTGCCCTTGGCCGTCTTCGGTATCCAGCACACGCACGTCCACCGTCTCCACGCCCGCCCGCTGGGCCAGCGCCCGCAGGCGCCGGGACACCGCCCCACCCTCGGGGTGGCGATCCGCCCTGTCTTTCCACCCGGTGGGGCCTCCGGTGATGCTCAGCTCGTCCACGCGTTCCACGCCGTCCAGGCCGAGCGGATCGGCGTCGGGCGTCGGCACGCCCTCATCCAGCACCACCTCGATCACCAGATCGGCTCGCTTCCGGCCCCGCGGCACCACTCGTATCTGGAGCGCCTCGGCGCCCTCATTGCGCCGCTCCAGCTGTCGAGCCACCTCTCGCTCGACCTCAGTGATCAGCGCTGGGCCGGCCACAACCCCCAGTCCGAAGGCCCGAATCGGGGACAGCCCCTGCCACCAGCGCACGGTCCCAACCGGCCCATCCGCAAGGATCTGCCTCCAAAAGCGGCGTTCCTGCCAGGCGTTCAAGGAGGGGTGTGTGCCGGGATCGCGCCAGTGGCCTTGGCCCGATGCTGAAGGCCCTTGCACCACCACGCGCGTCACGACCCTCTCCTGGTTCTGTGATGCAGATGATCCCCCGGCGACGGCCGGAATCGAGAGGCACAACATCAACGGGGCAGCCAGCGAGCGCATCGGTCTCCGACAAGGCACAAGAGCAGTCTATGAGGAGTGCACCCTACGCGCGATGCACCGGCCGTGCTACACTCCCGGCCCCTCCCCTCTCCTGCCGCTCTCCCTCCCCACTGCCTCGGCCCCCTCGGAGCCCCCCCATGTTGGACGTGCAGCCCGTGCCTCTGCACGAGGCGACTCGCGAGCGATACCTCGCATATGCGCTGTCGGTCGTCACCAGCCGCGCTCTGCCAGACGTTCGCGACGGCCTCAAGCCTGTGCAGAGACGCATTCTCTACACCATGTACAACGAGCTCGGCCTTCGGCCCGACAGCCGATACCGCAAGTGCGCCGCGGTCGTTGGCGATGTCATGGGCAAGTATCACCCCCACGGTGACAGCTCGATCTACGACGCCCTGGTCCGAATGGCCCAGGACTTCACGCTTCGCGCCCCCCTGGTCGACGGTCAAGGCAACTTCGGCTCCCTCGATGGCGATGGCGCCGCGGCCTTTCGGTACACAGAGTGCCGCCTTCGACCGCTCGCCGTAGAGCTCTTGTCGGAGATCAAGAAGCGCACAGTGGACTTCCGTCCCTCCTACGACGGCCAGCGCTTCGAGCCCATCGTTCTTCCCGCCCAAGTCCCACAACTGCTCATCAATGGCAGCGAAGGCATCGCCGTCGGCATGGCGACGCGCATTCCTCCGCACAATCTGGGCGAGGTCGTGGACGCCACCGTGCATCTCATCGACAACCCCGATGCGACCGTCGCGGACCTCGTCCAATTCGTCCGCGGTCCAGACTTCCCCATCGGGGGTCGGATCATGAACGACCCCGCCGAGATCCTCTCTTTCTACGAAAACAAGGGCGGCTCGTTCCGCATCCGCGCCGACTGGCACGAAGACAAAGACGGACGTCGACGTCAGGTGATCCTCACCTCGATCCCCTATGGCCAAAACAAGGCCAAGCTCATCGAAAAGATCGGCCTGGAAGTCCAACAAAAGCGCCTGCCCCAAGTGGTCGATGTGCGGGACGAGTCCACCGACGACGTGCGCGTCGTGCTCGAACTCAAGCAAGGTTCCAGCGCCGAGGCCGTCATGGCCTACCTCTTTAAGAAGACCCCGCTGCAGTCCACCTTCCCCATGAACCTGACGGCCCTGGTTCCCGGCGCCAATGGCCTGCCCCGGCCCAGCAAGCTCACCCTGCGCGAGATCTTGCGTCATTGGCTCGACTTCCGGTTCGAGACCATCCGCCGCCGCTTCATCTACGACTTGGAACAGCTGCGCGAGCGAATCCACCTGCTCGAAGGCTTCGCCATCATCTTCGACTGCCTCGATGAGGCGATCGCCATCATTCGAGCCAGCCAGGGCAAGCGCGACGCGCACGAAAAGCTCATTGAGCGCTTCGAACTCTCGGACGTGCAGGCCGACGCCATCTTGGAGCTCAAGCTCTACAAACTGGCCCAACTCGAGATCCTGCTGGTTCTCGAAGAGCTGGAAGAGAAGCGGGCCGAAGCCGGGCGCATCGAAGGCATCTTGGCCAGCGACCGCGAGCTCTGGGCCGTCGTCCGCGAAGAGCTGCTGGAGCTGCGCAAGCTCTACGCCGACGATCGACGCACCACCGTCGGCGAGCCCGTCCGGGACCTTACGTTCGACGAAAACGCCTACATCGTCAACGAGACGGCCTATGTGGTCGTCACGCGAGATGGCTGGATTAAACGGCAATCTAGCTTTACCGACATCGACAAGATCCGCACCCGTGATGGCGATGAGATCAGCTGGTTGCTGCAAGCTTCTACCCGCTCATGCCTGACGGTCTTCGGCAGCTCTGGCCGGGCCTACGTGCTGCGCGTCGACGCGGTCCCCGCCACCACCGGCTACGGCGAGCCCGTGCAGCGGCAGTTCGCGTTCGATGACGGCGAGCGGGTGGTGGGTGTCGTGAGCCATGACAAGCGCCACTGGGCCGACGTGCCCCCTGCCGATCCCGAATCCGAGGACGCCCCCCAACCCTGGGCGCTCGCGGTCATGGAAGGCGGAAAAGTGCTCCGCTTCGCTCTGAGCGACCACAGTGAGGTCTCCACGAAGCGAGGCCGCCTCTACGCCCGGCCCGGCAAAGAAGACGCGGTGTTCATTGTGATGCCGGTGCCCGAAGGCGGCCAAGTCGGCTTGGTTTCATCGACGGCCAACGCACTGGTCTTCCCCACCGACGACACCCCGCTGCTCAAGGCCGCAGGCAAGGGTGTGACCGGAATCAAGATGCCCAAGGAAGGCCGCGTTGTGGCTGCGGGCCTCGTGAGTGGGCGCTTTAAGGGCCTGACGGTCCTGACCAATAACGGCCGCGAGGTCGTGGTTCGCGAAGGCAAGTTTGGTGGCTCCCGCGGCAATCGCGGCGGCGTGATCCTCAAGCGAGGTAGCATCGATAGCTGGGTGCGGCCCGGACCCGAGGTCTGGATCCCCGGCACCGATGACCCCGACGCAGACGACGCCGATCCGACGGACGACGTCCCTGGGGATGACACCGAAGATGGCGGTGAAGAGTGAGCGCATCTACAGGGTATGATGCCCGCCAAATTGCAGTTCTAAACGGGCTTGAGCCCGTCCGAAAGCGCCCCGGAATGTACATCGGCGGCACCGGTAGTGACGGCCTGCACCACCTGCTGTGGGAGATCGTCGACAACTCGGTCGACGAAGCCATGAATGGCCACGCCAGCCGCATCATCGTCAAGCTGCACGAAGATGGGAGCACCGTCACCATCGAAGACAATGGCCGCGGCATTCCCGTCGACGAGCACCCCACCGAAAAGGTGAGCGCCCTACAGCTCATCTTCTGCACCCTGCACGCAGGCGGTAAGTTCGAGGGCGACAACTACAAGACCTCCGGCGGCCTGCACGGCGTAGGAAGCAGCGTCGTCAACGCGCTGTCCGCGCGGCTCACCGCGACGGTCAAGCGGGACGGTCAGCTCTGGCGTCAGGAATACCGCCGTGGCGTGCCCCGCAAGCCCGTGGAGTCCGTCGGCGCGGCCCGCGGCACGGGCACCACCATCACCTTTACGCCCGACCCGTCCATCTTCGAAGACACCGCCTTCGATCCCGACGTGATCTTTCGGGTCCTAGAGCAGAAGACCTACCTGCACGCGGGCTTGCGGGTCTTGTTTCGCGATCAGGTCAACGGCGAGTCCTACGAGTTGGAGCACGAAGGTGGCATCACCGACTACCTCAACGCCCTGCAGCAACGACAGGAGCTTCGTCCGGTCGTCGACAGCCCCTTCTTGTTCAACAAAGAAGTGGAGGACGACCGCATCGACCTGGCGCTGACGTGGACCGAGTCCCCTCGCGATCATTGGCACAGCTTCGTCAATGGCATCCCCACCGACGGCGGCGGCACCCACGAGCAAGGCCTCAAAGACGCGCTGGTCAAGGCCGTTCGCAGCTTCGCGGACACCCACAACCTGGTGTCGCGAGGCGTGAGCATCAACGCCGACGATCTGCGCGAAGGCGTGTTGGCGATCCTGTCCTTCTACACCAAGGACCCGCAGTTCCAAGGCCAGACCAAGGACCGTCTCAACAACCCGAGCGCCCGCGGCACCCTAGACAGCACGGTGCGACCCGCCATCGAGCAGTGGCTCCACGACAACAAGTCCCGCGGCGAGGCCATCGTCGCCCGCGCCATCCAGGCTGCAAAGGCCCGTGCCGCATCACGACAAGCGGCGCAGACCGTGCGTCGAAAGTCGGCCACAAGCGGTCGCCTGTCGCTGCCTGGCAAGCTCGCAGACTGCTCTAGCTCCGACCCCGATCGCACCGAGCTCTTCTTGGTCGAGGGTGACTCGGCCGGCGGCAGCGCCAAGCAAGGTCGTGACCGAAAGACCCAAGCGATCCTGCCTCTTCGGGGCAAGGTCCTCAACGCTGAGCAGGCGACGCTCAAGAAGATCTTGGCCAATGAAGAGCTGTCGAACATCGTCACGGCCCTGGGCTGCGGGCTCGGCGATGACCTCCGAGAGGATCGACTTCGCTATGGCCGAATCATCCTGCTGATGGACGCCGACTCCGATGGTCACCACATCACGACGCTGCTGCTGACCTTCTTCTACCGGTACCTGCGCCCGCTCGTCGAGAAGGGCTACGTGCACATCGCTCAGCCGCCCCTGTACCGCGTGATGGTGGGCAAGACGTCCCACTGGGCCGATGATGACGCTCACAAGCAGCGGATCCTCGACGGCCTGCCCCCGCGCGCCAAGCCGGAAATCACACGATTCAAGGGTCTGGGCGAGATGGGTGCCAAGACCTTGTTCGAAACGACGATGAATCCACAGACACGGCGGATGCTCAAGGTCGTCGTGCCAGATTTCATGAACGCCAACCTGACCTTCCAGCACCTAATGGGGAATGACCCGAGCCATCGTTACCGTTTTCTCATGGAGGAATCTGACTCATTGCGAGATCTGGACGCATTGGACGTGTAGGGCAAGCGACGGGAAAGCGCTCTGTGCATCAACGACTTCGATGCAGGCTACAGTCCCAGGGTAAGTTTGGAACACTTCCTCCTGAAAAGGCGCGCCCCCTGATCCGAAGAGCGACACAAGGTCCGGAGCACCGACCATGACACGCCGCGACCAAGCACGGTCTCTCGTCGAAGAGGCTGCAAAACATGAAGCCGCAGGGCGCTACGCCGATGCGGCGGCCGCCTATCGAGCGGCCGTGGACGCTGACCCCAGCGACCTCGACGCCACGTGCCGACTGGCCCGCTGCTACGAGGGGGGTCGCCAATGGAGCTACGCGGTCCAGACGTGGCGCTCGGCCGTGAAGCTGGAGCCGGAGCGCGGGGAGCTGGTCGTCGGCCTCGCCGAATCCCTGCGCCAAGCCCGTTGTCACCTGGCATCGCTCACCGCCTACGATCGAGTTCTTGAGCTTCAACCTGATCACTTGTTCGGTCGGGCCGGCAAAGCAGAGACCCTGCGGATGCTCGGGCGCTTCACCCAGGCCCTGCACTGGTTCGGTCAGGCGCTGGACGTGCACCCCGACCACGCCTTCGCCCTGCGCGGCAAAGCCGCCACGCTCAATGCCTTGAATCGGTACGCCGAGGCCGACGCAAGCTGGACCCGCGCCTTGGAGCTCGAGCCGGGATCGTCATTCGCTCAACAGGGCCGGGACGAGACCCGCCGGTTGCTGCACGAAGTCAGTCAAGATGCCATCGCGCCCAGCGAGAGCGAGCCTCCCCCGCCCTCGGGCGACCGGCTCGACGCAGAGCGCTGGTGGGAGTGGGGCCGCGCCCTACTCGCGGACGAACGCCCAGATATGGCTGCCGATGCCTTCATCCAGGCCATCCAATCTGCACCGGAGTGGAGCAACCCCAGAGCCGACCTGGGCACCGCCCTGGAACGCAGCAATCGCTGGGCCGAAGCCGCAGAGGCCCATTCCGAGCACCTGGCGATCGAGCCGGACCGCGTCGACGCGGCGTGCAACTACGCCGAGTGTCTGCGAAAGTGCGATCGCTACGAAGAGGCGCTTCAAGCCTATGAAGTCGCGCTCAAGCTAGACGGTGACTACGTCTTCGCGTTGGCCGGGCACGCCGAAGCCCTTCGCATGCTGGGGCGAAATCGCGATGCGCTCGCCGGCTTTGATGCCGCTCTCGCCCGCAAGCCCACCCACGCATTCGCGCTCCGGGGCAAGGCCGCCACGCTGCACTCCCTCGACCGGTTCGAAGAGGCGCTCGTCTTCTGGAGACGCTCGCTGGACGTGGACCCCGACTCCACATTCGCGTCCACCGGCGCCGCCGAGACCGAGCGTGCCCTCGCGGACACGGCCTCCAAACCCCACGCCGACTCAGACCCTGCCCGGTCTCGCGCTCGCACGCACTACGACATGGGACGGGCCTACCTTCAGCAAGGTCGGACACGAGAGGCCATCGCCGCCCTTCGCAAAGCCTGTGAAGCCGACGAAGACTGGCACGAACCGTGGTTCCTCAAGGGTGTGGCCTGGGAAGAAGAGCGCCAGTACCCCCAGGCGGTGCGCGCCTTTGATGCGTGCCTGCTGCGAAATATGGCACACGTCGAAGCCTCGGTTCACAAGGCAGACTGTCTGCGCAAACACGCGGATCTACCTGGCGCATTGAGCGCCTACGATGACGCTTCTGACAATGCGCCCGACGACCTGCGGGTGCTCTCTGGCCGCGCCGAGACCCTGCGCCTGCTCGGCCGATTCGACGAGGCCTTGGTCGGGTTCAACGCCGTGCTCGATGTACAGCGCCGACACTACTTTGCCCTGTGTGGCAAAGCCGCCGCCCTCAATGCTCTGGGTCGCTACGCCGAGGCGCGTCCCTTCTGGCTCTCGGCCCGTGAAGAGAACCCATCGAGCAGCTTCGTCAAGCGAGGCTTGGCCCACTGTCTGGCTCGGACCCAACGCGCGGCGAGCGCCAACGCCACATCCGCAAGCCGAGCCACTCGCGATGCGATGGAGCGAGGCCGGAGCTTGCACAAGTCCGGCGATCGCGAGGGCGCAGCCGCGGCCTATCGCGAAGCGCTCAAGCTAGACCCCACCTCGGCAGAAGCCGCTTTGCGACTCGGCATGGTGCTCGAAGACGACCGCCGCTTCGCTCAGGCCATCGAAGCCTATGGCCGCTGCCTGGCCCTAGACCCGACCTCGCACCAAGCCGCCACCAATATTGGCGAAGCTCACCGCAAGAACGAGCGCTACCGCGAGGCCATTACCGCCTACGACCGCGCCCTCTCCGTGCGGCAAGACTACCTCTATGCCTTGGCGGGCCGCGCCGAGTGCATGCGCATGCTCGGGCAGTACGCCGAGAGCCTGGCTTGGTTCGACCGCGCCTTGGCCAAGGAGCCGCGCCACGCCTTCGCCATTCAAGGCAAGGCGGCCAGTTTCAATGCGCTGCATCGGTTCTCTGAGGCCCTGCCCTTGTGGAGCCAGGCCCTGGACATCGACCCCCGAAGCCAGTTCGCATTGGACGGCAAGGCCTTCTGTGAAGCGCAGCTTCGACGTGTAGAAAACCAAGGCGAAACGCTCGATACTGCCGAAGACGCCGCCGAGGAGAGCGCGACGCCAACCCTCGACGAGCAAGGCCGTGACCTCACCGCCCTGGCACTGGCGGGCAAGCTCGGCGAAGTCATTGGGCGGAACACCGAAATTCGCGCCGTGATGAAGACCCTCGTCCGGCGCCAAAAGGCCAACCCCCTGCTCATCGGCGATCCCGGCGTCGGCAAGACCGCCGTGGTCGAAGGGCTCGCACAGGCCCTCGTGGCCGACGATGTGCCGGCTCGCCTGGCGAACTTACGGCTCATCGAGCTGTCGATGGGCTCGCTCGTGGCCGGCACCAAGTACCGCGGCACCTTCGAGGATCGGCTCAAGAAGCTGGTCGAAGAGGCCCGCTCCACGCCGGGCATCGTGCTCTTTATCGACGAGATCCATACCCTCGTCGGCGCGGGCCGCACCGAGGGTGGAAGCCTCGACGCCGCCAATATCCTCAAGCCTGCGTTGGCCCGCGGTGAGATCACGGTCATCGGTGCCACCACCATGGCCGAGTTCCGCAAGCACATCGAGTCTGACTCGGCGTTGGAGCGGCGCTTCCAGCCGGTCAACATCGAAGAGCCCAGCCCCGAAGACGCCTTGACCCTGCTGCGTCGCGTGTCCCATCGATACGCCGAGCATCACGAAGTTGAAATCGACGATGCCGCGCTCCGCGCCTGCATCAAGCTCGCCGTGCGCTTCCTTCCCGACCGCCGCCTTCCCGACAAGGCGCTGGACTTGGTGGACGAGGCGTGTGCCGAAGCGAGCCTCGAAGGCCACCCCGTGGTCACCTCGACTGTAGTCGCCCAAGTTCTCTCGGAGCGAACAGGTATTCCACTCGGTCAGCTCACCGCCGAAGAGCGCCAGAAGCTCGTCAGCATCGAGAGCTGGTTGGGCGAGCGGGTCAAGGGTCAGCCCATGGCCATCGAGCGCCTGGCCCGCACCGTTCGTTTGGGACGCTCCGGCCTTCGCGACCCCAAAAAGCCACGGGGCGTCTTCCTCTTTGTCGGCCCCAGCGGCGTCGGCAAGACCGAGCTGGCTCGTCAGCTCGCCGACAATCTCTTCCCCGAGGGCAACGCCTTTATTCGCCTGGACATGAGCGAATACTCCGAGAAGTTCACCATCAGTCGCCTGATCGGTGCACCTCCTGGCTACGCCGGCCACGGTGAGCCCGGACAGCTCACTGGAAAGCTCCGCAGACGTCCCTACGCCGTCGTGTTGCTCGACGAGTTCGAAAAGGCCCACCCCGAAGTCCAGACCCTCTTCCTGTCGCTCTTCGACGAGGGACACGTCACCGATGCCGAAGGCCGCGAAGTCGACGCCCGCGAGGCCCTGTTCATCCTGACCAGCAATGCCGGAAGCCAGGCGGCCCTTAAGGGCCGGATGGGCTTTGGCGGCGGGCGCAGCGTCTTGGACGTGGACCTGCTGATGGAGCAGGTCAAAGACCGCTTCCGTCCCGAGTTGATCAATCGTATCGACGAGATCGTGCCCTTTGCCCCTCTCGCCGGCGACGACCTGCGCGACGTGGTGCGGCTGCACATGGCCCACCTGGCCGAGCGCGCCTTGCAGAGCAACCTAGTGCTCTCGTGGACCGACGACGTCGTCGAGCTGCTGGCAGACAACAATAGCGACCCGCAATACGGCGCCCGACCGGCCATCCGAGCCATCGATAGCCAGGTGGGAGAGCCCTTGGGCCAAGTGCTCATCGAGCAAGATCCTCAGAGCTTGCAACACATCAAAGCGGTCGTGAAAGACGGCGCCATTGCCTTCATCGATCCTCTCGAAGTCGCAACCTCGACCCAAGCGAACTTGCAAGAAGTCTAGCCGCGTATTCATCGACCGCGGCCGTCAACCCGGATACGCGCGGGGCGCTGTCGGAGTTTCTGTGCTGCAGGCCATTGTCGCGAACGTGCCCGATCCCCATGGGTCCCAGATCATCGAGCTGTGGGGCGAGCTGCAAGAGCGCTTCGGCGTGCACAGCGAGCTGACCGCCGAGTTCCCCCACTTCTCGTTGCACGTGGCGAACCAATACGACCCGAACGAGCTCGAAGACAAGCTCCGTGCCTTCGCCAAAGAGCACCCACCGCTGCGCGTCCGAACGGCCGGGCTGGGCATCTTCACCCGCGAGCGCACCATCCTGTACATGCCGCTGGTGCGAAACCCCCGCCTCAACGCCTTTCATCGGGCCTTGTGGAAGAGCGTGAGCGGGCTCGGCGACGATGTGTTCGCCTACTACCGCCCCGAGCGGTGGATCCCACACATCACGCTGGCCGCGGATCGACTCGATCAGTACAATCTAGGCGGCGCCATTCACTGGCTGTCCGACCAAAAGCTGGATTGGGTGTTCGATATCAACGCGTTGAGCGTGCTTCAGGCGGACGGGAATGAGCGGGCGGAGATCCTGAACGTGCCGCTGTCGGGTGAGGCGCTGTAGAGGGGGCTTGGGCTCTCGGCCGCCCTACCACCGCTCTCGGCAGCTGCCGCTCGTAGAGAACGGCTCCCAACGAATGACCCCCGGCAAAGCACCTGGCGTTCCCGACGTCGGCTCGTAGACGCCGCGAGCATAGGAGGGCTTCACATCCTGCAAGTTGCCTTGCGAGTTGATATATCCCCGCGCCATCACGAAGGACTTGTCCTCTTGGAAGTCGCCATTGGGGTTCACCCAGTCCAGCGCGACCACCTCAGCCTTGCCGTCGTACGCCCAACCCGACTGCACGTCGACGCCCTTGGCTTCGATCTCGAACACCACGTCGCACTGCGGACAGTCAAGGTCAGCGGCGGAGTACGAGCCAGAGGTCGACACGGAAAGCTCAACCACGTCGACGAAGTCGTCCGCTTCGCCGTCGGGATAGAAGCCGTACCACCGCTCAGTCAGGACGCCGGACCCAGAGTCGTCGACGGTCCCCGCCTCCACGACGCGGTAGGTTCGGGGCCCGCCGAGCTCGCATGGCTGGTCCAGGTTCCAAAGGAAGCAATACTCCTCTGGGACCAGAGGGTGGCACCCGCTTTCGGTGTCCGTGGCGTCGGAGGTATCGGTGGTGCCTCCGTTCGTACAGGCGATCAGGGGGACCCAGAGGAGCGCCAGCGCGATTTGGCGAATCCCCATGCGAACGGTGAACGGGCGAGCGGACGGCTCGGTCATGGGCACCCCCCTGGGTCGTCCATTAAGTCCAGCTTGCACCAGTCATCGGGTTCGGAACTCCGGTACTCGCCGCTGTCTACCCCCAAATTGAGGATGACACACTGTCCATCATCGTTCCAATAGGCACCTGCAAAGCCCGTAACTCCCCCTTCAGCCCTCTTGCTCGTGTTCCGATTCCGCCCACACTCGTCCGGAGCATCGAAGTGCGGTGCACACACGA
>JBGCER010000480.1:0-5633 GCA_045106515.1 Myxococcota bacterium
ATGCCCACGATAAGGATGATGACGACGACGGCATCACGACCCTGACCGAAGGAGATGGCCACGCAGACGCCGAGCCTCCCGAGGTCGAAGCCTGTGATGAAGGCGATGGCTGGGGCGCCACCACCTGCTTGCTCTACGACAACAACGACCCCTCGCACCCTGACCTGGTGCCCGGCGATGGGCACGTCCTACCCAACTACCTGGACCTAGACTCCGACAACGACGGCGTTACTGACAAGATCGAGGGCACCGGCGACCGGGACTTGGACAGCATCCCCAACTTCATCGACTGCGATGACTGCGACGGTATCCTCGGCGATCCCGACCGCGACACCATCCGCACCAAGTACGAGGTCGAGCAGCTCGGCTCCAACTCCATCGACGCCGACAGCGATGGCGATGGCATCGACGACAACTTCGAAGCGACGAAGATCGACGAGACCACGTGGGAGAACAAGGACTTCGATGGCGACGGCATCTCCGACATCCTCGATCCAGACGACGATAATGATGGGGTAAACACCCTCTTCGAGCTGAATCCGCCGACGAACACCAAGGCGTACACCGACGATGGCGATCCCTCCGATGCCGCCGACTCCGATGGGGATGGCATCCCTGACTACGAAGATCTCGACGACGACGGCGATGGCATCCCGACCGCCGACGAGAACCCCGACCCCAACGGCGACGGCGACCCGTCCGATGCCTTCGACGGTGATGGCGACACGATCCCGAACTACTTGGATCCGGATGACAACAGCGGGCCAGACGGCGATGCCGACGGCGACGGCCTGCTCAACAGCTTCGAAGATGCGATCGATCCTCAGGCTCGACTGACCACCGACCTCGATGGCGATGGCGTGCCCGACAATGAAGAGGTGGACTTCGTCGATGGGGAGCCCCAGCTGCGCGACTCCGACAGCGACGGCAGCCCGGACATCAACGACGATGATGACGATGGCGACGGCATTCCCACGTCCGAAGAAGGGTCTTGGGACTTCGACGGTGACGGCACCGCCAACTACCTAGACGATGACTCCGATGGCGATGGTGAGTCCGATACCGACGAAGGCACGGGCGACGACGATGAAGATGGCCAGCCCAACTTCTTGGATACCCGAGACGACTCGACCTACGTGCCGGACTGTGACGACCCCGAGCAGTACAACGCCTATGACTGTCCGCCGCAGGACGGTGAGAAGCCCTGTGCATGCTCGTCTGGCGCCAACACCCCGGGAGGCTTCGGGTTCGCGGCCTTCTTGCTGGGTTCCTTGGCTATGCTCCGCCGCCGTCGCCGCAGCTAGGCCCTGGCGCCGCCAACGCGGTTCAGGCTTCGTTCGGCCGAGTGCGGCTAGCCAGGAGAGCTATCAACGCAGAGCCACTCCGAGGCCTACATTCGCTCATTCTGCTCGAAAAAACGCGGACTAGCTCGACTTACGCCATGCAGCGGCGTCATCATCGCCATCGACCAAGGTCAGCTGCGTCCAGTAAGGAGCATCTTCGTCTTCGAGGGCATCTTCCACGTCTGTACGTTCAAGAGTGCTGCTCAAAGAGGAGCTTTCATGCGTGCTGTGGGAGGCAACTCGGCGCTCTTGACGCTTGTCGGCACCGCTCCGCTTGCTTTCACTCGGATCGGCGGCCAGTGCTGATGGACTCAACAAGCCAAGAGCCACCGCGACGAGCATTGGATGTGCTGCGACCTTCATGGTCACCTCCACTATCTACTTAATCGTTCCGCTCGCTGCGCAAAGACCCCTTGACCTTCCTTGACTGTCCCACCACGGGATCAGTGTGGTGCTTTACGCGCGTCAGTCAAACCATCCATGCCACCACCATCGGCGTTGTTCATCAACAAAGCACCATCCCGCGCAGCCTTCGAGTTGAACCACCCAATAGTCACGACACCAACCCCCATCTTCTCGCCACCATCCCCCCTCGATGCGCTCGGGCCCTTCGCACCGCTGCACGACACGCCAGGCCCCCTCCTGTCGGACCTGGACCGGCACAGAAGAGCGCGCCCGTACCTCGACCCGGTGGGGGCTCGACAAGAGAAGGCTGGGTCGGGGGCGAGGGCCCGGCACCTCGAGATGCTGCTGTTCTGCCACAGGATCATCGCCCGCTTTGCGGTGTTGTGGGGGCCTCGGCAGCGGCGCGCCGGGGTGAAAGGCGCGCCCTGTCCACGCATGTTCTGGGCACCAGGTGTCGGCGTGTACCGGGTTGATCACCATGGGCTCTCCCAGGGCATCGGTGAGTCGCGCCAGTAGATCATCGATGTCCTCGGCGGCCTCGGCTCGACTCAGCAGACCTGGTTGCCATCCCTGTTCCGCCGTCTCTTCCTCGACCTCCAGCATCAGCTCGACAGCCGGCGCTTCAAGGCGAACGCGCTCCAATCGCGCATGGATGAGCTTCTGCAGCCGCTGGGGGTCTCGAGTGGGCCGGCCCACCCTGACCCGCACAACATGCGCAGGCCCCCGCTCCAACACCAAGTGAACGGCCACCCGCACCGCCATGGCGTCTTGTCGGGCCAGCGCCTCTGCAACGCGAACCAGAAGGCCAGGAAGCACAAATAGAACAGGTTCAAGAGTAATTGTAGGGCCACCCAACACCACGCGTTCGCAGACGCCGCTGGGCTCGGATGGCTGCCAAGGCAAGCGTGATGCGACCTGACCGCAAGCAATCCGATGAAGTCGCACGCCTTCGGGCCCGTAGCGCCCCGCAACCGAGGCCGGATCCAGCGCGGCCCAGGTTCCGATCCGACGTACCCCGATGACTTCGAGAGAGACCGCGAGCTCTGGAGAGGGTCGAAGCGCAGCGATGGGCAGGCCTTCTACAGCGGGCCCGCCTTGGGCGTTCGGTACGACACCTCCGGCACCAAAGGCGGCGAGAGCCCAGGCAATAAGCGCATCATCAGCGATAGATGCTGCGCATTCATGCCCCAAGTCCTGGGCCCGTTCACACACGCGCTCCAACACGCCGGACTCCCCGCCAAAGAGATGCGCAGTGCCACTCACCTCTAAAACAAGGTCTTGGTCGAACCAAGGAGCCACCCGATCGCTGAACGGAGCAAAGGCTTCGAGCAAGGCCTGCCGGTCCACATCTTGGCCGATGGGGTCGTGATCTTGTACGAGCAGTGAGGGCTCCAACGCGCGAGCCTCAGACACGGTCATGCCTTCACGCAGGCCCGCTGCTCGGGCCGCTGGAGTGAGGGCCACCAGACGCATGGCGCTCTTGACCTCGGCCGCGCACACCGCGATCTGATCCGCTTCAAAGCCACATCTTTCGAGAGCGAACGCCGGTAGGTGCAGGACGAGAACCCGAGACGCTCGGCCCCGTCCCCCCGCGGGAGTCTGTCGTGTCGCGAGCTCTGACTCCGACACTTCTGGAGGCGGGCTCGCCGGCTCCAGCAGAGGCTGCCGACCGGGGAACAGCACAAGACCGCTTCGGTGCCTCATGGGGGCGAGCCACACGCTGCACGCACCCGCTCACGCTGCCAAGGGTCTGCGATGGCGGTGCGCATGGGAAGAGGCTGCTGACGGCCAAACGCCCCGCTGCGGTCCCGAACCACCGTGATGCCTTGAGGACCGACCGAGAGCCGCAGATCTGCGGGCAAAGACCGTTCGGCGGTCCGCCCAACCACGATCGCTGTGCTGTGGCCTCGCTCAGCGGCATGGCTCCACCGAGAGCCTCCCCTTCCGAGCCGACCAGAACCCGCCACAGCCACCGCCGCAAAACACCCGGAGCGAAGGAGTTGCTCCACAGCCCAAACTTCGTGCCCACCTGGTGGACGCACCATCAGGAGGTAGCGAAGATCAACCCCGAGCTGCTCCAGCGCGGGTGGGTAGACGTGACGCTCCAGATCCACCCAAGCCACGGGCCGGCCAAAGAGGGTGTGACGGGCCAAGATCCCCGCTGCGAGGCTCGTAGCGCCCCCGCCCGCTGGCCCATGCAGCTCGACCAGACCGGGCTGCGGCAGCCCACCCGTCAAGCGATCGAGCGCGTCGATCCCCGTCAACTCGCGTCGACGCTCCACCCGTCGCCCTTCGAGCGTGCGAATACGCGCACGAAGAGCGTCGAGGGACACTGCTGTGGCCTCGGACATACACACCTTCCCTGATGACGCCATGGCCGACCCCCCGGTCGGGTACCCATGACAGACACCACACTGAACGCATGAACAGTACCTGGCTCTCTCTCGGAGATCAAGGATCAAGCCTTCGAGCAGTGCTCGAAGATCATGGATCACAATCGGCGTTCATAGCCGATGATTGGAAATCGGACTTTTTTCGGCGGCCCTGTGCGGTCAATATTTGGCCGAATCGCCCAAAAATGACCGATTCAGGTCCAGGTCTCAGCTTCTGCGATGGCGAGCCAGTAGTCGTAGAGGCCCAGATCTTCGGCAACCAGGCGCGAACGCGCCATGTCACGCCCCGTTGAAGACATGAAGGCGAAGGGGTCAGGCACCAGCCGAATCGCGGCAGCCACTTGCCTGGCCGACTCCCGCAGCGGATCCGCCAGACCACACCAGGCCGCCGCAGCCACCACATCATCGAAGTCGGAGACCGTCTCTTCCACTTCGTGCTCGTCAGACCCCTCAAGGTTGTCGAGGGCCTCGACCAGAGCAGTTAGGTCGACCTCTTTGAGGGCTTCAGCCACCATCTCAACGCCATCGAGATCGCGCCAGGTGCTCACGTCCGCGAGGGCCTCTTCAGAGGCACCCAAGCGAGCCGCCAGTCCAGCAACCGTCGCCACTTCCAGCGCGTCATCGGGAGACTGAACCCCTTCGGCGACCAGCTCTTCGAGCTGCTCGAGCAACACTTCGAGCTCAGTGCGTCCCGCGACGGCGGCTTCGAGACCATCTTTGTCTAGCTCAACCATGGCAGTCCTCCACACCGCAGCGCGGCCCCGCGGAGTAGCCCGCTGTTGTGTCGACGGCTACCGTCGCCTCGGAGGTCCAATGAAGCTGCTCCTGGCTACCCGCAACGCCCACAAGTTGACCGAGATCCGTCAGATCCTAGCGGGGTTCGACATTGAGATCCTCTCGTTGGATGACGTAACTGGACTACCCGAGGAGCTGCCCGAAGACGGCGACACCTTCGAACACAATGCCCTACAAAAGGCAACTTTCGTCCACGAAGCCACAGGCCTACTCTGCTGTGCCGATGACTCCGGGATCGAGGTTGACGCCCTCGATGGACGCCCCGGCGTGTTCAGCAAACGCTTCTCTCCAGAAGGCACCAACGACGGGAACAATAGGTATCTACTGGAGCAGTTGGAGGGACGACAAGATCGAGCTGCCCGATACCGTTGCGTGCTCGCGCTGGTCGGCGAGGGCGTGCGCAGCACCGCAGACGGTCGCTGCGAAGGCCGGATCGGCACCACCTACCTGGGGGAGGGAGGCTTCGGATACGACCCATTATTCCTACCGGATGAGGCTCCCGGCCGAACCATGGCACAGCTGAGCATGGACGAGAAGAACGCGATCAGCCATCGAGGCCGAGCGTTTCGCCAGCTTCCGGATTTGCTTCCTCGGTAAACGAGAGGACGTGCGCCCAGGAGCACGCTTCGCTCCAGAGCCGATGCTCCTCGGCATACTGTAAGTAACGCCGAATATCCCGCCTTCTTCGGTATGAGGT
>JBGCER010000481.1:0-5129 GCA_045106515.1 Myxococcota bacterium
GACTTTGGCATGTCGGTCCAGGGCAACAAGCGGCTGCCGTACCTCGGTTGTGCGTTCGATGACTGTGCAGTTCTCATCGAAGAGCGCGATGCCGTCTGTAGAGATGAGCATAACCTCAGGTCGACCGTCCCCATCATAGTCCGCCGGGTAGGCGAGCCCGTCCGTCACCCCTTCAGCTTCGCAGTGCAGGCGTCCCTGCGCATTGTAGATCCGCCGGCTGCTCACAATGTGTTTGGACGAGCCGTCGTCGATGGCAAGCGACGCGCTCAAGCAGATGAGCTCCGAAAAGCCATCGCCGTGGGTGGCCCACCCGGCGTCCTGGCTCGGGCTGTGCCACCCATGGGGACGAAGCATATCGACGAACCCGTCGCCATCCACTTCCGCGAAGTCGGTCGGGGAAAAGGGGCGGCAGCGACCATCTCCGTTGGGCAGATCTGGAACGGTGAACGTCACGGATGGGTCTCGCGCGTTCGGCAGGAACAGGCCCCATTCCACGCCCCACCCAAACAGCCCGGGGCCAAAACCCATATCCACATACGCGGTTGGATGGGTCCCCGGCCAAAAGTCCTTCTCTTCACCGGTGACCGAGTCGACCACAAAAACGCCGTGGTTGGGTAGCTCGCGATAGACTTGGCGCTGGAAGAGGATCTCTGGGACATCGCCCTCACCCACCTTGCCATCGCCATTGTCGTCGTCGAGGTGGGCGAGCAGCGGAGGGCGGTATTGGTTGAGCACCGGATAACGCCATGTCTCGGTGAACGTGTAGGAGCCGAAGGGAACGCGGCACTCGACGGTCTCGATGCCCTGGGCCATGCGCTCGAAGGTTTCACATGTGGGAATGGGATCGGTGTCGTCGGTGAGATCGGTAGAGTCGGTGTTGTCCGTCGTGTCCGATTCGATAGGCCGCAGGCCCGCGCGATCACAGGCCGGGGCGAGGAACAGCGCAACGAGAGCTAGTGAAATCGCGAGCGGATGGGGGTCTGTGTGGGCGGGGCTCATTGCTCGACCGCTCCAGAGTCACACAGGCCAGCTCCAGTAGGTCGCGCGTTGCCGAGTTGGTCGACGGTCACCGCTGCGGGACAGGTCACAAAATCGATGGAGGCTGGAGCGTTCAAGTTGTCGTAATGCGGGCTCGGCGACGTGACGAGTGTGGCCGCACCGGCTGTAAACACCGAGAGTCCAGGGGCTGCTGGGTTGGTATCCGATCCAGTCAAAGGGCAGTTTTGCGCCCCGACGGCAGTCCAAAAAACGCTCCCGCCGAGCGAGAGAAAAACCCCAGGGGGAGGAACCGTGGCCTCGCACGGACCGTCCACGATGGAATGCTCCATGGCGATGGTCAGCACGGGGTCTTGAACGTGGAGATCTACTCTCAAACCGGCGCCATTTAGGTTGTCCACTACGGTTGCATGTTGGAGGAGCGTCGTCACAGCTCGCAATGGGCCCGAACCACCAGCCGCTCCCCCTGCCAGCCAGAACCCCGCGCCCGGGTTGGTCCCAGGCCCCCCCGAGAACATCCCGGACTTGTTTTCTCCGATCGTCGTATTCCTAAAAACGAACGTTCCGCCCGCCGTGCCCGCTCGCACATGTACACCAACGCCACCGGCTTCTGTTCCAGCTTCATTCCCGGTAAATGCGCAGCGGTCACACACGGGCAACACGCCCGGCCCGACGGGGCCCGTCCCCGGGATCATGTACCACCCTCCGCCACGGTTTAGCGCCGATCCACCCGTGGCAACAACCTCGGTGGCAGCCAGGTCGTCGACGTCAGTCCAGAGATTCGCCCCGTTGCCGCCCGTCTCGTTTTCATCGAGGTCAATACCGGATAACCGGGCAACTCCGGTCGCATCTCGGAGCGACAGGCCGCCCCCGTTAACCTGTGAAGAACACCGGTCCACGGTCACGTTGGTCAGCTCAGCAGTATTGCCCGAACCGGACCAGCGCACCGCGCCCCCTCGTCCCGTCGGGCCTACGATGATGTTGTCTTCAAACGTCGTGTCCGTGATCTCCAAGTCACCCTCGACATAGACGGCACCACCGTCCGCGTCCGTCACTTGACTGTCGTTGAACGCGGAGTCGGTGATCGTGGCTCCACCCATCGCCGCAACCGCTCCGCCCCCCGTCACGCCCGCGAAGACCCACTCGGAGTCACAGGATTTAAACCGAACTTCATCTAGAACTAGCGGTGCCTCCTCGGCGTATACGCAACCGCCGGGTTGATTCATGGCGTGGCCCGAAACGACTTGGCCGTTCTCGATGACGAGCGTAACGGCGTGACGACCGGATCCTGTCGCAAGGGCATGAAACAAGCGGTGTGCGACTCCCGCCTGATTGACGACCCGCGTACCGTTCAAACGGATGGTCAGCGTTGTGCCCGCGGTCGTGTCCCAGATGTCGTGGTCTCCGGTGGTGTTGTTGTCTTCGGACGCCCCGGCGATCGCGAGGATGATGTCCGGGGAACCGATCGGAACCTCAATAATGTCGGAGCCGGGATTACTATTGGCCATGGTGATGGCGTCGCGAAGCGTGCAGTCAGCGGTACAGTTGCCATCGTACCCGGCCACGGCCTCATCAAACGCGTCCACGGTGTACGTGGCTGCTATGGCTGGCGCCGAGAACAAGCTGACGGCGATCGTTGCTGCAGCTGCCGCTAATGGTGCCGGAGTACGAGGGTACGAGGGTACGAGATCTCATGGTGAACTCCGAAATGCCTGCATGTAAGAGCGTACTGTTTGGTTCTGTCGCCCGCCACTACGAAGCCAAGGCTTTGGCCCCGAATCACGCTCACCGTGTCGAGTCCAAATTCCTCGCTCACGCCGAGAAACAGACTTGACCACTCTGCACAATAGTGTACCCGGCATCAACATTATCCCCGTATCTGACGAGAAGTTTGCCCCATCCACTTGGAGTCAGCAACCACCCCCAGCCCCTCCGTGCTCGCTCCCTGCCTCTGTGGTCCAACCGCGCCGGTCCTCCCAGGCCCCACCCCAACCCCCTCTGTTCCCACCAAGTCAACCGATAGTTGACCCATGGAGTCAAGGCGGCTAAACCGCGGGCGTTCGGAGAGCCCATGAATCGTCACGTCCGCGATGCCCTGCCCGACCACGCCAGCGAGGTCGATGACCGGGGCCTGCCCATCGATCAGGTGGGCATCCGAGATCTGCGCTGGCCGGTGCAGGTGCTCGACCGAAGCCAGACGACTCAAGGGACGGTCGCCACCCTCGACATCTCGGTAGGCCTGCCGGCGGATCGCAAAGGCACCCACATGAGCCGCATCGTCGAGTGCCTAGAGGCCTCGGGCGGCGAAATGTCCCTACGAACCCTGCCTGATCTCCTATCGTTGCTCCAGCGCCGTTTGGACGCCGACGAAGTCTACCTCAACGCCGAATTCCCTTACTTCGTCCGAAAGAAAGCGCCGGTGAGTGGCGTGGCATCATGGCTCGACACCAAGGCCACCTTCGAGGCCAAGAAGACGGGGAATGAACTCGACTTTACGCTACACGTCGCGGTGCCCGTCACCAGCCTCTGCCCGTGCAGCAAGGCCATCAGCGAATATGGCGCCCACAACCAGCGAAGCACGGTGACAGCCACGGTGCGCGGTCGCAAGATGGTGTGGATCGAAGATGTCATTGACGCGGTCGAAGCAGCAGCGAGCTCGCCCGTGTGGGCGCTCCTGAAGCGCGAAGACGAAAAGTATGTGACCGAGCTGGCCTATGACCAGCCGCGGTTCGTCGAGGACCTGGTGCGCGAGACGGTGCTGAGCCTGCGAGGCATCCCTGGCGTCGACTACGTTCAGGTGGTGGCCGACAACCAAGAGTCCATCCACAACCACAGCGCCTGGGCTCGCCTCACCTGGCCCGCCGCCGACGAGACCCCCGCCCAGGAGCCCCGCCCCACCGCCGTTCCCACCGATCGCGAGAGCGCCCCAGCGCCCTTCGGTGAGTGGCTGCGCGCCCATCGCACCCACCTTCGCCTGTCGCAGCAACACTTGGCCCAGCAGCTGGGCGTGTCCAGCTCCTGGATCTCCAAAGTCGAGAGTGGCGAGAAGTGCCTCTCCGCCGAGTCCCTGGACCGATTGGCCCAGGTCTTGGGCCTCGATGCCACCGCCGTCATGCTCCGCGCGGGCGTGGTGCCCGAGGACCTGCGATCCCGAATTGCCGCCGACCCCGAGTCGTTCCTGGCGTGGGCCCGTCAGGCGTGAGGTTCGTCGAGCGGCCGACCGATGCGGACTGGGGGGCTGCCCAAGATGGAGCCTGGGCGCGCGCTTTCTTGCAGCCCATGCTGGAAGACGGAGTGACGGCACACCTGTCGAATGTGCACACGGACCTGCGCATCGCCATCGTCGAAGACCAAGTTCTTCCCTACACCATCAATGATGGCAAAGCGCCCAATGCCTGGGTGGTCTCCCCAAGAAACGCCTATGTGGACTACGCCGGCGAGGAGCTGCGCGAGCTGAACAACCCCGTGTTGCGTGGCACGCTCAAAGCAGCACTCTCGGGGCTCGGCGCGGTGCTCGACGCGGGCAAGGTGGACCGCCTGGTGTGCATCGACAACTGGTGTGTGAGCACCAACCTGCACCCGCACTTGAGCTCCGACAGCCTCCGCGCCCTGACCTTGGCCTTGGTCGACCAATTCCCCTCCCACGCGCTCGCCTGGCGATCGGTCCATCAGTGGCGCGACGAGCCCCTGGCCGCCCAACTCCAGGCCGCGGGCTATCGCCCCGTTCCCGCGCGTTCCTGCTGGGTGTGGGACCCCAACGATCCCCACCACCGCGCCGCCAAGAACCTCAAGCACGATCGACGGCACCTGCGGAACAGCGGCTACGAGGTCATCGGCCCCGATTCCCTCACCGCAGAAGACGCGCCCAGACTTCGCAGCCTATACGACGCCTTATACCTAGACAAATACAGCAAGCACAACCCAGCGATGACCGACCGGTTCCTGCGAGCCGCCCTCGCTGGGGCCCTGCATGTGCGCGCTCTGCGCAAAGACGGCCGCATCGACGCCGTGCTGGGCTTCTTCTGCCGAGCGGGCTTCATGACCACGCCGCTATTCGGCTACGACACCACACTTCCGCAGGATGTAGGCCTCTACCGGATGCTCTCCCAGGCCCTGGTGCAGGAGTCCATCGC
>JBGCER010000482.1:0-14133 GCA_045106515.1 Myxococcota bacterium
TCCAAAATGAATAGGCTCCACAACTGCATGCCGGCCCCAGGTCGACGAGCCACGTCTTGCACGAGGTCGCGGATCGCTGCAGGCCGAAAGAGAAGGTGCCGAGACTGCAGACGCTCTGAGCGGTCCGCCAAGAAGAGGCGGCCTGGACCGGCGAGCCACCGGTCCATCGGCACAGGCAGGCTGCGCTTGGGGCGATTGATGAGGGAGGCCGGAATCACGCCATCGAGCATGGCGCGAAGGGGCCAGCGCGTTCGTAAGGCCCCGCCCCGACGGCGGCTCTTAAAGCTCCCTGGCAGGGAGGCTGCCACTTCCACCACATCGCGATCAAGCAGGGGAAACCGTACATCTAGGCCCGTCGCCGCCGAGGTGCGGTCCGCGCGGGTCAAGCTCTCCTCGCGCAGCCAAGAGCAGAGGAAGGCGTGCAGCACCGCGTTGATGGGGTCGGTCTCCACGTCTTCGTAGAATCGCACCAACACTTCGTGGCGCACCCAGGGGCGCACCTGGTCTGCATCGGTGAGGAGCGCCTGGCGCTGTTCTGTGGAGAAGAGGTGGCTGCCTCCGAGCTCGCGGGCGAGGCCGAAGAGGTGGGGGTGATCGACGGCCCCACGCCCTGTGAGCAGGTGCGCGGCGGGTCCTTGGGCTCGGCGCGGGAGGCGGCCGACGATCCGCGTGCGGCGCAGCCCAGCGGTGGCGCTGTCGAGCATCCGACCGCCGAACAGCTCCTCGCCGCCGTCGCCGGACAGGACGATGCGGGCGTGGGGGCTCACGCGTTCGGCGAGCAGCATCTGGAGCAGCGCGGCGGGGCTGGCGATGGGATGACCGAGTGTGGCTACGGTTCGGTCAAACGAGGCCGCGAGTTCAGGGCTTCCAACAACCACTTCGTGGTGTTCCAAGCCGAGCAAGCTGGCGACCCGGCCGGCGAATGGAGACTCGGGGTTTGGGTCGTCTGCAAAGCCGATCGTCCAGCTGGGTAGGTGGTGACCCAGCCGTCGGGCTGCCGCGGCGATGGCGGTGCTGCCTAGCCCACCGGAGAGGTAGAGGGCGGCGGGCGCGTCTTGTGCAAGACGGCGTCGAACCCCTTGTTCGAGCTGTTCTTGCAGGAGTTGGATGGTGGGTCCAGCCGGGGGCGCCGCCACCCCAGGCTTGGGGTACGGCATTGACCAGTACCGCCGGACCCTCAGGTCTCCTTCGCGAACCCGAAGCCAGTGGCCGGCTTCAACCTGTTTGATCGCCCGAATCAGGGTGCGCGGTGAGTGCACGACCCGGAAGGTGAGGTACTCCGACAGCGTCTGCCCATTCAGGTCTGGGCGAATCCAGGGCACCGCTAAAAGGGCAGGGAGTTCCGATGCAAAGGCGAATCGCTCTCCTTCGCGGGCCCAGTAGAGCGGGCGAATGCCTTGGCGGTCGCGGATGAGGTGCAGCTCCTGCTCATTGCGGTCCCAGATGGCGGCGGCAAAGGCCCCATCGAGGTGCTCGGTGAGGCTCGTGCCCCATCGCCGCCACGCCAGGGCCAAGGCCTGCACGTCTGTGAGGTCGGTTCGGTCGTCTCCGGCGGCCAGGGCGACCTTGAGGTGGTCGTAGATCCAGCCGTCGAGCATGACCACCATGTCATCGGTGACCAGCGGCTGGCGGGACCGCGTAGGCACCACGGCCCGCCGCCTATGGGTGAAGGCGACGCGCTCGTGTTCCCACTCCCCTTGGCCGTCGGGGCCACGGTGCGCCAATCGCTCGGACATCGCGCGCAGGGCGCGTAGATCCGGACGATCGTCATCAAAGTGGAGGATGCCTGCGAGGCCGCCCAAGTGCGCTCCTGCGGTCGGGCGGCTGTCGTAATTGACTGGAGCTGGCGGGCATCGGGATAGGCTTGCGCCGTGCATGCATCCGTTCGACTGTCGCTCCTCTTTTTCGTCGCGCTGGCCCTGGTGGCCGGCGCCTGCCGTGGTGCGCGCAAGCGGGTGGACGGCGACCTGGTGCAATCGGTCAAGATTAAAGGATTAGGCTGGCCTTTCCCTCAGGTGACCGAGGCGCAGATCCAGGCCCAGATGGGGCAGAAGGAGAGTGGGTTCGGCGTGCGAACGCCGCTCCTCAACACGTTTTCGCGGACCGCGGCCCTCGATGACAACGCCTTGCAGGATGACACCTACCGAATCGAGACTTGGCTCGCGCATCAGGGCTTTTTCGATGCTCGGGTGGACGGGTGGCAGGTGCGGCGGCTGCGGCCCGTGCGGTATCGGCGGGATGGGCTGCAACGAAAGGCGGGTGTGGTCCGGATCGTGGGCCACCTGACTCTGGGACCACGCAGCACGGTTCGGTCGTTCGATGTGGTGTGGGCCGACCCGGCCGGGACGAAGCTGACCCTCGAAGAGCGTCTGTGGCGATCGGGTCAGGAAGGTGCCGTGAAGCGCACTGGATACGTGGAGCCTGGCACACCCTTTGTACTGGGAAACGTCGACTATACTCTAGACAAGCTTCAGCGGCAGATTCGAGATCACGGATATGTGTTTGGGGAAGTGGCTGCGGCCATCACGGCGGTCCCGGGCGAGGGTCAAGTCGACGTGGTGTTCAACGCGGATCCCGGCCCTGAGTCGAACTTGGCCGCCGCGCCCAGCATCACGGGCAATGAGCGGGTCGCCACCGCTGATGTACTCGACGTAATTGACTTGAAACCAGGCGATCGGCTCAAGGTTAGTGAGCTGGAGAAGGCCCAGCAGCGCCTTGTGAGCCTCGGCGTGTTTAGCGTCGCGCAAGTCGAGCCCCAAGAGCCCGCTCCAGGCTCGAACCAAGTGCCGGTCCACGTCTCGGTGACCGAGGGCCGATTTGGACAGGCCCGAGCGGGCGGTGGCGTGCGGTATGACGGCACCACCATTACGCCGCGGCTATCCACCGAAATCGAGCATCTCAACATCGACGGGCGGCTGGCCAAGCTGGAGGCGAGCGCCAATGTGGGTGCGGGTATTCCGCTGGTCGGCGGCTTCCGGGCGGCTCGCTTGCTCGGCGGCTTTGATGTCGGCATCACCCGGCCTCGTGTGTTCGGAAAGAAGTGGGACACCACCGCGAGGGCGTCCCTGCAGCGGGATCTGTTGTCCGGACAACTCCTGTACACCCGAGCTCGACTGAATGCGGGCCTGACCCATCGCTTTTCGGACGATGTGGTACTCAACTTCGGCCCGGCCGCGGAGTTCGTGCGTTTGGGAGCGGGGAGTCTGCTTGGAAGTGGTGACCTGTCCGAGAACGACGAGCTGCTGGTGGCGGCGACCTTTGGCGGCGATCCGTCCGGCGGTCGAAACCCCTTCTTCATGGCGTTGTTGGAGTCGCAGCTCACGGTAGACTGGCGAAAAGGTGAGGATCCAGTTCTTGATCCGCGGGGTGGGTTCTACTACCAGTTCGGGTTCCGGCAAGCCCTCCCGTTCGCCGAGAACTCCCCACGATTCACCGATCTCTACGCTGAAGCGAAGCTCTACAGGTCGTGGTTGTCCCGCGATCGGCGCTCGGTTCCATGGACGGTCGCGTGGCGAAGTCGCGGGCGGTGGATGCCCGGCACGCGGGACCTTCGTGAGGCGATTCCCTACTCCGAACGCGCTTTTATGGGTGGCTCCCAGGACATGCGAAGCTTCCGCATCAACCAGGTGGGTGCCTATGACTGCGTCTGCTTGGTCCGAGATCAGGCCACCGGATCACGCGGCTTCTTGGGCCTCGCGCAACCAACCGGTCCTGAGCGCTTGGAGCCGAACCCGACCTTCCTGCCTCGTGGCGGACGCCTGGCGCTGTTGAGTACCTTGGAAAGCCGGTATCGCACCCGTGCAGGGTGGGGCCTCGCGGCCTTTGTGGACGCCGGGCTGCTCACGTCTCAGCTGATCGAGCTGCAACCAAAGTACTGGAAGAACACCATTCGATATGGCGGAGGTCTCGGCTATCGACAGGGCACGCCCATTGGGCCCATTCGGGTCGATCTCGCTGTGCGACCGGTCTTCCCCGAGGACCAGGCTCCCATGCGCGCCGACGCCTTTACGGTGGCGGGCGAGCCGGCGGACCCCACCTGGTATCAGGGCCAATACTACGGGTGTGATGCAATCCCAGATGCCCGGTTAACGCGTCGTATTCCTGCACTCGGCGTGTCGCGAGATCTCAAGGGTGGGCTGCCGCCAGTCATGTTCAACCTCTCGGTGGCCATCGGCGAGGCGATATGACCGGCGAGGGTGTGGATGAGCGAACCGAGCCCACCGTGCCGGTATCGAAAAAGCGACGGTGGTCGGGCTGTCTCGGCAAAGTGGGTTGTGCGGCCGCCGTGGCGCTGGTGGGGCTCGGCGTGGGTGTGGGTGCGGCTGGGTTCTGGGTTCTGAGCGGCTCTGGACAGGCCTGGGTTCAAGGTCAAGTGCGGACACTCGTGGCCGGCGCCATGCAAGAGGGCACGTTTGAGCTGGGTTCTTTGTCCTACGGCCTCGATGGCCAGGTGGTGCTTCGCGATGTGGTGGTGCGGGATGTGGACGGCCGCGCCGTGGCTGCCCTAGATGAGGCTGTGGCGCAGGTGAACCTGTGGGCCCTGCTCGGCGGGGAGGTGCATGTGACCTCGCTGGATGCGACGGGGCTCAACGGCGATCTGCTCATCGGCGATGACGGCCAGCTTGACATCGTCCGGCTCTTTTCTGCGCCGGCAGATCCTGACGCGGCGCCATTCGAAGGCCTGCCTGTCGACCTGCGCTTCGACGCGATTCGGGTGAGAGAGAGCGCCGTGGCGTTGACAGGGTTGCCAGAGCCGATCACCGTTGAGGGTTTGGAAGTCGACGCGGGATTCTTGGCCCGTGGACTCCGGTTTGAGCTGACGGACTTGGGGGTGCGCGGTCGGTTCATCGATCCCAAAGACGGGCCCCTGAGCATCGCGGGGCTGCTGACCTGGGATGGAGCCGGGATGGAGCAGGCGAACCTGAAGGTGCAGGCGCTGAACCAACGGGTGGCGGTCTCCGGTTCGGCCCCAGACCTTGCCGGGGATTCGCCGGAGCTGGACCTGAACCTGGTCGTGGACCAGCTTGACCTGGACGACCTCGACGCGTTCACGGGCTCCGCGCTGGCGGGACAGTTCGCGGGCGCGCTGACGGCCAAAGGTCCCCTGGGTGCGTTGGCCTTGGACGGCGGCCTGAAGGGTGTGGGCGACACGGTCGGCGGCCTGACGGTCGACGCGGTCGTCAACACCGCTGAGCCCGCGTGGGATGGCGTTGTTGCAACCGAGGGACTGCGGATCGACCAGCTCCTCGACGCGATGGTCGACCCTTTTCCGGTCACCACTACGGTTGCCGTTCAGGGGTCGGGCAGCGGCTGGCCGGACGAGCTGGAGATGCGGGGGGATCTCCAGGATACCTCCCTTGAAATTGTAGGGATACAACTTGATAAAGTCGCCGCCACGGTCGGCCTAGACAACGGGATTATTCGCCTGAGTGACATCGACGCCCAAGGCCCCGCCGGCCACCTCACCGGCACCGCCGCGGTCGATCTGGTGAAGTCGACCGTCACCGTCGACGCTCACGGCGAGTCCCTCGATCCCCGGCACTTGCGCTCGGTGTTTGTGCCGGCCGAGCTCGATGGGACCCGCGGTTCCGCCGATGCTCACGTGGTGGTGGCCTATGGCGAGCCTGACGTGACCGTCGACGTGACCGGCACCTTGAACGCCTACCCCTTGCTGTGGACACCGGACATCCGAGCGGATCGGGCGCGGGCTTCGTACAGCGTCAGGGTGCGAGGCACCGATGTGGACGTAGATACCGATGTCACCACATGGGGATTGAACACCTACGGCTATGTGAGCGATGAGGCCTCGTCCAAGGGTGTTCGGGTTCGAGTGCGAGAGTCCGGCGTCACCGGAGAAGGGGACTTAACCCTGGGTCCTGGCCGATATGTATTCATGCCGGCGGGGCTGGTCGGCGATCTTGGGCCGGGTGTGGAGCTGGGGAGCGCCGCCGGGGCATGGACGATGTCTCAGGGTGCCTCAGAAGATAGTCCACTCCTCGTCAATGCTGGTTTAGACCTGGGCGGCCATCGGCTGCTCCGCTACCCGGGGCAGAGAGGGCGGGTCGACATCGCCATGGTGGATGATGTGGTGGGCATCACGGCGCGACTCGACGCCTCTGCCTCCCGCCGCCTCGCGGACGTTCAGGGAAACTTGAACCTGTCGACCCTCGCCTTTGACTTCGACCAGCTCCAGGTGGCGCCGGAGCCCGGTCAGACGTGGACGGCGGCGCCCGGAGCGGCCTTTGTGGTGGATGGGCTGGGCGTCACGGGGCTCAAGATGGACCTGCGCTCGGCGCGCGGTCACTTGGGACTGTCGGGTGATGTGGGGCTGGAAGGGGCGCAGGACCTGCACGTGGACGTGTACGACCTTGACCTGCTGGCGATCGCAGAGCTGCTACCGATGTGGGCAGATGGCCTTCACGGCTATGTGGGCGGGGTGGTGGACGTGGACGGCACGGCCGCATCGCCGGTGCTGTCCGCGGAGATCGAGGGGGCAGACCTCTCTTATGATGTCACAACAGATGGCAACGTCGACACCGTGGTCACCGGCCTCGGCGTCCGGCTTTCCGCGTCGGGTTCCGATGGGCGATTTCAGACGAAGGGTCGGGTGGGCATCGACGGCACTCCGCTCGCGGACTTTGACCTAGATCTGCCGTTTGACCTTGCGTTTGACACGATGCACATGCAGCTTGATGAGTCGGTGGCGGCGACGCTGACCCTGCTCGACGGAGACCTGCGTCGGTTCGCAGAGGCGGCGGGGTGGAACCTGCCGACGGGCTCGACCAAGGGCGTCGTCTTTGCCCTCTCCAACACGGTCTCTGCGCCTACGCTCTCGCTTCGTGGCGAAGCGGTCGTGGATGTGCCCGGATTGCGCGAGGCCGTCTCCGTCGGCGGGTCTATCGATCGGGAGGCGGGGGACGTGCTGACGTGGAACCTGCGTGCGAAGCAGGGAACGAAGGAGATCGCGTCGACCGTTGGCAGTGGCTCGACTCGCATGGACGAGGCGATTCGGTGGGGGCTGGAGGGCGGTCGGGAGCCGGACTTCGCAGACCCTGGCTTCTGGATCGGCGAGCTGGACGCGGAGGCGCGCTTGACCCGGCTGCCCATCGGAACCGCCATCGACCTCGCAGGCGTGCCGGTGGACGCGGCGGGGGACTTGGGCGGGGTGATCGAGGTGCGCGGAACCGCCATGAGACCCACGTTGAAGGGAAGGTTTAACCTATTGAATGCTCGTGCAGGAACGGTGCGTTTCGAGCAGACCAGCCTAGTCCTACAGTCGGCTCCAGGCGGCTATGACATCGGGTTCAACGCGGACTTGATCGACCCGACGTTGCGCCGCGCCGAGGGGGGGTTGGGCAGCCTGTTCATGGCGGGCCATGTGCCGCTAGAACCCGACTTTAACAAAGACATGGCCGACTGGGTCACGGGAGAGATGCAGGTGCGCATCGATGCGGACGTGCCGCTGGCCCTGCTGAGTGCGTACGACGATGGCGTGCGGCAAGCGCGAGGTACCGTCGAAGTCGATGGGATGCTGCAGGGCAATCCACTGGATCCCAGGCCGCATCTGGACATTCGCGTCGATGACAATGCCCGGTTCGCCTACCGACCGCTCGGTGTGATGTTTAGTCAGCTTGAAGCAGACATTACCTTTGATCAAGAGGCGGTCACGGTGGCGCGCCTCGCCGCCATGACCTCGCCGGCGTCGGCGACGGGACAGCTCTTCGATGTGTTCGGCGCTGCCGTCGAAACCGTGGATGGCGGGCTCCGTGGGGGCCAAAAGAAGAAGGGTGGGGGGCCGAAGCGAGCGGATGGTCGGGGGCAGCTCTTGGCGTCGGGCACCGCCCACCTCGAGGAGTGGGTGGTCGACAAGCTCGACTTGCAGCTCACGCTGGATCGAACCCTCTTTTTGCGCAAAGGCGATCAATACCTGCGGATGTCCACCATCAAGCCGCTCACCGTCACAGGCGATGTCTTGCTACCGGTGGTCGAGGGCGGCGTGCGCGTCGATGGAGCCAATATCTTCGTCGACTATGACAAGGTGGCGGGCGGCGGCGCCATGACCTTGGACCCGCGGATCACCGTCGTGCGACCGGGGATCGATACCGCGGTGGCCAAGGCGCAGAACAGCGTCTTCGACAACGTGTCCATCGATATCGTGGCCGATCTTGGCAATAGCACCACCGGTCGGGTTCTCATGCCCATCGAGTCGGCTCAGGCCTTTGGTTCGGCGTTGACCGCGGCGTTTCGGGTGGACGTTCAGGCCAGGATGAGCGGAGATAACCTCCGCTTTAGGCAGCTTCCGTGCCAGAAGAGGGGCGAGGCAGGCCGATTCGTCGAGATCTTCGCGGACCGCCAACAATGCGGCCTGTTCAATCCCGAGATGACGGGAGTGATCGAGATCGGCGATGGGTCAGCAAAGGTGTTCCAGTCCGACTTTGTGCTGTCGGACAGCACGGTGTCGTTCGTCGGAAATGAGATCTACAACCCCAACCTTGACCTTCGCGGGAAGATGGACGCCGAGGGCTTGGAGATCGTCATGACGATCGGGGGCACCGCCTACGCCCCAGAGCCAGAGTTCTCCAGCACCGACACCGATCAAGAGCTGCTGGCGGTCATCACGGGTCGAGACCCGGACAAGCTGGCGTCATCGTCTGCGTCACACCTTCTTAATGTTGTGGCCACTGCCGCCCTGGGCTCGGCGCTATCGGGCGTAAATCTGCCGTTGATCTCCGTCGACTCCCGAGGCCAAGTGCAGGTGGGCCTGGCGGTGACCCGTCGCCTATTCGTCGAGGCCACGCTCGGAGGAACCCCGCGTCCGGACGAGAATGTGGTCGACGTAGAGCTGGAATACTCGGTGTTGAGGGGCCTATTGTTCCGGGTCGGCACTGGCGCCTATGCCGTGCCCTTCTGGGCTGATGTGTTGTTTGAGCGTGGCTTCGACTAGGGCAGACGGGCTACACCCCCGCCCCCTCGGGAGCACCCATGAAGATCGTCTGCGCCTACTCGGGAGGTCTCGATACCTCCGTCATGGTTCACTGGCTCAAAGAGCGCTTTGATGCCGAGATCATCGCCTATACCGGAGACCTCGGGCAAGGCGATGACTTGGATGCGATTCGCGCAAAAGCCTTGAGAACCGGAGCTTCTCACGCGGTGGTCGATGACCTTCGCGAACGCTTTGTCCACGAGTTCATCTGGCCCGCCGTCAAGGCAAATAGCCGATACGAAGGAACGTATCCGCTGCACACCGCCCTCGGGCGGCCCCTGCTTGCACAGCGGCTGTGCGAGGTCGCCGATGAGTTCGGCGCCGATGCCATTGCCCACGGCTGCACCGGAAAGGGCAACGATCAGGTCCGCTTCGAAGTTGCGGCTCAGTGCATCGCCCCGCACCTCAAGGTGCTCGCGCCATTGCGGGAGTGGGACCTCACCACCCGCGAGCTGGAGATCGAGTACGCCGTGAAGCGCAACATCGAGATCCCCGTCACCCTCGATAAGCCCTACTCCATCGATGAAAACATCTGGGGCTGCGCCATCGAGTGCGGTGAGATGGAAGACCTGTGGAATGAGCCGCCGGAAGACGCCTGGCGCATGACCACCGATCCTCGCGAGTGCAAGCTGCCCTCCCGCGAGATCACCATCGGCTTCGAAGCCGGCGTTCCGGTGAGCTTGGATGGCCGTCTACTGCCCGGCGTGACGCTTCTCGAAGAGCTGAATGAGCTCATCGGTTCGTACGGAATTGGGCGTATGGACATGGTGGAAAACCGGGTCGTAGGCCTGAAGAGCCGCGAAGTCTACGAGGGCCCCGCCGCCGTCGTTCTGCTCGCTGCCCACGAAGAGATCGAGCGCATCGTGCTCGACCGCGCCACGTCGACCTACAAGCGGAAGATCGCCGACGACTTCGCCAACCTGGTCTACGACGGACTCTGGTTTGGCCCCTTGCGTCAGGCGCTCCAGGCCTTTGTGGACCAGACCCAGATCCACGTGACGGGCGAAGTTCGCATCCGTCTCTCGGCGGGCCGGTACATCGTCACAGGTCGTCGCTCCCCGTTCAGTCTGTACGACGATGGCTTGGCCACCTACAGCGAAGGCGACACCTTCGACCGCGAATCTGCCGAAGGCTTCTTGAAGCTGTATGGGCTGTCGTACCGCACCTGGGGCGCCATGCAGCGCAAAATTGGCCGACCCGTCGACTAGGTTCGGCTCATGCTTCGGAGGCATACATGGCGCTGTGGGATGGACGGTTCAGCGGAGGTCCTGCAGAGGACATGGTCCGCTTTGGCCAGTCTCTGGACGTGGACCTGCTCATGTGGCGGGAAGACCTGGAGGGCAGCCGGGCCCACGTACAAATGTTGGGCGATGTAGGCTTGCTTCAGCCCGATGAGGTGCTGGAAATTCTCCGCGGTCTCGACGCGGTTGGCGCCGAGTTGGAGAGCGGGACCTATGTGCCGGGCCCGGAGCTAGAAGACGTGCATATGGCCGTCGAATCTCGATTGATCGAGATTGTGGGTCCCGTTGGTGCCAAGCTGCACACGGCTCGATCGCGCAATGACCAGGTCGCCACCGATGTGCGGCTGTGGCTTCGCGCTCGACTGGGCGCGCTCCGGCGCGAACTCATGGAGCTGGTGGCGGCGTTGATCGAGCGCATCGAGGCGGATGGCGACGTCCTGATTCCGGGCTTTACCCACTTGCAACGCGGGCAACCGATCCTGCTCGGTCATCACCTCTTGGCCTATGCGTGGATGGTGAGCCGCGATGTGGAGCGTGTCGAGGACACCATTAAGCGCAACGATCGTTGTCCCTTGGGCGCTGGCGCCATGGCGGGCACGCCTCACCCCATCGATCGGCGAAAAACGTCAGATTTACTGGGCTTTAGTCGTCCGGTGGACAATGCCATGGACGCCGTGGCGGCGCGCGACCACCTGTGTGAAGCCGCGAGCACCTGCGCCATCGCCATGACCCACATGTCGCGCATGGCCGAAGAGCTGGTGTTGTGGTCCACCCGAGAGTTTGGCCTCATTCGCATTGGTGAGGCCTACACCACGGGCAGCTCGATCATGCCCCAGAAGCGCAACCCGGACGCCGCCGAGCTGGTGCGTGGAAAGACCGGGCGAGTGCTGGGCGATCTGCAGGCACTATTGGTGATGGTCAAGGGCCTACCCTTGGCGTACAACCGCGATCTTCAAGAAGACCGCCGGGCGCTGTTCGACGCGATGGACACCACCACGGCGAGCGCTCGGATCTTGGCGGGGCAGTGGCGGGATATGACGGTGTACCGAGATCGCTATGAAACTGCGTTGAAAGGCGACTTTTTATTGGCGACGGAGCTGGCGGATTGGCTCGTTACCCAAGGCATCGCCTTCCGCGATGCGCACCATGTGAGCGGCACGATCGTTGCGTGGTGCGAAGACGCGGGCGTGGACTTCACCGCCCTCACCGTCGAGCGCCTCAAGGGCTTTCACGAGGCCTTCAATGCCTCGGCCTTGGACTGGCTCGACCCCCGGTCTGCGGCGGAGCGGCGTTCGTCCTTTGGCGGCACCGCCTCGGTGGAGATCGAGCGTCAAGTGACGAGCCTCAAGGGCTGGCTTGCAGAGCGCTAGGCCTTATTCGAGGTAGTTCGCCAAATAGTCGGGGGCGCGTTGGTCGACGAAATAGCGACCTCGGCCCGGTAGTCGCCCCTCGACGAAGCCCACATGGCCCCCGCAGACGCTGAGCTCGAACCGCACGTTGGGGGGCAGCTCATCGGGCGTGGGCACGACCGCCGGCGTGAAGAACGGGTCCTGTTCAGCGTGAATGACCAGGGTCGGAACCCGAATCTGCGGCAGGAAAGGACGGCTGGCGCACGCTCGGTAGTAGTGGTCCGCGTCGTCAAAACCGCCCAAAGGCGCCGTGACCGCATTGTCGAAGTCTCGGAAGCTTCGGGCCCGCCGCAGCACGTCGGCGTCGACGCGCTTCGCGGCGGGGCCAGCACGAACCCAGGCTTTGAGCTGGGTGAGTAGATGATGTTGGTAGAAGCGAGAGAGTCCGGACTCCATCCGTCGTACGCACTCGTCGAGAACCAGGGGCGGGCTCACGGCGACGCCTGCGCTTACCAGGCTTTGATCACCGTCTTCTCCGAGCATCTTCAGCGTGACGTTCGCCCCGAGGCTGAAACCCACCACCGCCAGGGGCGCTGCGGGGTCGCGCTCGTTGAGCTGCCGCAGCGCTTCGCGAGGATCGTCGGTCTTGCCGGAATGGTAGCCAATCGGCAGTCGATTGGGAGCTCGGCCGGTGCCGCGGAAGTGCACGCACACGGCCCGCCAACCACGCTCGTTCAGGGCGGCGAGCAAACCCATGACGTGAGGGCTGTCGACGGAGCCCGCGAGGCCGTGCAGCACCGCCACGATGGGCGTGCCCGGCGGTCGCTCTTGGTCGACCCAAGCCAGCTCAAGCGCGTCGCCGTCGGGGAGCTCAAGGGTCTCCCAACGCAAGGCGACGGTCGGCACGCGGCGCGCGAGGCCGGCCCAGAGGGTCTGCGCGTGATGGCCGCGCAGCCACCAGGCGGGTCGGAAGGGGCTCTCAACGAGCATGACTAGGCTTCGGCATCGCCGGAGCCTTCGTCCTTGTCTTCGTTGGGGTCGATGTAGTGGAAGGCGTACTCGCTCTCCAACTTCACGCGGTTGCCCGGCTTCCAGTTGCTGTCCAGGACCTCGGTGGCCACCCACAGCAAGAAGAAGACTTTGCCGGCCTCGGTGTCGGAAAGATCAGCTTCTTCCTCGGCAGCGTCGCGATCGAACAGGTTCATCAGCGCTTCATCGAGCAGGTGCGGTTGGGCGCGCCAGTCGATGCCGCGAACGCGCTCGGAGAAGCCGTCGTCAAAGGGCAAGAGACCCGGTGCGGCCGAGCCAACGCGCTTCTCGGCTTCGCGCACTTGTTCCCACGTGGCGCTCCGCAGGCGGCCGCCCGCGAGGTCGAACATCCGGGCCACAACGCCGAATAGGTAGACCGCGACCCCGCCGGACGCGGGCTCCAAATTGCCCGCGTTCTCTTCGAGCCATCGGGTGAGTCGACGCTGCTCCTTGAGCAGTCGTTGCAGGGCGGCCTGCTCGGTCTCGACGGCATCGCCGATCTCATTCGAGCGTTCGTGGACCCAAACACGGGGTAGTAGGGCGTTCGCCATGGCTCCTCCTCAAGGGCCGCGGTCGTATCGCTACGGGTGCTCCGGGGCCAGCCGCTACCAGGTCGCTGCGTGCAAGCCCACTTGGTACCGCTCGCATGCGTCGTGTGCCGGTAGGCTGCGAGAGGCGGACTCTGTCGCGCCAGGCGCCACGGGCCCAATGTCGACGAGCCAGGTTGTGTCTTCGCAGTGGATAGACGCTTGAGAGGCTTGCACCGTGCGATTCGCGCTGTTTTCGAGGCGCGCTTCAACCGTGACCCGGCCGGGCAGGCGCGTCACCGTCGCCCCCACGTCCACGAAGGGTTTCACGTCTAGGTGCCGGCTGTAGTCGGCCCTGCGGGTAAAGACGACCTCTCGACGATCGGCGTTGATCGCCAAGTTGTAGCCGCCCGTCACGTTCAGTCCGAGCAGGCCCACATTGTGCTCGCTCGCACACTGGTCGCAGGTGGCGACGGCGACGCCCTCCAAAGCCAGATCGCCGAGCCAGACCTTGTCGATGAGTACAATTCGAGCGTCCCGCTCCCCATTGGCCGTGTGCAGGGTGATCGAAGGATCGTCTGGGCTCGGATGAATACCCAGCTCGGCGAGCAGGTTGGTCGGCAGGGTGGTGTAGGTGGCGCCGGTGTCCAGAAGGAAGTGCAGCTCCCGACTCTTGCCATCTTGCTGGATGGCGATCTCGACGGACAGGCGCCGCCCATCGCCTTCGTAAGGGAGGGCGATCTGGTCATCTTTGAGCGTGGTTCGGGGCGGCGGTAGTGGGGTATCGATCAGGGTCTCCGCCACCGGGGCCCGAGGTTCCGACAAGGCGGGCTCGTCGGGAATGGCGTTTGCCACGAACTTGGCCAGGGGCCCTGCATCGGGATTGCCGAAGGACAATCCAGTTAGTAAGGCCGATGCCCGCTCTTGCGGGAAGTAGATGGGCACGGCGAGGAAGATGCCGATCGACCAGGCCGCGAGGGCGGTGCCGAAGGCGAGGGTGCGGT
>JBGCER010000483.1:0-5221 GCA_045106515.1 Myxococcota bacterium
CCGCAGCGAAGAAGACGACTGCGGCGAAGAAGCCCGCAGCGAAGAAGACGACTGCGGCGAAGAAGCCCGCAGCGAAGAGCGATGGGACTGCCTGACGTATGAGCACTTTCGCGCCCGGTACTGCACCAGCCAAGGTGGTGGTGACGCGTACCTACCGCCAGGTCGCCGGCGTGGCGCTCTTCGAGGCTGTGGGGGCGGATGGCTCCCGGATCCCCGGCGAACGGGTGGCCATCGTCGCCAATACCCATGGCAATGAACCGGTGGGCGAGCGGGTATTTGAGCGCCTCGAACCTCTCCTTTCCGAGCAATTGGTTCGTGGCTCCGTCCTGCTGGTTCGAAGCAATCAAGTGGCGGCTGCCCAGAATCGCAGGCACACCGCTGATGGTGAGGACATCAACCGGCTCTGGGATGCCCAGTCACTGCGTCGTCTCGCGGCGATGCCGCCCGCGGAGCGCTGCTATGAGCACCGCCGGGTGTTGGAGTTGGCGCCGCTGCTGACGTCGGTGGACGCCATTTTGGATCTGCACTCGGCATCCCAGCCCTCCCCGCCGTTTTTGGTCGTCCGTGATGACCAGCAGCACGCGGCGATGGTGCAGCGGCTCGGCGTCCAGCGCGTGGTGACTGGGCTGCACGAAGCGGGCGTATTGGGTGGGGGCGTCTGCCCCGATGTCGGCCTGCACCTGGGGGAACACAGCAGTCGGCTTGGCATGACCTTCGAAGCCGGACAACACTCGGATCCCGAAAACCGAAAGCGGGCCTTTGAAGTGGTGGTTCGGCTCCTCGACGCGATGGGGGTCTGGGGTGCGCCGCCGCCGCCCACGACCGTTCGACCCCAAGTTTATGAGGTGATCGACGCCTTCCGTCAGGCACCGCACGGCGCCGAGCCGTTCCAGTTTCCCGGCTACCTCGCGGGAACTCACGAGCTGATGTCGGGCCGCCCCCTCGCGAGCTTCCAGCCGGTCCAGGCGGGCGAGGTCCTGCTGCGTAGGGGTGAACACACCGTGATCCGCGCCTCTTCGCCGTTCACGCTATTGCTGCCGACCCCCACGGCCGACCCCGGCACAGACCTCTACTACACCGCGCTAGAGCGGATCAGTGAAGCGTCGCAGGATCGTGAACGCTCTCCGGATCAGGCCCGTCGGGAGGCGGCCGCGGTGGAGGCCATGCTGGACCTGCTGGGAGACGATGAGATCGCTCGTGGGGCGACGTGGGCCAGCTTTGATCGGCGCCAGGTCCTCGACCTGGCTTGCGAGGCCGTCTTGCGGACCCTGCGGTTGCCGGAGGGCGATCCCCACCGGCGAATCACCTTGGTTGGCCGAGGTGACTGGGGCGGAGGCTCGTCCGAGGTGAGGGCTGGACGCCGGTATCGCCAGGCCTTTCGTAGGGCGCTGTCCGAAGGCGTCCCCATCGATCGATACCAGCTGCTCCAGGGCGCGAGCCTGGGCTGGCTCGATGCGCTGACCAGCGACTCCATGGCTTTACTCCTGGAAAAGAGGAGAGCCAAACGCCAAAATCAGGGCCAGCGCGGCGCCGGCATTCGCCTCTTCCTCTCCGCGCAGCGACCCAGTACGGTCGCCCTCCTGGTGACCGGCGATCTTGACCGCGCCGAGGCGGACGGCGATTTTCGTCACGTTCGGGTGGTGGTGATCATCGAGGCGCCCTCGGTAGAGCCGGATGTGGCGTCGGCGAGCGTGCAGGTGCTTCGGTTCGGACTGGTCTCAGCACGGCCGGCGTTCCTGCATCTAGCAAGGGCCCTATTGGGCCGCCTTCGCATGGAGCACGCCGCGCTCGTTCGTCAGGCACCGTTGGGCGATGACCCGGTAATGCACGATCTACTGGGCGAGGCAGATGCCATTGTTCCACCGGCAGATCGCACTCACCTGCAAGCGCTTGGGCATTCCCTGCGCGATCTGCAGCTTCGGCTCTGGCGAGACTCGCTCAAGCATCTCGTAGAGCCGCGGGGCTTCGACGAGCCGTCGGACATCGGCCGCTGGCTGGCGTCGTTGATGCAGCGATCTGGGGTGCTCGACGCCGAGGGATTGCGCGACATTTTGCTCGTCGACGATCACGTTGTGCCCGCTCGGCTCGAAGATCCTGCGCCGCACGTAAAACCGCACCCACCCCTCCACCGCACCCATATCCGCCCCCCGCTGTCGTCGAGGGATGTGACGGGCGACACCTATTCACGGTGGGTCGGTTGGCGTCGGTTCTTGGCGCAGCGTCAGGTCATTCCGCATACGCGCGGTGAAGACGTGGACTTGGTCCTGAGTGAGCGGGCGCTGGCAGAACGCTTGGCGTCATGGCTGCGTGCAGCAGGGGAGCGGGCCAACGAACAGCCCGGTCGAGTGATGGTGGTGCTCGTCGGTGATGGTCTGCGTCCAGGTGAGGGGGGGGCTGCGAACCCGCTTCTGGAGCAGCATCAGGCTCTATTGTTGAATACAAACGTTCGATATCTACGGATTCAACATGCCCGCGGCTCGTACCTGCGATGGCTCAAAGGGCTCGTCTATGCCTTGCGCGCTCGCGGTGATGGCGCAGCCCCCGCCGCAATTCGCTTGAAGGGCGACTCCAGCGCCTCTGTGAACCTTGTGCTCATCGCTACCATCGACGACGAGCCTTCCGAGGATCTGACCCTCGATGGGTGGACGCTGCATCAGTGCGCCGCGTTGGTGAGTTCTCTTGGGGAGCGAGGGTCCAACCGGCTCGGCTTGTTTACGGAGTCTCAAGGCAGTGTTCCGGCCAATGCTGAGTTGCTTCAGTTCGCCCGAGCGCACTGCGAGAGCCTGCTGGGTCACGGTTCAGCCTCCGTGCGCCCCGGTGACGCCGATGGCATCGAGTCACAGTTCATCGATCAGCTTGCTCACTGGATTGATCGCGCTCGTGACCTGCAACATGCGCCGTTCCCGGTGCCCGATGTCGGCGAAGACCGGGCCGGGTGGCTCTCGGCGAGGCTTGGGTTGGCCGATCCGTCTCTGGTGCGTGCTGTTGTGCACGAGATGGCCGCCGATGAGCCCAGCGCTGCGGTGGCTTGGGCACTGTGGGACAGCGTGGTGCCGTGGCCCAGACCCTAGGGGTCGGCTAGGCTCGCTGGTGCTGGGGTCGTGGAGGGCGAGTGCGATACGTTGTGACAGGTCAGGACGGCGAGAGTGTCGAAGTCGAGGCGTTCGACTGGATGATGGCGATGGTTCAAGCCATCGAAAAGTTTGGCATCGAGGTGTCGGGCTGGGCGTGCCAGACCCGGCCTGACGGCAGCGTCGTGGTGACGGACCCCATGTCGGGGCGTTGGTGGGAAGTCACCACGGACGGCGAGCAGACCGCCGACGCGGAGCAGCCGATCTTGGGAAAAACGGTGACGCCGCAAACGCCGAATACGAGCGATGACCTGGTGTCGCAGACGGTTCCGCCGCCGCCGCCCCCGTCGTCGAATCCGCCCCGGATCTCCACCCCCGTGGCGGCGCCTGCGATACCCACGCCCGCCGCGCCAAAGGGCGGCGACCCCACGCCGAAGCCCGCGCCTCGACGTCGGCGTCAGAGCCCAATGACGATTGCGTCATTCGGCGAAGATACTCCACTACCCGTTGAGCCTCGCGTAGAGTCTAGGGCCGCTGGCCACGCCGAGACCACTTGGGTCGCCACCCATGGTTCACAGGCTCCTGGCGCCGAAGAGCCGCCTGTCGCTCCCGCTGCTCCAGAGCCGCCAGCCCCCGTTGCGCCGCCCAGCCTCGCGCCCGCCAAGCCCTCGGCCCTTGGCCGACCGAGCACCATGTTCCGCGCGCCCACGCCTCCGGTGCCGCTCCCCATCGCCACCGCCAACGCGGGGCCGCCGGAAGACTTGGCGGAGCGCCTGTTCGACCTGTCGTTCGAGCTGTCGGCGGCCACCGATGGAAATGATGCGTGTAGGCAGGCGCTCAACATCTGCCTTGAGATCGTCCGGTGCGAGGCCGGAAGCGTCCTTCGAGGCGGGTTGAACCACGCGCACCTGACCTTTGTCGCTGTGGCGGGGCCGGCAGCGTCGCAACTTTTGGGGCGCACGCTGCCCTTCGGCCAAGGGATCATCGGCGCCTCGTTCGATTTGGGCATCACCATTCAGGTCGATGATGTGCAGGGCGACCCTCGCCACGTTTCCAACTTCGACACTGAGACGGGTTTCCGGACGCGCTCGGTGCTTTCGGTGCCGGTCCAAGGGCGCACCACGTACCATGGTGCGATTCAACTCCTCAATCCCGCGAGTGGCCACTTTCAGGTGTGGCATCGTGACGCTGTCGAGCAGCTTGCCGCCTCCTTGGCGAGCACGCTGGACGGCGCCCACAAATAGCCCGGAGGGCCTATGCACTGGACCGAACGCTTCGTCTCCATCGACGGCCCTGCCGCCGCCATCATCTCTGCAGGCATGCGCGCTGTGGCCAAGGCCGACGGTGACGTTCACGAAAACGAGATGGGGCTGATCGCCGCGTTCGAGGAAGGCCTCCCCAAGGCGTCGCTCCAGGAGTCCACCGGCGCTCTTGGTAGCCCCGAGCTCAGAGAGGTCTACGCCCGATCCCTCGTTTTGGTGGCCCTCGCAGACGGGGTGGTGAGCGAGGAAGAAGAGCGGGTGATTGAGCAGCTTTGTAGCGCGATGCAGGTCGATGACGACACCCTGGCGCGCGTGACGATCGAAGCAAAGCAATGGTTCATGCAGCAGTTTGCGGGCGTGACGATCTTCAGAGAGGCCGTGGAGAAGATCGCTGCCGAGCTGGGCGTCTAGCGGGGCTATCCGGCTCGAACTTCGTCGTTCTCTTCGACGAGGAGCCCACGCTTGACGCACCATTCGAGGCACGCCTGGGCGTGCTTCTCATGGCATTGGGTGAGTCGGACCCCGAGCGAAGTCTCGGTCACTTCCGCTGCCATCATCCCGTCAAGGCCGCGCTCTTCTAGGTCGCGCAGGACGAGGTAGCCAAAGGCGATGGCGTGGGGCTCTGCTCGGGATGCCGCGAGGCTGCGGTGCTGTCCGGTGCCTCGGGTGTCGAGGGTGCCTACACCCTCCAACGCACCCAATAGGACGGTGCGGGTCTTTCGCAGAGACTCTGCGGAATCGGTCTGGAGGTGGGATCCGACCAGGTGACCCACCTGCTCCAAGGGGATGTTGAGGTCGCCGCTCTCTAAGGCGGGTTCGACGAGCTCTTGCACGGCGACGAGGCTCAAGGGGTGAGACAAGGCCCACTGGGCGGCCACCAAGTCGATT
>JBGCER010000484.1:0-7630 GCA_045106515.1 Myxococcota bacterium
TCGATGGCCAGGATCTTGCTCGTCTCGCCACACCTGTCGCCCCAGGACCTTGAGGCCCGCTTCCAACGCTCGCGTGATGTCGGCGAAAGAGAGCGTCTACACTGCGTTCTGTTGAAGTCGGAGGGGCGGTCGTCCAGGGACATCGCCGCCTTCTTTCGGCGACGTGAGGACTGGGTCCGCCGGACCGTGCGCAAGTACAACGAGCACGGCCCCGTCGCGATGAAGGACGGTCGGCAGAGCAACGGGCGCGAGCGGGCGCTGTCCTCGTCCCAGATGGACCAGCTCGACCAAGCCATTCAAGGCGAGCCGCCAGGCGGAGGCTTCTGGTCCGGTCCCAAGGTCGCTACGTGGCTGGATAGTTATCTCGGTATCGAGGTTACTAACCGAACCGGATGGGCCTACCTCAAGCGGTTGGGGTACTCAATACAGCGACCCCGGCCGCGGCACCCGGAAGCGGATCTTGAGGCCAGAGAGGCCTTAAAAAAAGGGGGCTCGACGACCACGTTCTTGGCGTTGCTGACGCCCATCCCAACGCAACCGTCGAGGTCTGGGCGATGGACGAAGCGCGAGTCGGACTGATCCCAACCTACCGGGCGATTTGGGCCAAACGAGGCCAACGCCCCGTCGCTCCCTCTCGTCGCCGGTATGAGTGGCGTTACGACTATGCTTTCGTCCACCCTGGCAGCGGAAACATGGTCCATTTTGTGTGCTCGAGTGTGGACACCGACCTCATGTCCGCGGTGCTCAAAGGCTTCGCGGACCAGCTGGGCCTGGGCGCCGAGCGCCACGTCGTTCTTGTGCTCGACGGTGCCGGCTGGCACCGCTCGAAGGACCTTCACGTTCCAGCCGGGCTGCACCTTGTGATTCTTCCGCCGTACTCCCCCGAGCTTCAGCCGGTCGAGTGCCTGTTTCCGCTCATCAACGAAGCGCTTGCAAACCGGAGCTTCGACGACATCGAAGACCTCGGACGAGTGCTCACCGGCCGAATCGGAGAGTTGATGGAGGACCCACTGCTAGTGTCCGACTGCACCCGATTCCACTGGTGGCCTGACGACGTCAAGCCTGTCTCAAACAGGCTCGCATCTTGATCATCCCGTATAATCACGCTGCACCTCTGGAATCCACCGCTCTCCCACAGCACACCTCAAGAACTGCGCCCCATCGGGCCGGAACTCGGTTGACCAGGGGTCTTTTTACATCGTCATTGCGCACAAATCCGCGTCCAACGCGAAGAAGTCCGGGCCTCCATACCGCTCGATGAACTCGCCAAGAAATGCGGGGGCGCGAGAGGCGGACCACACATCACAAGCCGGGTTTTGGGTACAGCGCACAAGAGCGGGCAGACCGTCTTTTGCCGCTGCGGCCTTGAACCACAATGAGCCAACGTCTTCGAATGCGTGTTTGGAGACGCCGTTGCCGACCGGGCCTTGAATCGCCGTCAGCGTTGCCCCGCAGGTGCCATGTCCCTCCACGTGAACGGCAAGTGCTTCCTCCACAACCCAAGACAAGCACGGCTCCGCATTTAGCAATGCGTGCACCAGTTCATGGCGAAACGTGAAGCCGTAAAGACGGCGAACGGTCGTCATGGGCCGGAACCCGTTGGGAATGTGGATGGTCGCCCCGACGGTCATCGCCAAAGGCACCCTGGCTCCAGGAAACAACTCCTGATGCAACGTCCGGAAGCTCTCCTGCGTGTGGATGACCACGGAGATGGGCGAGGCCGGCACCCCAAGCTGCGATGCGACCGAGTCTCTGATCTCCGGACCTTCGTTTCGCAGCCAAACAGCCACGTTCTGAGCGTCTTCACCTCCCGCATGACAGACTCGGATACCCCGCCAAGATGAGCAGGATAAATCTGGGCTTACCGAAGCCCGTCTGTCCAACTGACACCCGGCGTCGGCGTCCTTCTTGGCCAGCGCGGCTCGCCAAACCTCACTGACAAGGGCCACTCGACGCTCGTGCGCGCGGTTCGGTGCAGGCTCAGCGTCGACGGTTGCGGGGGTGCCAGAGTGGACCGACGACCCGCACGCCACGGCCACCAAGACCGCGACCCCCGCCAACCATGTCGCCACGATCCGAACCAACTACCCCACAACCCGCCCCAACACCTGCCGCACCGCCGGAATCGACAGGCTATTCCCCACCAGTTTATACCGCTTGGCCCTGCTCAATTCCCTCGACACCCGCATGGTCCGCGGAAAGCCCAAACTACGCAAGATCTCATCCGGCGTCCACCACCGCAGCCGGCCGTCTTGTTTCAGGTAACTACCGGCGTACACGGGGCTCTTTCCATAGGCCCCGGTGAAGCACGCGGCGATGGCGTAGGGGTCGTCGAGGTCCACCACATGAAAGGCGTCTCCGAACCGCTCCAGCAGATCGGGCGGCACGGCGTAGGCGTCATCGAAGGGGTCGATCCAAGACGCCAGCGCCACTGGCTCGGCGGGGGCTGCGGCGGGCACCGGTAGGAGTCCCCCGAGCCGGGCGGCCACGTAGTAGCGCTGCCGTTGGGCGGGGTGGCCCAGGGCGGTGGGGCAGAGCAGCCCGGCGTGGGTTTCGTAGCCGCACGCGTCCAGCGCCGACGTGAGCAGGGCCTCGGAGTCGGAGCCCGCAAAGCCCGGCACGTTCTCCAGGACCAGGGCGGTGGGTCGGAGCTCCTGCACGGCCTGCACCACCCGCTTCAAGGCGTCGCTGCGGCGGTCGTCTAGGTCCCGGCGGGCCCCCCGCACGGTGTACGGCTGGCATGGGGGCGACATCCACCACAGGTCGGCATCGAACTGAGCAAACCAGGCCGGTTTGGCGTAGTGCAGGTTGTGTCGGATCGCGGCATGGCCGTGCAGATCTGCGTAAACTTGGGATGCGGCCTCGTCGTGATCCACCGCCGCCACGACGCGACCCCGTGGCCCGAGCGCCACGGCGCAGCCGCCGATCCCCGCAAACAGCTCCAGCACGCTCACCGTCATGGCACCGGTGTAGCCGCAATCGCCCCACGCCTCACGTCGATCCCCCGTTCATCCGAACCCAGGGGCACTCTTGAGGTTCCCATGCGCTGCATCCCTACGCTCTTCGCCCTCGCCCTCGCCACACCCGCGTGGGCCATCCAAGACACCGATCAAGACGGCCTACCCGACTCCGTAGAGCTGCAGCTCGGCACCGATCCCGAACACGCCGACACGGACGACGATGGCCTGCCCGATGGGATGGAGATCGACGATGTGTTCCAACCCTCCGACACCGACAACGACGGCTTTATCGACGCCCTCGATCCGGACGATGATGGGGATGGGCTGCCCACCTGGGTGGAGCTCGGCGACTGGAGTGCGGAGCTTCGCGGCTTCGATCCGCCCGATAGCGACCGGGACGGCGCCTTCGACCACCACGATCCCGACAGCGACAATGATGGCCACCCCGACGGCGTCGAAGGCAGTGAGGACAGCGACCGGGACGGGGTGCCGAACTACCTGGACCGAGACAGCGATAATGATGGGATCACCGACCTGCTGGAACAGCCCGGTGACACCGATGGCGATGGTCTAAACGACACGATCGACCTCGATGATGACGGCGATGGCATCTCCACGCCCTGGGAGTTCTCGGGACTGTCCGGGCGGCAGCACGACATCGACAATGACGGCATTCCCGCCTGGCTAGACACCGATAGCGACAATGATGGCATCGACGACGCGGAAGAGGGCTCGTTGGACCAGGACTGCGACGACCGCCCCAACTTCGTCGATCCCGACGATGAGGATGGCCCGTGCATGATCCACACGCTCCCTTCAGCCGGCGCGGGCTGCAATGCGCTGGCCGCCCCGATCTCGCTGTCCGGTGGGCTACTCGGCCTCTTTGTGATGGGAGTGCGTCGCAGACGGTGAACAGTCTGACGTGCCCGGTCACTAAGCATCACGAAACGTGCGGATCTCCCGATAAGGGATCTACACTGTGAATCGCCTCGGAGGTCCAAATGGGTCGCGCTACGTTCTTGCCGCTGGTTGTGCTCATCGCCTGTGGCACCGCCACGTCGAATAGCTGGCAAGGCGACGACGACTTCTCGGGCGGCATCAACGCCTGGTACCTGGACTACCCAGAAACCAGCAGCACGGTCTTGGCCAGCGCCATCGATGTGCAGACCGACGGCTTCACCGTGGGCACCCACACCGCCACCGTGCGCATGGACAGCATGACCTGCGGGATCCACATGGACTCCGGCAGCATGACCTTCGACGTGGACTTGGGCGAAGGCGAGATCCAAGACGGCCTCGAAGACAGCGACCTGCAGATCACCTCGCTGATCGTGGCCCCACCCCTGATCGCCGTCATGCCCGATAGCAGCCCGTCTCACACGGTGCGCTACTTGGTTGAAGGCCTGCGCGAAGCCCGTCTATTGAACGACGATGCCTTCGTGGCCCTCGCCGCATTGGACGATGGGAGCTGCCAGATCAGCCGCTACAGCGACGGGCACCTGGACACCACCGTCGACATCGACGCGACCTGCCAAGGCTTCGTCGACATGGCGGTGGACCGCGACTCTGGGCAGACCTGGATCGCCGGCCCGACCGGCGTCTACCGCATCGACGGAAACCGGGTGACGGATCTGGACCTCGACGGCGACTTAGTCGCGATTGACGCCGACTCTGGCGCGCTCTACGTCGCCCAACGCGGCGCCAAGTTCATCACCGCCATCGGCCCCGATGGCGTGTTGTGGACCAAGACCCTGCCCGGCGTGGTGGTGGACATCGACGACGCGGGCTTGCCCGGCGGCGTTGTGGTCGCCCATGAGATCGGCCTCGCCTCCAGCGTGGTGCGCTTGCAGCCGGACGGCGTCGAGCACGACCACTTGGTCTTCGACGAGCACGTGATGGACATCGAAGTCAACGAAGCCGGCACCGCGATGGCCGTCGCTCGCATGACGGACCACGGCTACTACCGACTCCGCTAGGCGATCGCCCGTTTCCGCCCTTCGATGGCCGCGAGCACGCCCGTACGGGACTTGCCTGCGCGCTCGGCCGCTTCCACCGCGGCGAGATGCCCGTCCAAGGTGCCGGCGTTTAACGCCTTCTTGATGTCGCCCACCCGCCCGCTGAGCACCGACAGGTCGGGAGCCGCGCTATCGCCCGTGGCCTCTTCCGAGTCCGGCGTGCGCTGGGGCGCTTGAGCGGGGATCCGATGCCCTTCGGCCGGCGGCAGATCGCCCACCGGGAAGGCTGGCGTTCGATCCTGTACCCATCCATCATCGCCCCCCAGGTCGGCCTGGGGCGCGCGGGGCGCATGGCCTCCGATGACGATGGGGCTGTCGACGCCGCGGGTGAGCTCGGGCATGGCCTCACGTAGCTCTTGGACCCGCCGAACCAGGGCGGGGTCTTCGTCTCCGCCGAAGCGCTTTCGGCGCATGGATAGGGTGGTGGGCCGGCCGGTCTTCGCTGAAATCCAGGCGTCTACCTTCAACATCTCTTTGCGATACGACTGCGGCTCCGACGAGCGCATGGCCTCGACCTGGTCCGCCCACGTGGGATCCAGCTCGCGCAGCTCTTCGAGCACCCGAATGCGCTTCAACCGATAACTGCCTTTCGCCACCGACCCTCCGTGCTCGACCCTACCGCCGACGACGACGCAAGATCAACGCCGGCAGCACAGCCAACCAGCCCCACGCCAGGCCCGGTCCCGTGGAGCAGCCGCACCGCTTGCCCACCTCGCCATCGCAGTCTTCATCGATGTCATTGCCGAACTCTTCGACGGCGCCAGGGAAGGCCGTGGCGTCGTTGTCATCACAGTCGTCGCAGGCAAAGGCGCCGTCGCCGTCGGCATCGACCTCGTTGACATCGGTGGGATCGCAGTTGCTATCTACGCCATCGCAGGTTTCCACATTGCCCGGGAAGCGCGCAGGATCGTCATCATCGCAGTCCTCGTCGCAGGTGACGCCGTCCCGGTCGCGGTCTTGGTCTTCGACGCAGCCCGTGTTGTTGGGATCTTGCTGGTAGTCCCAGATCCCCCGCCCATACGTGCCGAACCGCATGGTGTTTTCGTGGGCGAGCGCCTCGACGCTCCAGTAGGTGGTGACCGGCGAATCCACGCCGGTGATGTCGACCCACTCGCCGTCGTTGGCCCGGCGCATATAGGCAGCCGTCTGGGTGCCTGCGAACATTTTGCCGCTTCCATCCGTCGCTTCTGCCAGGCCGTACACCTGGGTTGCGGGCATGCCATCGGCCCAGGGCTCCCACGTCTTGCCGCCGTCGATGGTGCGCCACACCGCGGGCGTTCGGTAGCCATTGCCGCCGAGGTAGGCCGTGTCCATGTCCTCGCCGGACACGGTGAGGGCGTGCCCGTAGAAGTAGTGAGGCGGGCTGAGCTGGATCGGAGACTCGGTCCAGGTCTTGCCCTTGTCGTCGCTGTGGAAGGCCCGGCCCCGGTTGGTGGCCGCATAGGCGCGGCTGGAGTCATCGGGGGAGAAGGCCAGGGCGGACAGGTATTCTCCGTCGGTGCTCACGAAGCTGACGCCGGACCAGTCTTCCAAGACCCAGTCCTCTTCGGCCTCGCTGTACGTGTAGTGGTACAGCCGCTCCCCGCAGAAGAACACCGACCAAGGATCGTCGGGGTCCGCCACGATGGGCGGAAGCCACGAGTGATTGTCATTGGGCGGGAAGTCGGTGCGGGTCAGCTCGGCTTCGTCTTCCCCCAAGACGATCAACATAAACCCAGGGTAGACGCTGTACACCACGTCATGGCTGCCATTGGACGAGGTGAGGTGGGCATAGTCGCCGGACAGCACCTGCTCCAGGTCGTAGACCTCGCCGTTTTCATCGGTGTAGCGCTGGGTGGTCTGGTAGCCCTGGTCCTGAGCGCCCGCCGCCACGTGGGTGGGGTCTACGTTGGACGTGTGCACGTCGTAATACTGGCTGACCCGGAGCCCATCGAGGGAGAGGTTGTCGACCGTGCGGATGCCGTCGCGGCTCTCATAGAGGCCACCGTCGGTGGAGAAATACCAGACCTCTTGGCCATCATCCATGACCACGTCCATGCCGGGGTTATCGGCGTGGAGCTTGGTGACAGGGTCGCGGTAGTACTCGCCCCAGCGGTTGACCTTGTCGAAGCTCTGGCCGCCGTTGCGGGTGTAGAAGACCTCGACGCCCGCCCACGCGAACACGTCGGGATCGACCTGCGATGCGTTGAGGGTGCCCCAATAGTCGTAGATGTCATTGGAGCGGCTGTCTTCGGGGTTGAGGTCTGGCGTCTGAACCTGAGTCCACACGCCGTCGTCATAGCGGTGGACCTCCCGAAGATTATTGGCGCCCGACGCGACGACCCACAAGCGAGGCGTGCCCGATTCAGTGGCTTCCGAGCCCGTTAACTCTGCCCGACTAAAGTCCGTGCGCGGCAGGGAGGGCATCTTCTGGAAGGTGTCGCCGCCGTCGTCGCTGCGCCACAAGGCGCTGTCGTTGAGCATCCACAGCGCGGTGGAGTCTCCCGTGCGCGACGTCCAGATGTCGGACTGAAAGCCGCTCAGGTCCTGGACCGTCTCGAAGCTCTGCCCCCCATCGGTGCTGCGTACCAGCGAATATTCCCACGGGCTGCGCCAGATGCCCACCACCATCCACGTGGTGTGGGAGCCGTCGGAGGCTTGGATCAGTCGACGGAC
>JBGCER010000485.1:0-3408 GCA_045106515.1 Myxococcota bacterium
CACTCCTGAAGAGGCCGTAGCCCGGTTCCCTGAGCTCAACCGGCGGCTGAGGGAGCGGGTTCACCTGAGAGTGATGCTCTGCCACCTCCCCGGTGCGCAGCAGCCTGCCCTACACATCGGCTCGGACACCCACCCCAAGGCGCAAGCGGTCTCGGTGTCCCTCGACCCAGACACGATGCCGGCGTGTGAGAGCGTCCCAGCTTCGCAAACCCGGTCCTTACCCACCGATGGGCCCATCGAGCCAGCCATCGATGGGTCCTCCGAGTCCGCTCCTGACGGAGCCGCCGACCCACCCCCGACCGCCGCACCCGCTGAATCAGGGCCATCCATCGCCTCCTGGCGGTGGATCGTCGCGGCGTGCCTCATCGCCATCGGTGCTGGAACCATGGGTTGGGTCCTGTTGCGCAAACGAACGCCGCCGCCCTCCCTCACCCCCAAGACCGACGCGCCATCGGGGCACCTGATCCAGCCCCACCCGACGCCGGACTCGGCGGATGCCCCTACCTTGCGCATCACGAGAGGCCCCGGCATTGAAGGGCAGATCATCCGACTACAGTCGGCGTCCATGGTGTTCGGCGACGAGGACGAGTGCGCGGTCATCATCGAGGGCCTTAGCCTCGCGAGCACCCACGCGACCTTTGAGCGCTTCCCTGGAGACACCGTGTTCATCACAGATCAGTCCGGTTTGGCCGGCACGTGGGTGAACGGCGAGCGGCTCTCCGCCAAGGAACGGCGCCGTATCCACCACGGCGACGCCATCCGTCTCGGACCGCACCTCGACCTGGTTTTCGAGCTTCCTGGCCAGGAGTCCACGTGAGTCCCGTCTTCGCCCACACGGATATCGGACCCTCCTCCGACGAGAATCAAGACGCATTTCTGGCCATCGACACGACCGACGGCGGACGCCTCCTATTGGTGTGCGATGGCATGGGCGGCATGGGCAACGGCGCCGAGGCTGCCCGCCTGGCGGTCGAGCGGCTGGAGCTATTGCTCGTCGGAGGTGGCGCGCAGTCCACGTTGCGGGCGGCGCTGCAGGAGACCGACAAACACCTACGAAAAACCTTGGTTGACCCTGGACCTGGACGACCTGGCACCACGGCGATCGTGGCGCTCGTGCGGGAGGACCGAGCCACGATCGGCTGGGCCGGCGACTCCCGAGGCATGCACATCCGCAATGGGCGCGTGTTGGCTCGTACCACCGATCACAAGCTCGTCGAGGAGCTGATGGCCGCGGGCCACCTGAGCCGGGAACGCGCCAACAAGAGCCACCTCTCCCACGTCGTGACCCGCTGCCTCGGAGGCCGAAAAAGCGAAGAAGAGGGCGTGGAACCCGAAGTTCTACCCAAGCCGTGGGCGCTGGAGCCAGGCGATGCCTTGGTCTTGTGCAGCGATGGATTGACCGATGTAGTGGACGAAGTGGAGATCGCGTCCATCGTGGCCAATGCCACCGCAGAGATCGCAAGCAAAGCGCTGGTTCAAGCAGCACTAGATGCCGAAACCCACGACAATACCACCGTGCTGGTTTACGTTCACAAGAGCCCCCAAGCCACCGCCATGGCCGCGGACACCCCCACGGCCAACGCCGCTGAGTTGCGGCAGCCAGACCGCCCCTCCCGAACCGCTCACCCCGATGTGCCAACAGCTCGGCCTGACCCGCTGCTTCAGGTGGCGACACAGGTGCCTGCCGCCACCGCGCCCCTCGTCGAGTCCGAGCCTGACACCCTCGTCGACAGCGAGGGAAACCCAGGAGCAAGAGGCGTCTTCGGTAGCCCCATATTGCTGGCGGCATTTATCCTATCCAGCCTATTGTTCGCCGGTGGCGCGATCGTCGCCATGGCAACGTTCTGGGCGAATTGAACTAAGGACCTGGTGTATGAACGTGCTGTTCCCTTGGCTCCTGGCCGTCTTCTCCGTCCTGGCCGTACCAGCGGTGGCGCGGGCTGCCGACGGCACGGAGGTCGTGGTGGTGCTCGACAATTCGTGCTCCATGGACAGCACCTATTCGTGGAATCGCAAGCCGAGGCAGCCCACCGATCCCGAACGACGCGCGATCTTGGCTGGCCTGATTCTGGAAGGGTGGATCCGAGGCTCCGAAGACCGCATCACCATCGTGCCCATGCACGGCGACGACATCACCTCGGGCCAAGCCGACCGCCTCGCGGGGCTCAAGCACTTCCGTGCCACCCCCTTCCAGGAACCCCTGCGTCACGCCAGAGCGCTTCTTGAAGCCAGTGAACGGACCGATCGTCTGCTGGTGATGGTCACGGATGGCATGCCGACGGACTACGACACTCCGGGGGCGGGAGTGAGCTTGCTGGAGCCCAGCCGCCAGCCCATGCCCTTTGACGTGGTCGCGCTCGCCCTCCTGCCCGATGATGCGGATGCGGACCTAGTCACCGGTGCCCTGGGTTTTCTGGAGCCCGTCGTCGGCGAGGCCGGGGAGGTCGTTCGCGTCCAACAGGCGCAGCAGCTCGTGCCCGCCATGACCGAGAGCTGGGCAAATGTGCTGGGGAGTAAGCCGGTTTCTGGCACCCTGCGCGCTGGGCAGGCCAAGACGGTTCGCGTCGGCCGCTACGTCACCGAGGTCCTCGTCGTCGCCTCAGCCAATGCTCCGAGCGGCCCCTTTGTCTCCCGACTGACCGCGTCGGACGGTGAAAAGGCGCCGGACACCCAGGGCAGCACAGCCTGCAAACACTGCCCATCCCCGGCCACACACTTCCAAACCTGGCGCCTGCCCCACGACCCCGAGACCGAGACCGACCTGACGCTCGCCTTCGACAGAGGTCGCTCCGACGTCACCTATGGCTTCATCCTTCGGTACGACCTCGACGCGCGGCTAGAGCTTGAGACCGCTGCCATCGCGGGCGGCTCCACGACCATCCGAGGATGGTTGTCGTGGCGCGGCACCCGAGTCGAAGATGATCGGTTCTTCTCCGAAGACGAATTCTCGGCCACGCTCCAAGTGAACGGCCAAGACATCCCTATGAAGCACGTGGGAGAGGGGTGGTTCGAAGCGAACGTCCCTGTGCCGGCCGGCCGGGCTGGCACAGAATTGCCAGTAGGCCTCACACTCAAAAATACATGGCTTGAGACCTCGACTTCTGCAGGCCTCAATATCATCGCGCCGCCCACGATCGACCTTCGCGCAGACGCCCTGGACCTAGGTACGTGGTCCGGCGAACGCGGCAAGACGTCCCGGTGCGGCGAGGTTCGGCTGATCGGAGAGCGCCCGCCCGGTTTCCCCATCGTTCCCCGCTTCGAGGGCGTGCCAGATGGGATCGTGTTCGAAGCCACGCCGGTGGATGCAGACGACACCCGCTGGACCCTTTGCGCCCACGCCCAAGGCTGCTGCGGCGATGCGGCGTCTACCGATGAGACCGCCGTCTACTTCTCCGTCGACAACCCCGC
>JBGCER010000486.1:0-10174 GCA_045106515.1 Myxococcota bacterium
CCTTTGCGGACAACCAAGACTACACACTGCGCGGTTCTACTGGGAAAGATGGAGCGATCGCAATGTCAGGTTCCGTCGTGGCGGGCGGCGTGACGCTCTATACGGCCATCGGCGGCATGGTCTACGAAGATGCGTCCGGCCGAACGCGCTGGGATGGCGGCCTCTTCGTCGGCGCCGATCTCAACAACGATACCGTCATCGACTGCAACTACCGAGCCGACTGGCGTGCTCGGAAGTCCGGAAGCTGATCGTGCACAGTCTGGCTGGTGTAAGCTCACGCCAGGAGCGTGTATGGCGCTAGATCTGCCGTTCGTACATGTGCGCATCGGGGACGAGCGGCCGCGGGTCGAAACCATCTCCCGGCCACCCCCGCTGCAGCCCGCCGACCTCGGCCATCTCTTGGCTTTGGATCGGGAGACTCGGCATCAGCAGCCGCCGGGCGACCGCGTCGTGCCCCTCGAGGCTGGAGGACACGCGGTCGGGCGCGGTGGTTTTGGTGGTATAACCTGGAGAATCGTGTCTCCAGACCAAGCGAACGAACTCGCACATCCGGCGTGGCTCTGGCGCTCATCCCGGTGGTTCGACCCCGGAGCTTCCGGGCGTGGTCCCGCGCCGCAGCCCGTGCCACTCCGGGACCAACTAGACCCCGCCAGCCGACTTTGTGGCAGCAAGACTCGAACAAATAGCATGCTCGCGTCGGTGATCGCCGCCATCCGGCGCCGAGACAAGCCAGTGGCCATCGTCGTCGACCCGCTGCACCTGGCAGACCCCGCCCCGTCCGCTCGCTGGTTCATACTCGCGCTGCTTACCGTTCTGCCCCCTCAGATGCGCCACGGGCTCCGCCTGTCGACGTTCGAAGACCGACCTGCGGCAGACGAGTGGGACCTGGTTGTGGTGAATCACGACGCCGAAGGCTTCACCCTCTTGCGCCCCACGGAACGGCCCATGCTGGGCGGGGACATCCCGGCGAGCTTTGTCTGGGAAGCCCTGTCCAACCAAGATCCCGACTTGGCAGAACGCGCCGCGGGATGGTGGCTGGCGGGGGCTCCGGACCCGTGGAGCGCGGGGGTGCGCAAGTCTCGCCCAGAGCGCAGCAGCGCAACCGCCGCTCCAGCGCAAGCCGATTCGCCCCACCAGAGCCAGCCGCGACGCCTTCGACTGAACACCCCAGAAGCTTGGTTATCCCTATCAAATAGGTCTTCCGAGGAACGGGCTCGAATCATCGCGGCCTGGCTCGAACGGGACAGTCCGGCGCCCACAGAAGAGATCTTGGGCGCGGTGGCCATGATTCGTCCCATCGGTCACGACACTGAACCGTGGTGCACACGGCTGGTCGAGTGGGCCGATGACTCTCCATGCGCGGTGGCTGCGACCCAGCTGCTGACCCAAACGATCGACGTGGAACCCCTGCCGCTGGAGCCGTCTACGCGGGCATCGCTGTACACCGAAGCGGTGCGCCTACTGATCCAGCACGGGCTGTTTGGCGAAGCCACGGCGGCGGTCAGCGGTCCCTGTTCCGATGCCTTGCTGCGCGCCGGCGCAGGTCGGGTGGTGGCAGAAGCGTGGACACACCTGCCCATCACGCGACGCCCCCTCACGTCGCTCAATGCACTGGTCGGTCGACTCTTGCGCTCCGAAGGCGGAGACGACGCCGTTTCCTATCTGTGGCTGGCTCTGATCATCGCCGATCAAGACGCCCGAGCCGACCACGTCTTGCAGCAGGTCGCCCGCTTGGCCGCCACCGAAGACGGCATTCAAATTCAGACCTTGCTCACTAATCTTTCGGGTAGCGCCCAAGCAATGCGTTGGGTCGGCCATGTAGCCCGCGTTGCCCCACCCCAGCGGTTGTGGTCGCTCGTCGCTCCAGTCACCACGGGTCCCGAGGACCAACTCTGGGAACACTGCGTCGATGTTCGGAGCCACTCGGCCGCCCCAGAGGACCGGATCGCAGACTTGGTCGGCCTACCGGCACCGCAAGTAGCCCGCAATGAGCGAGAACTGCGCCAGGTGGCCGCCAGCGTCCGGGTCTGGCGTTTCCCCGACGCCGCCGTCGCAGAAGGAGCCGCGCGACTCTCCGACCTTCCAGACCGCGCCGCTGTCTGGCCATGGTTGCACCTGTGTGCCAGCGATCCCGCCCTCGACGCAGAGGGCACGCGAAACGCCATTATTGAGCATCTAGGCGTGTATCCTCCACCGGGACAGCACGAACGCCAGAGCGCGCTCGCCATGAGCGAAGGCTTGGGCGCCGCGGTCGGCTGGACGCCACCTCGACACGCGGGTGTGTTCATTCAGCTGCTTCGAGCCCCCGATGGAGACAGCAGCGGGTTCGCCGTCGAGCTCGCCAGGTCCTTGTCACGTGGGATCGCCCGACGTGCCGACGCCGGTCCCCATTTCGCGGCGATCACCTCGGAGATCTGCTCAGTCGGCTCGACCCACAAGCTGGTCGACACCTTCCTCAAGAGCGTGCTCCCCATGGCCTTTGCCCGCGGGGTCCCAGAGTCCTACGTGGCCGGTGTAGATGCCTCCGGATGGTCTGCTACCACCCGCTCGTCCTGGGCCCGCATCGTCGATAGCCTCGGCCCAGCCGCAACCCCCGTCATCGCTCCGCCTCGCTAGCGGGCGAACCAGAGACGCCTCATGCTCACCGGCGACCTGTTGCGCGCTCGGGTCAAGGGTAAGACCCTGACGCCGTCCCTTATCGATGTGACCAAGCCCGGCCTGAACACGGCTGCGGCGGAACTACTGGCCATCTGGGCCCGCGCCCTGGAGAGCCGGTGGAAGCGCGGGGAGCTGGACGAGGCGATCACCGCATGGATCGGACCTCGACGGGACCACAAGGTGGTGAAGGGACTCGCAAAAGTCCTCCTTGATCGTTCTAAATTCGAGGTCATCAGTCCCCTTCCACCCGTCGAGCTTCGCAGTCGCGTCTTTCGAGCCGCCCGAGAGGCAGGACCGCTCGCCCTCGACGCGGGCCTGCTGGAGCGGTCGACCGCCGACGATGTTCTGAGCACGGTCGCCGCCGAGCTCGGCGTGACCGCACAGGTGATCGCCGACGCCTTGTACTCGGACCTGCGCGATGAAGAGCGCCTCGTGGCCTGCGAAGTTCCGGATCCAGAATGGCTACTACATAGGTACAACGTCGCTTTAGTTCAGGCGCTACTCCTGCGTTCGAGCCAGGTTCGCCTCAAGCTGCACAAGGCCAGCACACCGCGGCTGCGGCAGCTCTTTCGCTACGTGAAGTTCCACCAGCTCATGCACCTCGCCACCAAGAAGGGCGATTGGCTTGAGGTCGTGCTCGACGGGCCCACGTCGCTGTTCGCCCAGTCCTCCAAATATGGGATGGAGCTCGCGACGTTCTTCCCCGCCGTGCTGCTGCAAGACGGACCCTGGGAACTGGATGCCACGGTCTTGTGGACCAAGGCCAAACATCGAAAGACCATGGTCCTTACCCACGAACACGGCCTGAAGAGTCACTACACCGACCGCGGCGCCTACCAGACCCGAGAGCAGGCCAACTTCGAAGAGCGATGGAACGCCAAAGATCGGGACTGGAGCCTCAAATCCGGCTCAAAGCCGATCGATCTAGGCGGCAAGGCCATCTTGGTGCCCGACTACACTCTGCGCCACCCCGATGGCCGTGTGGCTCATCTAGAGATTTGCGGATTTTGGAGCTTTGAGGCTCTTGAAAAGAAGCTCAACCTCTTGGCGCGTTACGGGCCAGGGAACGTGATCGTCGCCGTGAGCCGCAAGCGTCGGGGCTCCAAGAAGAAGGACATTCCCGCCTTCGATGGACCGCTCATCGAATTCGCCGAGATCGTCGTCCCCGACAAGGTGGTCTCCGCGGCCGAGGCGTGTGCATGCGCCTGATCCACACCTCTGATTGGCACCTAGGCCATTCATTGCACCGACACAGCCGGCACGCCGAACACGAGGCCTTCCTCCAGTGGTTGCTCCAAGCCCTGCGAGACCAAGCCGCCGATGCGCTGCTCATCGCGGGCGACATCTTCGACACGGTCAATCCCAGTGCCCAAGCTCAACAACAGTGGTATCGCTTCCTGGCCCAGGCTCGGCGCAGCTGCCCCGACCTCGACATCATCGTCATTGGCGGCAACCGCGACAGCGCCGCCCGTTTAGCCCCCCCCCCACCCTTGCTGGCCGAGCTGGCCGTGCAGGCGCTCGGTGGAGTCCGGCGCGTCGATGGAGCCCCGGACCCCAAAGCCATGGTCGTGTCGATCACCGATGCCCAGGGTCACCCCGCTGGCCAGGTGGCGGCCGTGCCCTTTCTGCGCTTGGCCGACGTGCCGAAGGTCGACAGCGAGGAAGATCCCGCCGTCGCCGGGGTGCGGGAGCTCTACCGGCAGACACTAGAGTACATACGGGAACATAAGCAGCCTCAAGAGGCAATTATTGCGATGGGCCACTGCTATATGAGCGGTACAGCCATCTCCGAGCTGTCCGAGCGCAAGGTGTTCGGAGGCAACCAACACGCGCTACCTGTCGATCTCTTCGGCCCTGACGTGGCCTACGTCGCCCTAGGTCACCTGCACCTGGCCCAGCGCGTAGGCGCGGACCACGTACGCTACTGCGGCTCTCCCATCCCCCTCTCCCTGCCGGAGCGCACCTACCCCCATCAGGTGCTGGTGGTGGACTTCGAGGGCGCCGCCTTGTCGGCCATCACCCCCATTCGAGTCCCGCGCACAGTGGACCTGCTGCGAGTGCCCGCGTCCGGATCCGAAGACCTGACCACGGTCTTGGCCAAACTGGCAGCGCTTCCGGTGGCCCTCCCCGACGATACCCATCGAGAGGCCTGGCCATTCCTTGAGGTTCACGTTCGCCTCCCCGAACCGCAACCCGCCCTCGCTGCCGAGATCGGCGAGGTGCTGGCCGACCGGCGAGTCCGCCTCGCTCGGCTCGCCACCCACTACACCGGAACCGGCGACACCCTCGGCACCGACGTCGCCCCAGACCTCAGCGCATTGCGGCCCGAAGAGGTGTTCTTGCGCTGCTGGAATAGCACCTTTCAATCTGACCCAGAACCAGCGTTGATCGAGTGCTTTCACGAGCTTTTGGACCAGGTGCGCCAGGAGGCCCGGTGAAGATCCTGGCCATACGCGGCGAAAACCTGGCGAGCCTCACCGGTCCCTTCGCTATCGAGCTGGACCAAGAGCCCCTTCGCGACGCGGGCCTCTTCGCCATCACCGGGCAGACGGGCTCGGGAAAATCGACCTTGCTCGACGCGATCTGCGTCGCTCTCTACGATGCCACCCCACGACTGTTTGAGCGCGGCGGTCCCGCGGTCGGCAGAGACCCCAAGGCCAAGAATCGGCTGAACGCCAATGACGTGAGAGGGCTCGTCTCGCGCGGAAAAGCGGCGGGCTTCGCCGAGGTGGACTTCATCGGCATCGATGGTCAGCGATACCGGGCGCGATGGGAGGCGCGCAAGGCGCGAAACAAGGTCAGCGGCAAGTTCCAGAAGGTCGAGCGCGCGCTACAGGGTCTGGACGATGGCAGCGTGTGGACCGGAAAGAAGACCGAGGTCCAAGCCGCAATTCAAGACCGCGTGGGCCTCACCTTCGAGCAGTTCCGGCGCTCAGCCCTGCTCGCCCAAGGCGACTTCGCTGCCTTCCTCAAAGCCGGCGAAGACCAGCGGGCCGAGCTGCTGGAACGCATGACGGGAACGGAGATCTACAGTCGAGTCTCGATCGCCGCGTATGATCGAGCCAAGCTCGAAAAGCGCGCACTCGATGAGCTGGCCGTACAGGTGCAGCGGCTCGGCGTGATGCGCCCCGAGACCCGGGACCAGGCCCAGAAGAACCACGACGCAGCGCTCCAGCAGAAGTCGGCTTCAGACGCCGAGCTTGCGGTCGCCAAGTCCAATCAACTGTGGTGGACCACAGACCACCTATTGGCGGCAGAAGTTGCATCCGGTGACGCCGCCGTGCGCTGCGCCGCCCTCAACGTGCAGCAAGCCGAGCCGCGGCGCCACCGGCTGACCCGAGTGGAACGGGCCGAGCCCCTTCGACCCACGCTCCACGCGGTGCTCGACGCGAAACGTCGTCATCAAGCAGCGGTAGAGGCAGAGCTGGCGCTCGATGCCAAGCTCGCACTCGCCCTCGCCGCCAAGGAGGCCGCGACCGCAAACGCCGCTGAAGCCCAAAGCGTCGCACTGAAGGCGCGCGCCGCAGAGGAGCAGGCCCAAGATGGTCTTCGGGCGGCCGATCGTCTCGATGAGCAGGCACAAAGGCTCGATGCAGAGATCGCAAAGGCCGATCAGGCGCTGGGCACGCTCAGGACCGAGGCGCAGGCCGCCAAAGATGCGCTGGGCAAGACCACCGCGCGGGTTTCCCACCTCACCGCGGCGGCAGCGGCAGCCACCCAATGGCTCGACGCCAACCCGGCCATGGGCCAAGTCGCGGCCAACTGGGACCGGATCGAGCGCGATCTGGAGCGACTAAACGACCTAGAAAACCGCCTTCCTCTTCGCAAAACGGCCGTGGAAGAGGGCACGGTAACCGTAGAGCAGCTCGGCGCTGACGTGACGGCCGCAGAGGCCTCACACGGGGATGCTCTGGCGAACCTCTCCGCCTGTGAAGCCACCTATGCCAGTCTCGACGCGGCGATTGCCCCGATGGCCAAGACCATGGCCTCCGCCCGAGAAGAGCGAGATCGGGAGCAGGCTCACCAGAGCCAAGCGGCGCTGGACTTGGCCAAACGAGCGCACGAGTGGGTCGCGCTGGCCGCAGCCACCACCGCAGCGATCGAGAAAGAGACCGCCCACATGGCGGACCTTTCCGCACGAGCACAAGCGCTCTCCCAGTCCACACAGCACACTCAAATTCGCCTAGAAGAGGCCCGTGCCGCCGAATTTCGAGCGACCTCTTCCGCCAGCCTAGAACAGCATCGGGCGCAGCTTCAGCCCGATCAGCCCTGCGGCCTCTGTGGCTCTACCCACCACCCGTATGTGACTGGAGATGCCGCCCCTCCGGGCCTCGCCGAGCAGCAAGCGCGGGTGCAGACCCTAGAGGCGGAGCTGGACACACACCGTACAAACGCTGTGTCGCTGGCCTCGCTGCGATCCACAACCCTGGCGACCTTGGGCCAAGCCCAGGATACCACCGCAAAGTGCAGGGAAAAGCTCGACTCTATCAATGAGCCATGGGCGGAGTTCCACGCACTCCGATCGGCCCTCCCGTCGTCCATCGTCGACCCCACCTGCATCGAGGTCGCCCAGGCCTGGACCGCCGACGCCGACGCCCAAGTGGCCGCCTCCGCCGCCCACATGAAATCCCTATTGGCCCAAGAGGAGGCGCGGGACGATGCCCGACGCAAGCGAGACGCCGCCACTAAACTTGAACAAGAGGCGCGGCGGGACTTCGACACCCTCAAAGCACGGCACCAGGCGTTGGAGAAGGAGCACGCCCGGCACACGCAGGCGTTGAAGGCGCTGCTTGAGAACGAGGCACAGATCCGGAACGACCTGGCCTCGGCCCTGGCAGACCACCCCGAGTGGCCAGAACCCCTCAGTCACACTCCGGAAAACGGAGCCTCTACCTTGCGGGCCCAGGTGCGCACCCAGGCGCACCACCAGGCCGCCTTGGTCGAAGCCACCGCAGAGCTTCGGCCCCTCGAACTGGCCCACGTCCAGCAAGCGGCACAGCTGGAGCAGATCACAGCCACCCTGGCCGCCTCCCAGTCCGCACAACAGGACCGCGCGACCCAACGAGCCGCCTGGTCCGAGCAGCGTGCTGCGCTCTTTGCCGGCGCGCCAACAAACCAGGTTCGAAAAGAGTTTCGAGATGCTGTGGACGCCGCCGAACGCGCCCACAAAGACGCCCAAGACCGCGAGCGGAAGGCGGCGGAGCTGCACAGCGCGCTCGGGGGCCAAAAGCTGGCGGCGAGGACCACCACCCGACAGGCGGTGGTCGCCGTTGAGCAGGCCGAAGAGTCGCTGCACACAGAGCTGCAAAAGACCGGATTCGAGCATGCGATGTTAGAAGATCTGCTGAGCCATGACGCCGCTTGGATCGCCCAAGAACGAGGAGCGCTCCAGGGCTTGGCCGATGCCGTGCAGACCGCCACGGCGGTGTTCCAAGAGCGCACGACGAAACTCAACGCCCACCGGGAGTCCTCTCCCCCAACCACCGAAGCTCAGGCCCAAGCTGCCCTCGACGCCACCGTAGCGGCCCACAGCGCAGCCACCGACGCCCTGGCTACGGCGGCTGCAGAGCTGCGTAGAGACGACCAGGCCCGCGCGCAGGCCAAAGACAAACAGCGAGAGATCGACGCCCAAAACACCGTGTACAAGCGGTGGGCCGGCCTGTCCGAAGTCATCGGGGCAGCCAGTGGAAAGAAGCTTCGAAACTTCGCTCAGGGCCTGACGCTAGATGTGCTTCTCGCCCACGCCAACCACCACCTGCACGCCCTGGCCCCCCGCTACCGACTCGACCGAATCCCCGATGCCCAGCTCGAACTACAGATGATCGACACGGACATGGGCGATGAGGTGCGGGCGGTCAATAGCCTCTCCGGCGGCGAGACCTTCCTGACCTCGCTCGCCCTCGCCCTGGGGCTGTCCTCTCTGTCCGCCGACCACACACCCGTCGAGAGCCTCTTCATCGACGAGGGCTTCGGCACCTTGGATGCCGAGACCCTAGAGCTGGCGTTTGATGCGCTGAATACCCTGCAAGCCTCGGGTCGACAAGTGGGCATCATCAGCCACGTAGAGGCGCTGGTGGACCGCGTCGCCGTGCAGGTGAAGGTAGAGCGGTTGGGCGCAGGCCAGAGTCGAGTGATGGTGGCGACGGCGCGCTGAGAGCGTGGCTTCCTACTCCCGATACGCCACGTGATCCCGCCGCCGCTCGCTCTGGCGCTCCTCCACCGTGTTCTCGGCGATGAGCTCGTACAAGATCGCCTGCTTGCCTTCTTGCTTTCTCAAGATGCGACCCAAGCGCTGAACGTGCTCGCGCACGGTCTGGGTGCCCGACAGCACGATGGCCACGTCGGCGCTGGGAATGTCGACGCCTTCGTTGAGCACCCGTGAGGTCACCAGCACCGGCAGTTCACCGCTGGCAAAGTCCTTGAGCAGCTGCTGGCGCTCCTTGAGATCGGTCTGGTGGGTGATGGCCGGCAAGAGCAGTCGGCGGCTGATCTCGTAGACCGTGGCGTTGTCATTGGTGAAGACGAGCACGCGATTGTCGGCGTGTTGCCTCAATAGATCGGCGAGAACGCGCACCTTCGCATCGGCACCCTGGAGCAAGCGCCGGCTGCGTTGCCAGGCCTTGAACGCCAGCCGCCCCTCATTGGACCGAGCGGACTCGCGCAAGAAGTGCTGCCACCCGCCAGCCCCACCCAGGCGGATCCCCGCCGACGTGCAGAAGTCCCGGAAGGTGAATCGGGCCTCTTCATAGGCGTCGCGCTCCGCGTCGGACAGGTGCACATGGACCAACTCGGTGCGGTACTCGGCCAAAAAATCGCCGGCTAGCTCGGTAATTTCCCGCCGATACCGGATGGGCCCCACCAGGTCGAAGATCCGCTCATGGCCCCCGTCGGGGCGCTCCAGGGTCGCGGTCAAACCCAGGCGAAACGGGGCGATGCTCTGGGTGGCCGCCTGGGCGAACGACGGACCCGGAAGGTGATGAACCTCATCGAAGACCAAGAGCCCAAAGCGAGCGCCATACCGCTCCATGTGCATCCACGCCGAGTCATAGGTGGCGACAGTGATGGGGTGCACCTCGTGAACGCCGCCACCCAAGATGCCAATGGGCTCTCCAAATGCTGCGCGCAAGCCGTCATACCACTGACCCACCAGGTCGAGGGTCGGGGCCACGACCAAGGTGCTACGGTCTGCATCCGCGATGCACAGCTCGGCGACGAAGGACTTGCCGGCTCCGGTGGGAAGCACCACAACGCCTCTTCTTCCAGCCTTTCTCCACGCTGCAACCGCCTCCTGTTGGTACTCCCGAGGGGTCCGAGTGGTGTGGTGCTCGCGCTCCAGCACCGCATAGTCGCGGGCTTCATCTCGGTACGGCAGCCCCCGTCGGTGCAAGTCCAGCACGATGTCGGCATAGGCGATGGCCGGTCCGCGAGGGAAGCCGATCCGCGGATCGTGCAGGAACCCGCTGGGTACTTCCTCATTGGGGAAGCCCTCCTGTTCTTGAGTGCACCGATGCCACCG
>JBGCER010000487.1:0-9700 GCA_045106515.1 Myxococcota bacterium
CGGAGCGGTCATGAGGGATGGGGGCTAGGCTCGTCCTGGCCTTTTCGGCGTTGGATGGGCCATTGGTGGCTCGGGTCTGGAGGGCAGGGACCCAAATGAACTCATCTCCAGGCCTGGTCATTCACGGTTCCACCCAACTGACAACGCCATCTTCTGCACTCCGTGAGCTACCTCGCCGATCTCATCCTATTGGGCCTCTACCTCTGCCATGGTGAGCGCCTGGGTTGGAGATACCGTTGGCTGTAGCTGGGTAATGTGGCTGTAGCTGGTTCGGGAACCAATTTTGGGTGTTCCTTTTTGGATTTTGATGAACAAGCGAATTGTTCACGATCTAAGCATAGAGTTTATGATTGGTGTTTCAGGGCTTTCCCGATGGTACCCGAACAACGAAATAGGAACGTTGTGTACTGGTAGATACCGAATGATTGCCTGAAAGAGAGGGGTAATTCTGCGGAACGACGAGAATGGCCTACGTGTGTCAGCGAGCGAAGGAGCTGTGATGTCCGCTGAGCCATTGACCCTGTTGCGAACTCTCTCCCCCAGCGTCGAGTTGGCATTGCTGCTGGATGTAGACGGTCAGATCCTGGCTGCGAGCCCGCCCATGGATGAAGACGATGAGATGACGGCAGTCGCGACGCCTCTGCTCACCACCCTCGGTGGGATTGCGGACCGCGTGACTCGGGAGTTGGGCCGGGGTGGGCTTGAGCAGATGGTGCTGCGGGGTCCCAGTGGGCACATCGTCGTGGCGGACTTGGCGGATGGACGCTTGCTCGCTGTTGTGGCTCGGCCGGCTGTACGGCTTGGGTTGCTCTTGGACGATGTGAGCGCAGTAGCCGATCAGCTCTCTTCGGCTGCGGCCTAGGAGGGGAACATGGATCCGATGCATTGGGTACTTCTAGGAATATCGGGCTTGTCCGTGGTCGCGGCGGTCGCGCTCGGTGTCGCTTGGGCTGGGCAGCGGGCGAACGCGAAGAGGGCGATTGAGGACATCGATTCGCTTCAGGCCGACCTTGGCTCCGCTCAGGCCGCACGAGAGGGTCTGGTGGTGGCTCAAGCGGAGGATCGGGAGAAGCTCTCCTCCGCTCGGCAGTCCCTACAAAGCGGCCAAGAGGGACTGGTCGCCGCAGAGTCCAGACTGAAAGTGGCAGAGCATGCCAAGGCGATCGCCGATGCGGAGATTGAGGCGCTGGAGAAGCGGCTCCGCTCCAACACCGAGTCTCATGGTCGAGTGGCGGGGTTGCTCTCCGAGGCACGGTCCGCTTTGGCGGTGAACCAGGTAGAGCTCGACGAACTTCGTGCGAAGGTGGCGGCAGAACAGGCCGTGGCCAAACAACACCGCGAGCGCCTCACCGCGTTTTTGAGCGCCTTGGATGTCCCTTCCGAGCCCAGGGGGCATGCCGCGACCTCCGGACGTTACCGAGCCAGCACACAGCATCACCTCAATGACCTCAAGGCAAGTACGGATGCCCACGCTGCGGCGGTGGTTGGGCGCCGGGGCTTCGCGCTTCTTGGGATCGGCCTTGAGCCGTCGCTGGGTCGATTGTCTCGCCTTGGAGCTGTGATTGCGCAGTCTGAACCGGCTCTGGAGGCGGTGATGGGCCAGGCGGTCACAGAGGCTTCTGCGGTGGACCCAGCGGGAGGTCTTCACGTATTCCGGTTGTTGGGAGACGAGTATCTGGCGCTCGCTGGGCCCGTTCAGGCGCCAACGCTCGCCATGCGCATCACGTCGGCCCGCATCAGTGGGCGGATGGCTGGAGCGGTCAAGACGCTGCGCCCGCCGGTGCGCGCCGTCCGTGTAGGGGAGTCACGGGAACTCGAGCTCCTCGCGGATTGGGCGATGCGATGGAAGGTTCGCGCGGTGGCGCTGGTCGCCGCGGATGGCTCCGCTCCGTTGTCTTCGGATGCGGCGCACGCGTCTGCCTTGGCCTCGGTTGGGCAGGACCTGCGGTCGTGGTGGCGCCGAGAGGAGCGTGATGGTGTCGATGTCGGCTCCTGCGAACTCCGACTACGTTCGGTCTGCGACGCTTTCCTCGCGGCCCGTCCGGTCGTCAATGACGCGAGCGGCCTGATCGCTGTAGCCACGTCCGATGCTGTCATCGGAACCGACGCCATGGATGAGCTGTGCGCGATGGTTCGCTGGCGTCGGATTTCAACGCCGAACCCGGCTGACTCCCTTCCTGCTGAGGTGGCCTCATGAAGCCCAGAATCGCTGAGATGAATCGCGAACTTGTGCAGCGTGTTCGCCGGTCATTGGACGAGTCGCTCGATGAGAGGTCAAGAGTCAATCGGCGTATTCGGCGACTTCGCAACGCAGAGACCGCGCTGTTGAACGGGGAAGTACCCCCGCTGCTTGATGACCTTCTGCAGCGGGCGAGGGGGACGTCGTCGACAGCTCCGTCCGCTGCACTCGGCCCCGCGCCGGTGCCGGCTGCGCGGAGCTTCCCTGCTCCAGAGGGCCAGGTCCGCCGGGAACTGTCTGCTGTCGTCGGTCACTTTGGTCCTGGCCTTCCTCCGAGCCCGATGTCGGTGCCGCAGTCGACCCAAGGTGGCGTGGCCCTGCCGCAGAGCCTGGACATCGGCCAGATCCAACGTCTGGCGCCTGAGCAACTCGACCAGCTGCCCTATGGCGTGGTGACGCTGGACACTCGGGGCAAGGTGGTCGGGTACAACGACACGGAGTCCCGCCTTGTGGGCCTGCCCCGCGATGCTGTGATCGGGCGGAACTTCTTTTCGGAGGTTGCGCCGTGCACGAGGATCAAGGAGTTTGAAGGCAGATTTATGGAGGTCGCTGCCAGCAGCGGGGCCCTCCCAATGACGACCTTCGATTTTGTGTTCCGGTTCGCCGCGGGCGATCAACGGGTGACGGTCCTTGTGAGCCCGGCCCGTCATCGCGGGCGGTTCCATGTGTCGATGTTCCGAAAGTAGGGCTGGGCGCGACTAGCCTGACGCCACTGCGCTCATGGCCTGCCGAGCTAACCACTCGGGATCTCCCGCCTGATTTGCGGCTCCGAGTTCTAGCGCAGCCTTGGGCATGCCAAACACGCTGCAGCTAGCTTCGTCTTGAACCATTGTTGTCGCCCCCGCGGCCTTCATGGCAAGCAGGCCTTGCGCGCCATCGCGACCCATTCCGGTGAGCAAGACACCCACGGCGGCACGCCGTGCGGCCGCCGCGGCGCTCAGCATCAGCACATCGACGCTTGGTCGGTGGTGGTTCACCTTTTCGGTGGCGTGCAATTCGGTCTCGAAGTGTGCGCCCCGCTTTCGCACTCGCAGGTGCGCCTCGGTAGGCGCAAGGTAGATGTGGCCGGGTCGACACACCTCTCCACCCTGCGCCACCGCAACTTCGTGTCGTAGGTTCCGGCCCAGGCGCTCCGCGAAGCGAGAGACAAACCCAACGGGCAGGTGTTGCGCGACGAGGACGCAAGGAGAGTCCTCCGGTAGTGTCCTTGAAAAGCGTTCAAAGGCCACAGTGCCGCCCGTCGAAGAGCCCACTACGATGAGCGTGCTCTCAGAGAGGCGTGCAGAGGCCGACTGCGCCCGCTCGCCTCCGGAGACATTCTTGGTGTGGCGAACGTTTGCTTGGGCTGCGGCGAGCACTGCGGCTCTGACATCGTCGAGCATGGCAGGCAATGGGTAGCCAGCAAAGGGCTTGCTCACGACGCTGACGGCGCCCAAGCGCATGGCCTCGAAGGCGACGGGTGAAGTTTTCCGAGTCAGCGACGACACCATGACAATGGGTAGGGGCTGGCTCTCCATGATCTCTTTGAGGAAGCTGATGCCATCTAGGTGTGGCATTTCGCAGTCCAACGTCAACACGTCGGGCTTGCACCGCTGAATCACGCGGCGGGCCTCAATGGGGTCTGCGGCTTCTCCGACGACCTCGATTCCCGGTGTTCCCCCGAGAACCGCCTTGAGTGCGCGGCGTACTACGGCGGAGTCGTCCACCACCACAACACGGGCGGTCAAGCTGCGCACCACAGGGAGAGGGCGCCATCGCCCACTTGGTAGGAACAATGGGGGGAGTCATTGGCTGCGGTTGTGACGGGCGGGAGCAGGTCGATGGCGTGGGTCGCGCCGTTCAGCTCGATTGCAAACCGGCCAGCGACCATGTTGAGAACTTCGGCGACGGCGTCGCCGTGGTCTGTGGGCACGAGGTCTTCAATCTCGACGCCGAGCATGTCTGATGCAAGGGCCGCGGCCGCCTGCTCGTCCGCTTGAATGCAGATCGTGGCACAAGAGGGGAGGGGCGGAACGAGCTCCATTTGGTAGCAATGGATCGGCGACTGTGGTGCGGTGCCTTCGTCGACGAAGATGTACAGGCCATCTTCGACGATCGTGACCATGGCGCGCTCGAGGGCTTCGGTGGGGTTCATGCTGCCGCCTTGGACGAAAATAGGCGATCCAAGCATTCTTGGAGGCCTTGTGGAGACAATGGCTTGAGTAGATACGCATCTGCGCCGGCCTTCAGCAGCGCCGCTCGGCGTTCGGGGCTGTGGTCCGATGTGATGAACACGAACTTGGGCGAACCTAGACATCGTCCGGCTCGCGTTGCTGAAAGGACCCCGACGCCGCCCAAACGTGGCATGTGCAGGTCGCACATCACGATGTCGTACTCGGTTTTGGCGAGCCTTTCGATCGCCATTTCCCCATCCACCGCTTGATCGAGTATGTCGACTTCGAAGCTGGTCATTCCCAGCATGCGAATCTGGGCCCGGCGGGTAATGCTTGAGTCGTCCACGACGAGCACACTAAGTTTCACGGCCAGCTCCTAGAGGGTCGTCAGGGTGTTTCTGGCTTGTACGGTGACAGTTCCGTTGGCCAAGTTCAGCTCTGCGGTACGGGCGATGTCGCCGCCCAAGTCTTCGGACAGAAGGACAAGCCCGTGCTTCCACAAGAACTTCTTCATGATCGCGATGTTGCGCTTGCCCACTCGCCGGGTGTCCGAACCGCTGCCCATCGCTGCGCCGCCGCACGCGATTAGGCGCAAGTTTCGGGCATCGCGCTTGTCCGTCGCCAGCGCGCGGATGAGGGTTGGGATCCCCAAGTCGCCGTATTTGTAGGGATTGCTGGTGTCTCCCTCGGGGTGAACGGGCAGCTTGTAGTGCAGACAGCCACCCTGCAGCGTGTGCGGATGCCACGCGAATAGGCCAACGCAGGAGCCGAGGGCGAATGTGATAATCGAGGCGTCTGGGCCCTGGGCGACCTTGAGATCGCCCACCAGAACCCGGAGCTGCTGTCGGCTGACTGTGTGCAGTGCGCTCATGCGGCCATTCGCCCGTGTGAGTAGACGGAGGGCTCTACATTTTGGAACCGGCTTCCGAGTCCTTGTAGGCTCTCGGAGTGGCCGATGACCAGCAATCCGGTTGGGGATAGCAGTCGTTCGAACTGCCCCACGAGCACTCGTCGAGTGGCTTCGTCGAAGTAGATCATGACGTTCCTGCAGATGATCAGGTCTAGGGGGCCGGCCATTCGGTACGGGGCCTTGTCCAGGTTCAGCTGTCCGAAACGTACAAGCTGGCGCACGGGTTCAATGACCCGCACTCCATCTGGATGAGGCTCGAAGCAGGTCGATTGGTACTCTTTCGGCACCTTATCGAGCGCCGACGTCGGGTAGACGCCCGCATGGGCCCGCTTCAAGATGTCGGTGTCGATGTCAGTGGCCAGAATGGCAAGATCTAGGTACTGTTCTGTGAAACTGCGGTACAGGACCATAGCCAGGGTGTACGGCTCCTGGCCTGAGCTCGACGCAGCACACCATAGACGGAATCGTCGTTGGCCAGCGGCGACTCTCGAAGCGATCGCGTCCCGGATGGTGTCGAAGTGGTCCGGCTCCCGAAAGAAGTAGGTGGTGTTGGTTGTGACGGCGTTGATGAACTGCTGCATCTCGCCTCTACTACTCTGAAAGTGACTTTCATACTCGTCAAATTCCTCTATGCCTAGCTGTCGCATTCGTTTGAGGATCCGCGTGGTCAGCAAGGCGTCCTTCTGGGGGCTCATGCTGATCCCGGCGTGCTTCCTGGCGGCTGCACGCAGAATGCTCAATAGGCGGGGTGGAAGTCGGCGAGGTTGTTTCACTAGAAGCCTTCGAAGGCGTCGTCGCCTTCTGGGAATAGCTCTTCTGCTGCATTGCTCGAGGCCGCGACACGCAGCCTTGGCAACGGGCGCACCACGCTTGGAGCTGCGTGCAAGGCCACAACCGGCGTGACGGGCTCGGGACGATTGTGAGAGGGGCTGCCCCTCAACCGGAAGCCACCGACCACTCTGGCCATGCTTTCGGCTCGCTGGGCGAGCTGCTCGGCAGCGCCAGACGACACCTGGGCGCTCGCGGCGCTGTTCTGTACGACCTGGTCCATCTGGGTCACGGCTCGCGTGATTTCGTCCACGCCCCGGGCCTGCTCCTCGCTCGCTGTGGCGATCTCGGCGACGATCTCGGTGACCTGCCCCACGTTGTCAACGATGGTGGCGAGCTGGTCTTTGACCCGGATGGACAGACCCTCACCCGTTTGTGCGAGCGTCACAGACTCTTGGATCAACCGCTCCGTTCGCTGGGCTGCTTCTTTGCTTCGCAGTGCGAGGTTTCGGACTTCCTCGGCGACGACCGCGAACCCTCGGCCCGCCTCACCGGCCCGAGCGGCTTCAACCGCTGCGTTCAGGGCCAGGAGGTTGGTCTGGAAGGCGATTTGGTTGATGTTTTTGATGATCTCGGCGGTATTGCTGGCGGAGGTGCGAATGTCCGCCATGGATGACACCATGTCTTGAACGATTTGGTCGCCGTCGATCGCCGCGGTGCGAGTGCTATTGGTCAGGTCTCGGGCTTGCCGGGTACTCTCGGCGTTCCGCTTGGTCATTCCCGAGATTTCTTCCATCGAGGCCGCGGTCTGTTGAAGGGCCGCAGCCTGTTCGGACGCGCCCATGGCGATACTCTGGCTGCCTTGACTGATTTCGTGGGCCGACGACGACACGGCTTGTGAGCTCTCGGCGACGCTTGCGAGTGGCGCAGAGACGGCGTCCAGCATCCTGTTCAAGTTTCGAGAGATTTCCCCAAAGCTACCTTCATAGTCTGATGTTTCGATGCGGTTGGACAGGTCACCGTTCTGCGCCGCGGTCGACAATGACTCGATCTCGGCGAGCAGTGTACCCAGGGTTGAACGCATTTCGGAGAACGACGAGGCGAGGCGTCCGACTTCGTCATTGCTGTTGATGTCGAGGGTCTGGTGCAGATCACCGCGGGCCATCCTCGACGCAGCTTCTGTCACCTTCGTGATGGGGCCGATGAACCAGCGACTTGCTACAAACGCGACGATCGCGAGGAGAACCAGGGCGAGACCGGTCGCACCGAGTGTCCAGTTTCGCAGCGTCGCGACGGGCGTCATCACTTCAGATTGGTCCATTTCTGCGAGCAATGCCCAGTTCAGACCATGAGACTTTACCGGCGTGTATGCGCTCCAGACGGGCACCCCTCTGTAGTCCGGGAACACGGCCTTGTCGGTGTTACCGGCCAGGGCGGCTTCAACGCCCTCTGTCCGAACGGTGCGGGTAAGTAGTGTAGATTCTTCGGCGAACCTGGAGTCCGAGCGCATGAGGTAGTCGGGACCGACCAAGTACGTCTCGCCCGACTCACCCAAGCCTGAGCGTTCGGCCATGATGGCGTTGAGGCGGCCAAACGGCATCTGTAGCGCGACGATGCCCACGAGCTGACCGTCCATTGTGATTGGGGCGGCTGCGAAGGCCGCAGGGGCGTCGGCGCTAGGAGCGTAGGGCGCGAAGTCCGTCATGATCGTCTGCCCGGACTTGGCCGCCCTGAACACTTCGGCGAGTCCCGTGGAGCTATAGCTTCCAGACTGGATGTTTGTGGCGAAGTCTGCCTCGTGCTCCACCGTGTAGATGACGTCACCATCCGGCGAGATCAAAAACACATCATAATATTCATAGCGCTCTTTGTAGGAGCGGAGAACCGGGTCGTAGAACTTCTGGACGCGCTCGTATGCTGCGCTGTCTACGCCTTCTTCAAAGGCGGTCTCGAACTGAACTGCCGCATCGGCAACCTCGTACAGTTCCGACAGCATATTGGCGTCTTCGATTCGCCCATCGATCCAGTGACCGAGCTGTTGCCTTTTGATGTCCCGTACCGCGGTCAGGCGGTCGGCAGCGGAGTCCTCTAGGCCACTCGTCGCGGTCCAAACCGCTAATACGCCGACGGTTATGGCCGGAATGACCCCGGCCAGGATCGTCAACAGTGCCATTTTCATGGCGAGGCCGGGTGCGCCTAGTTTCATGGGAACTCCTTCTTAATATGTCAGGGAGGCGTCTATGCCTGCCCAGATGAATGTGGCGTCCGTAGACGCCTCGGGTGCGGTATTGGTCCACACGAGGTGAGCGCCTGGGGCCAGCGAGAGGTCGCCCAGGCTGATGCCCAGGCCCAAGTCGGCACCCAGGTCGAGGGTGTTAGGACGCCAGGCGTCTCCGTGTCTCCACCCCTTGATTCCGGCGCTGGCGCCCGCGTCGATAGACAGGCGATCGTCGAGGGGAATGGAGTGGGAGAGGCCCGTATTGGCGTACGTGTAGCTGCCTTGCGCGATGCCGCGCTGCAGACCTTGGTTGTGGCCAAGGTAGGTCGACCACGTCACGCCCAGGTCGACATCCAGGCTCACGCCGGGTTCGAGCCAGACAGGCGCGGTGGCTCCGGCCGCAGTCTTGGTCGCGAACGGGTAGATGTAGGCGACCGCACCCGCGGAGAACGACACCCGGTCGGAGAGGTCGGTCGACCAACCTATGATGAGGTCTTGCTCGTTTCCGCTGCCGTTGAGGATCATGTCGGAGCGGTTGCTCCCGGCGATCTGGAACGCGGCCCACCAGCCGATCGAGAATCCGTGGGGCAGGTCTACCGACAGGCCTGGAGCGAGCAAACCGCCGTAGCCGTCATCGCCGGCGAAGTAGTTTGAACCCCGGAAGTTGTAGGCAGAGCCGACGCTCAGCGACAGTGTTGTTGTAGGGTCCCACTCTGTCGTGGCGGGGGTGGCCGCCGGTGAATCCGGCGCGTCAGTCTCGGCCTGAGCCTCCAGGGCGGCCAAGCGCGCTTCCATCGCCAGGAGGTCTGCCTCGAGGCCGATGAGCTGTGCCGAGGTGTCGAGGCACGTGGTGCTCGCGTCTAGGCACTTGTCGATAATGACGGCTTGAGCCGGTTCAGACGTGGCTGGAGTGAGATCTTGTGCTTCCACCGCCGCAGGCGTGACCGCAGGCTGGGCGATCGGGCCCGCCGCGTTGGGCGTCGCCGATGCCGTTCTAGAGGCCGCTGGTGCAGCCTTGGCCACCGGCTTTGTGCTGAACCGGTCCAGATAGGACTGTGCCGATGCAAGTTGAGGGGTAGCGAGCATCAAGATGACCATTGCCGGGATTCGCATGAGGAGTCCTTGGATTGAAGGGACGGCAACAAGGCGTCGAGGTCGAGTACAAACACGACTCGATCGCCTAGGTTGCCCACTCCAGAAAGGAACTCTTGTTGCTCGGAGCAGGCGACGTCAGGGGCATCGGCCAACTCGGTCTCGGAGATGAGGTGCACCTCCAGCACTTCATCTACCAGTACTCCAACTGGCTTTCGGTTCTCGGTCTCCATCACCACCGCTACGGTGAGCTCATCGGGGACGAGAGGCCCCATTCGAAATCGAAGCTTCGGGTCAATGACGGGCAACACTCGACCTCT
>JBGCER010000488.1:0-8523 GCA_045106515.1 Myxococcota bacterium
CCAGGGCATAGCCCGCGCCTCGCCCCCCCCCCCAAACCCGGCTACCTTCCCACTGCGGCCCCGCGCCGCCTTCCCACGCCTCTGGCCTCTCGACTGGCACAACGGACCTGTCCAACCGAGACCCCGGCGGGCAGTCCCCCCCAGTACTTCCTTTGCACCGCCGGGGTTTGGGTTTTGGGCGTTACAGGCTGGTTATTCCCAGTCTCATCAACCAAGCTTGGCCGTCGCGCTCATACGTGGTGTAGCGGCCGACCTCTTCTCGCGGGCCCATGACCCAGCCATCGAGGGCACCGAAGGCGGGCGGGGGGTCCGACCCATTGGCGCGGCCCCACTCGATGCCGCCGCTGGTGCAGCTGGACTGTAGGCCGACGGCGTAGGCCCACGTGGGTGAGACGGGCACGCCGAGTCGCGGGGAGGTTCGCCACGCGGCGGCACCGTGCACATCCAGGGTCCGGGTCTGGATGGCGATCCACTTGGCTCCAGGACCCACGGGCTGCCGGGTCTCCAGCACGTACAGGGCGGTGCTGCACGGGCCGGTGGAGCCCACGATGACCTGGGCGCCGTTGATGGCGACGGAGGTCTGATAGGTTCCCCTGCAAAATAGTAGTGTTCCATCGGTATCAATAGAGAGATCGTGGTGGGCGTTGGGATCGTCGTTCCGGGTGATCAGCAGCGTCTTGCCGTCGCGGCCTTCGAAGTAGGCGCCCCAAGGGTCTGGGGTCTCGGGCACACAGTCGTCGTCCAGGCCATTGCAGCGCTCCGGGGCCGATGGATGCACGAGGCGCCGGGTGTCGTCGCAGTCGCCGCGATTGTCGACCTGTCCATCTGCGGGAACGCAGACCTGCGCTTCGGTGGCGGGGTCGCCGAACCCATCGCCATCGGCGTCGGTGAAGACGGTGAGGGTCACGCTCTCGTCGGCGATCCCATTGCAATTGTTGTCTTGGCCATCGCACCGCTCGGGGGTGTTGGGGTTGTGCTCGGGATCCAGATCGTCACAGTCCTCGGGCGCGGCAAATCCATCCTCGTCCACATCCTCGACGGAGCAGGCGGAGAACAGGAGCGCGAAGCATGGGGCGAGTCGTCGGTGCACTGGGGCCGACGTTTGAATCGCTGTATGGTGTACGTATCTGTAGCATCGGGGGACGCGTGAGGAGATGGGGGGTCGCGATGATCTGCGCGGTGGCTGCGCCCTCTTGGGCCGGGCCGGCGCCGCACTTCGGTCCTGTGGAGCTGCTGACCTTCGACAATGGCCTGCGGGTGGTGCTGCAGCCCGACCCCGACGGCGCCACGGTGTCCATGGTCGCTCGGGTAAACGTGGGGTGGGACGCCGATCCTGCCGACGGTGAAGGGCTCGCGCACCTGGTGGAGCACCTGTGGTTCCGAAGGGCGGTGGCCGGGTCTGACCTGTGGTCTGCAGCGCGCTCACGGGCGTGTCACTCCCACGCGACGACCGCGGCGGATGTGACCCGGTACGAGATGCGCTGTGCGGCGTTCGACGCCCCCTTTGTGCTGGACCAGGTCATCGCCGGGGTCTCGGAGCCGCTGTCCGGCGTCGATGCGCACCAAACGGCCTTGGAGGTGGCCATCGTCGACCAGGAGCTCCGGGAGCGCACCGATGGCTCGATGAAGGTGACTCGGGCCCTGTATTCCGGGTTGGTCGCTGCCGATCACCCGGTGCACGAGCGGCTCGCCGATCCGGATTTCGACGCTCCGGCCTTGTCGCTGGAACAGGCCCAAACGTGGGCGAAAGATAACTATCTTCCAAAAGAGATCGTCGTTTCTATCGTCGGTGGCTTCGAACGGGAGGCCGCCGTCGCGGCCCTCACCGACGCCTTTGGAGCACCGGTGGCCAACGCGGCCCCAGACGCCTCGCAGGGGAGTGGAGGGCGCGCGCCTTCCGGAGCGATTCGCTCGGATTCTGCGGAGATACGGCAATCTCAACCGCTACCTTCGCTGGTGCTTGGGTGGAACTTGCCGCCCTCCATGGGCGGGTCGGCCTTGTCCGCCATCGCCGCCGAGCACCTGGGCCGCCAGCTTGATGAAGCGCTGCAAGACGAGTCCGACGTGGTCGCCTCGAGCTGCGGCGTACAGGCCTGGCCGGGAGCGCCGGCGTTGGTCTGTGAGGTGACGTTGGCCGACGGCACTGAGCAGAACCGCGACCTCGACAAACGCCTGAATCGCGAGATCGAGGGGGCCTGGAGCCAGCGCACGCGAAAGGCGCTGCGCGCGCGGCTGATGCGGGCCCGAGCCGAGGCGCCGCAAAACCTCTTGTTAAGCCACGCTCGCCCCCTGGCCCGAGCTCGACGGTTTGCGGATCAGGTGGCGGATAGGGGCGAAGCTACTCCCATCGAGAACACGATTAAGGACGTTCGACAATGGAAACCTCAGAGTCTGCTCGCTGTGGCGCCCACGTGGTTCAGCCCAGACCGGGCCTCTCGGGTGCGGGTCAGGGTGGACCCTGCAGCGGTGGCGACGCCCCTGGCGCCGTGGCGAGAGGTCGCCCTTTTGGAGCCGGTCGACACGGCCGTGCACGGGGGCGGCCACCCCGTGACCGATGGCGCTGTGAAGACCCCAGACCTGGCGATCCGCACGCTGTCGACTGGCCTGACCCTCGTGGGCATCCACCATCCCGACGCGCCCAATGTCATGGTGTCCGTGCGGGTGCCTGGGGGCCTGGGCGTCGGTCCACCGGGGCTATCGTCCATGGCCGAGGCCCTGACCACCGGGTCTCGCAGCGACGAGGCCTGGGGGGTGCGCTCGGGCCATATCGTGGGGCGCGACTATGTAGAGGTCTACGCCATCGCGCCGGGCCGGCAGCTGTACCGCGCGGTACAGGCGTCCGTGCGTGGCGTCGTGATGCGCGTGCCGATGGTCGACGCGGATCAGTCCAGGGATGACGACCTCGACCGCTATGTGCGGCGTCGACGGGCGATGACCCAAGCCGCGACGGGCACCCCGGCCTGGCGTGCAGAGCGGGCCATCAGTCAGGCCGTGACCCCCAATCATCTAGCTGGAACGCCACTTTCTGACGCGGATCTCACGGCGGCAAGACGTATCGACGCCACCACGCTCGTCGCCTATTTGTGGCGGACCTACCAGCCCACCGAAGCGATCGTCTTTGTGTCGGGCCCACAGGACGCAGACCAGCTCGTCAGGGTCGCCGCGCGTCAGTTCAAGCATTGGGTTCTTCGGCAGGGGATTATCCCCGCCCCGTACTCTCCGCCGCCCCCTGCGGGGCCCGCCGTCTCCGCTGAGCGTGTCGTGGATGATCCGTCCACCGCCCTGGGGTGGTTGAACTGGCGGTGCCGCCTACCCTCGACGCCGTCCGCCGCCGAGCGCGTGGTGTTGGTGGAGGCGCTGCAGATGGCCACGTTCGATGAGCTTCGCCACCGGCGCGGCTTCGTGTACACGCCCGCCGTCGACCTGGCCCACTGGCCGGACGGCACCGCGACGGTGGATGTGGCCATCAGTGGGCCCCCGGGTCGGATCGGCAGCGCCCTTGCGGCGCTCGACGAGATCCAGGCCTCCGTGGGCGCCCGGGTGGCGGCCGCTCGGGATCGCAGCTCGCGGGCGGTGGTGCATCGACTGGACGGCCTTCAAGCCTTTGAATCGCTCCTGGCCTTGGTCGCCGAAGGCAATGACCTACCCGATGACCCCGTCGCTGCCTACGTCACCGCCGTGCAAGCCGTGTCCGCCGAGCAGGTCGATCGGACCATGAGCGCCTGCCGAGCCACTCGGTCCTTTGTGGTGCGGGGTCCCGAGGCGGCCCTACGACCGGGCCTGGAGGCCCATGGCTACGCCCCAACGGCGGTGAAGGTCCCATGAGTATATGGATGCTTCTTGGCCTTCTTTCCGGTGGCTACGCCCTCGCAGAGCCCCCGCCCATGCTGGCGGGTCCGGCCGAACACGTTTGGTACAACCACTTTCGGCTGTGGTCCACCATCGACAGCCAGTCCCGGCCTCTTTCCGTGGGGCACGAGATCATGCTCGACGGGGCGCAGCTCCAGCGCGTTCTACAGGATGATCGCAACCGCAAGATCTGGAGGCCTGGCAAAGAGGGCAGCGAAAAGACGTTTGAGATGAAGAACAGCGACACTCAGATCCGCGTCAAGGCGGACGGTTCCTGGACCTCCGGTTTCGATGCCTCGGGCTCCAACTGCCGCTTTGCGGCGCAACAAAAGAACAGCCTACTGGTGGTGTCCGACGGGCGCGTGTGGATGTTCATCAACTACGTCGAGGGTTTTTCCCCAACGGGCCAACCGGAGTACCAGACGGCGAGCGGGAGCGCCGACGTGACCGGTCTGCTGGGGGATCTGAGCACGTGGTCGTTCCACCACTATCAGGACGAGTTTAGAAGTGGCCCGATGGGCAAGATCGTCGCGGTACCCGTGGTGGATGGAACGCCCGACCCCACCCGAGACGCCTACGCCTTCGCGGCGGTGTCCCCAAGCCGCGGCAATGTGCGGCTGCTGGGCGTGCGGCTTCGGCTGGAGGGTCCGGCGGCCGAGTGGCCGGGAAGGACCCCCTCCGCCACGGTGTTCAGGCGGGTGCCAGTCGTGAGTATGAACAAGTATACTCGGCGGTTTACCTGGATTGATGCCGGCGGCGCAGCTCAGGTTGGCGGCCTCATAGAGCTCGACCATACCCCGCCAGCCACCTTGGTCGATCTACGCGTTCAGGCCCGCAGAGACGCCCTCGTCTGGGAGGCGGCGGCCAGCAATGCCTCAGTCCGCGGCGCCCTTGGTATCGTCCACGGTCGCGGCTTGTATGGGGGCGTGGCCCTTGGGTATTTCGTGGACACGCCCTACTTTGTGCTCACGGGCGGGTTCAGCGGAACCATCGGCCGTCGGGATGGATGGGTGATCGACACCGGCGTTGGCATGGGCTCGGCTCTCACCGCCCACGCGGGCCTCGGGCGGGTGATTCGAACGGGACGCCGCTGGGACCTGACCCTGACACCTCGTGTGAGCCTGCTGGACGTGGACGTGATCACGGACCTGAACCTGCGGTTCCCGATTTATGCAGGTATAAACTTGGGTATTAGGCAGGCTGGGGTGCGGTTGGTGGGAGAGTGATCGGGTAGGCTGTGCCGCATTATCCAACTCTGAGTCGGTTAGTGCGAGCTCTACTTAAGCATAAGTCGCGTTTCCAGGCATAGATTACCGGTTGTGCATCAACTCCATTTCGTGCATTCCCCACTAGCCCCGCCGTCCCAAACCGGGTACCATCCACGAACTGTGGCAGGGGATCCGTTGTGTTTGCCCCCCTGTGTCGGGGGGATTCATGGCACCACGCCAAAAAGCACGGTCGCAGCGAGCGGTAGAGCGTCGCTCCGAGCAGCCGGGGGCGCAGAGCGGCGCTGTGGACGCGGAGCCTTCGCTCGCCGATGCCCGCGAAGCCCTCTCCGCTGATGTTGGCGCCGGCCCCGAATCGGGCCAAGCCACCGCCGCGCCGCCGTCTGCGCCAGCTGCCGCTGCCGGGCTGTCGGTCTCCACCGAAGGCGCCGCTGCTGGGCGAATTGTGGGCTCGTTTCGCGGGGACTGGGGCACTACGGAGCTCACGGCCACCGCTCACCGCGTCACCTACACCGAGCGGGCTGACGCCGAGGCCCACGCGCGGTCCGAAGGCGATGAGCTCGTGGTGCTCCGCGTCGCAGATGGCTTCGCGATTCATGGGGTCGAAGCCATCGATGGGGTGTCGTCCGCCCTCGGAGCCGCTCAAACCAACCTAGAGTGGCTCGAATCCGAAAGCGCTGGCGTGGGCACTCCGGAGCCCGCCCAACCGGGCTGGGCGTTGACCCGAGACAGCGTTCGCGGGGGGATCGGCTGGCCTGAAGATGCGTCTCGCTTGTTCGGCTCCCCCGATGTGGTCGTCTTCGCCACGTCGGACGGGCACCTCTTCGCCCCTCGGAGCGGCACTGCGCCGACGGACGCGCCCGCGGCATCGCGCCCGACCCGACACGTAGACCAGCCCTCGGGTGGTGGCGACCTCTCGGCGGCCCACGCCGATCTTCGCTCGGCCAGGGGGCCGGGTCTACAAGACTGCGAAGACACGACGACCCTCCTCGCCTCGTTCCGCGACGCGCTTCGCTCCACCGTCGCTGCGTGCCTCGACCAAGCCGAGGCGGAAGCCCGGCGCAAGCAGGCCGCCTTCAGCATCAACAGCCCCTTGGAGCGGGCGGTGCTCGATGCCCTGGTGCCACAGATCGCGACGTTGGACCTGCAGATCTCCACCCTCGATGGGGCGCTGTCCAACCGCTCAACCCCCGGCCCGGGTGGTGGAAATGCTGAATGGGGCGGCGATGTCCAAGGCGGGCTGAGCGCGACCGAGCGTGCCGACAAGACGGCGGAGCGCAGCGATTTGGACTTGCAGCGGCGAGCCCTGCTCTCCCAGGCCCCCATCCTGGGGCGGGTCGATCGGGTCGCGCTCATGCAGATGGGCGCGGATGAGCGAGATGCGACCCTCGCATTGGTGTGCGGCGAGGTCCTCGATGGCATCGACGTCACCCGCGCAAACTTGGCCCAAGAGCGACTGGACGTGTGGACGCTGACCCCCGCCATCGAGCCCACCTTGGTGGCCCTGGGCATCACCGATCCCGACAAGGTCGCGCGGATCCGGTCCGAGGTCCGCATGGTGGCGACCCAGAACATGGCGTATCAGATCGCCATGGCCGCCTTGTCCATCGGCCTCGGCGTGGCGGCCTTGGTCGCCACAGGCCCGCTGGGTGTGGCCTTGACCTTGGCTGCGGTGGGTGTCGGTGTGGTCGACGCGGTGGGGGCCACCGAGGAGTACGCGGTGCGGGAGCCCGCCTCGCGCACGGCCCTAGACCCCTCTAAAGCATTGGTGGATCCTGCTGAGTTGGACTACGCCGAGGCCCTGCTCGTCGTCGCCTGGCTGGGGATTGGGCTCGACGCGGCCGACGCGCTGAAGCTCGCCACAACCTGTGGGCGAATGGCCAGTAGCGCGGCCTCATTGTCGGAGGTCGTGGCCGGCTCGGGTGTCCGTGTGGGCGTCTCGGTCGAGGCGTTGGAGGCCGCAGCGCGTCAACACGCCCAAGGCGATCTGCTGGCTCGCTTGGGCCTCGCCTTGGTGCCTCAAGGTGCTCAGGCCGGTGCCCACGACCTCGCCTCCGCGAGCCTCGATGCGTTGGGCGTGCTCGATGGGTTCCACGATGAGATCCTCGACGCGCTGACCCCGGCCCTCCAGGCCGAGCTCGCCTCGCTGCCGGGCCTCGTGCGCGCCGGCGACAGCGACGCGGCCCTGCGCATCCTCAATCGCCTGGATGGGGAGCTGGGTGCAGATGCTGCGGCGGAGGTTCGCCACGCTGTGGCGACTGAGCTGCTGCTCCACGACCTGGATAGTGGCGCTGCTGGGGGCCTGGTGGGGGCGCTGCCAGTTCGCATCGGCCCAGCCGCTCACACCCTCAAGGCCGTGGTGATGGGCGATGAAGTTCGCATGCTGCTGTGCAGCGATTGTGGACCGCTCGCCGACACGCTCCGGTGGTTGATCGCCCACCCGCCCGTGCAAGAGGCCGATGACCTGGCGGCGCGCCTCGCCACCATCTTGTCCGACGTTCGGGCCACCGAGAAGAGCCTGCCGCCCGATGCGTCCCCCGCAGATGTGACCCGGGCCTTGGAGCTCGCGTGGATCGACCTGCGCGCCCTGCTCGACGAGCCCGCCTATGCCGACGTGGACTGCCTCAAACAGATCGCCTCTGTGCACGCCGCGCAGGGGGCGGCCAACGTGGGCGATCTGCACACCCTCGTCGATGGTCCGCTCCGCCAGGCCGATGGTGCGCTGACCCCGCTGCCGCCCGGCTACCACTACCGGCCCACCGAGTCGCCCAGCGAGATCGTGCGCGCCAAGGGTCGCGAGGACCTGGCGCCGCTGCAGATCGACGGCGATCGCATCGTGCTGTCTCGCCGCCGCAGCCCCAAGGTGTCCCGCGACTTCTCCGCCGCCGACCTCACCAACACCGAGATCCTCGACCAGCTACGAGAGCCCGATTTGAGCTTCGGGGCCTACTCTCGCGTGTTGGGTGCAGTCGGCGTCACCGAGGCCGACCTCACCAAGGCCATCGATGCCTTCGTGGGGCGACCGCGGGGAAGTGTCTCCGAAGACGCCCTCCGCCATCACCTCAAGACGCAATTCTTCGCCAGCCACCTCGAGCCGGCTCTCCGCGACGCCGACCTCGAACAGGCCTTGGCGCTGCTCAAAACACCAGGGCTAAACGGTCGAGATAAGGGCGATTTGGGAGAATTCTGGTACCGCGTGCACCACGCCGAGACCGAGTTCGCCGACGTTCAGAGCCAAGTGGGCTTCAAAGCCGACAACCCCTTCGGCGCCACCGAGGCCATCGAGGGCCTGAACCAAGGTCGCTTCGACGCGGTGGGGGTTGAGGGAGACCTGGGGTTGACGGCGGAGATGTTGCGGGATCCGAGACGCGCGCCGGATGAGTTCGCAGCGTCGCTCCGTCAATATGATTCGGACTTCCTCCAAGATATCGCGGCCCGGATGGACGCG
>JBGCER010000489.1:0-8617 GCA_045106515.1 Myxococcota bacterium
CGAGGGTGTGCTCATCACCTACTACGTCGATAGCGATAGCGATGGCTACGGCTCCGACACCATCAAGACCGACGCGTGCTCCGCTCCGAGCGGCTACGTCGACGTGGGCGGCGACTGCATCGACACGAACTCCGCAGTGAATCCAGCCGCGACCGAAGTCTGCAATATGGGCATCGATGATGACTGCGATGGGTCCGCGGATGACACCGACTCAAGCCTCGACCTGAGCACGCGTACAACCTGGTATTTGGACAGTGACGGCGATGACTTCGGAGATCCCGATACCAGCCGTACGACCTGCGCCATGCCTACGGGCCATGTCGCCGACGACACCGACTGCGACGACATCGATGGGGACATCAACCCCGATGCCGAGGAGATCTGGTACGACGGCGTCGACCAAGACTGCGATGGCGAGTCCGACTACGACCAAGACGGCGATGGCTACGATTCCATCGACTACAGTGGCACCGACGAAAATGACACCGACCCCTTCTGCCGGAGGGATTGTGCGCCCGATGGCCTGACACAGTCCGATGCGGGCGCGAGCTGCAAGGACATCCTGGCCGACTACTCGTCCTCCTCCGATGGAACCTACTGGATCGACCCCAATGATGACGGTGACACCACCGACGCGTTCCAGGTGGTCTGCGACATGACCAACGGCGGCTGGGCCCAGTGCCTGGAGTTTGAGAACACCAGCGCCGAGGACCTGAAGAACAACACCTGGTTCGACGACTGCGTGGAGTACACCACCGACTCCTGGACCGGCTCAGAGGTCAGGATCGTCTTGGAGAACGCCAGCGGAACAGTTCTGTACGACGAAGATGGCTCGCGTCCGAGCGGCTGGACGAAGGCTCAACTCACGTCCACGGCGGCGGTCGGTAGCCAATACCTATCGAACAACCACAGCCGCCTGGTCACCCTCTCGAACACCGACAAGCTGTTCATCTCGGGGAATACTGCGAGCAACTCTGGTTTCGGCGGCTCTTTCGGCAATGGCTACGTCATCGTTGTCTATCCCGCGACGCCCAACTACTACTCCAACCCCAAGATGATTGTCGCGTCCTATCGGCAGTACGTGGGGTTCACCGGCCTTCGCCAGTTCCGCGGATGGTCGACCTCGACCGAGATCGCGGGCACGGGAAACACCTCGTTCAACACGTCGAGTACGACCCCTGCACAGCTGGGCACGGTCACGTTCTGGGTCCGATAGAGGCGAGAGTGCTCGCTGGACCTGACTTGGGTCCAGCGTGCCCCTTCACGTGCGAGTCGTTAGCCGCCTGCGATCAGCGACTCGACCTTCGCCAGGCAAATCGATGAGATTCGATCCGCCGTGTCCGCGTCCGAGACGCTCGCGCTGATGATGCCGGCGCCGATGGCGAGCACCGACGCGACGATGGCATCGTCGGGCGAGTCCATCGAGGACTCGAGCGTCTGAACCAGCGCCAGGAAGCGGGCCTCGTATCCGTCGCGCAGCTGCGTCGTTCCGCGGATGGCGTCGACGGGATGGGCGACCAGCGGGCAGCCGGTCGCCACGTCGGACCTCTCGGCGGGGTCCATGTAGTGGCGCATGGCGTCGACCACCCCGGTGGCTGGGGAGTCCGAGGTCTGAGCGGCCCGCAGGCGGTGTACCAGGCCCGACTCGATGGCCATCACCTCCTTAATCAAGGCCTCTTTGCTGCTAAAGTGGGCGTAGAAGGCGCCTCTTGTAAGGTCTGCGTCCCGCATGACCTGGTCGATCGAGGCGCCGTCGAAGCCGTATCGGCGGAACCGAGCCCGCGCAGCTTCGAGGATCTTGGCGCGGCTGCGGGCCTTGTGAGCGGAGTCGTAGCGCATGGGAGCGCCTATTGCATGACGAGGGTCATGCCAAGTGATATGATGACTATCATATTAAAGAGGTGATTGATGGAAAGCGAGTCTTCAGGCCTGATACTCAGGATCGCGTCCTCCCTCATGACCTTGATGCTGGCCGGCCGGATGATGACTCTGGCCTTCATTGGGCAGGCGGGCAGTGGCCTAGAGGGGGCGCCCCCAGCGGGCTGGCTCATGCCTCTGGTGGGAGATGCGGTGATCGGGCTCGCTGCCCCTGTGATCGCTGTTCTCATCTGGACCGGCCGGGGACGGGCGGCGCTGGTGGCCATCACGGTGTTTCACGCATTGGGGATCTGGGACGCGCTATCTGCGTGGTTGGTCCACTATTCGGTGCCTTGGCCCGAATTTTTTATGATCCAGATCTTTGGGTGGACCATGTTTCCTATGGCGGCCGTCATGCACGCGATCGCGGCGGTGCTGGTTTGGTTGGCTTGGCGAATTCGGGCGTAGGTGAGCTGTGATGCCGACGGCGTTGCGAACGAGCTCGGCTTCGTTCGCCCGGGGCTGTAATGGAATATGCTCACCAGACGTTGGAGGTGCAGTGGCACCTATGCCCAGGTTTGGGAGCCTCAATGAAGAGTACCGTTTTGAGTCGCGTGGCCGCTTTGGCTACGCTCTGTTTTGCAACGACCGCAGTCGTCGGCTTGGCTTACGCAAACTCGTTTGAGGCGGCTACGCAGAAATCGGGATGCGCCAGTATTGTGTTTGATGGCGGAGAGTCCGCCTGCAAGTCTGTACAATCTAAGAAGAACAACGTCTGCAACCAACCGGGGACCTGCGATGCTCGAGGGTTTTCCAAGCTCGTAGATGAATATGAGGAAGCAAAAGAGAACCTTGAATCTGGAAAAGTCGCCGCCGCGAACAAGAGCAAGCTCGAGGACAAGGTCGAAGATCTGAAGGAGAAGCTGGACGACCTCAAGGACAAGGCCGCTGACTACGTGGAGATCGGCGAAGAATGCGTCAAAGCGCGGGCGAGCGTTCAGGAGTGGTTCGAGTCGGTCGCGATTCGCGGCACGACCGAGGCTCGCGATGACGCCATCGACGAACGTAAGAGGCTGCTCGGCAAGCTCGAAGACGCCCAAGATGAGGTGCGGGACACCAAGAAGGTGCGCGATGCCAAACCCACGGACAGCCGTGCAGAATCCGAGTGGGAGTCCGCCACCGACGACCTCCGGGACGTGGAAGCCAAGCTCGAAAAGCTCAACAAGAAGTACGGCAAAAGCATCTCCGACAACGCCGACCGCTTGGTGAAGAAGTACAAGGACGAAGCGGAGAAACACGAGGGGCCTTCGGAGCAGGCTCAGGGCCGTCGCGACAAGTGCAAGAAGGTTCTCGCCACGCGGTATTGAGCCTCAGACTCAGGGCTCAACCTTGAGCTTCGGGAGCGCGTTTCGAACGCGCTTTTCGCGAGGGCCAAGCGCATGGAGCGACCGTGGCTGGCCTACAGCGTTAGGCGTCGCGCATGGACTCGCCTTACGAAGAGATCGGCGGCGCCGACGCGGTTCGCGCGCTCTGTGACCGCTTCTACGACGCCATGGATCGCCTGCCCCATGCGGCGGTGGTGCGGGCGATGCACCCCGACGACCTGACCCCGTCTCGCCAGAAATTCTACGAGTTCCTCTCCGGGTGGATGGGGGGGCCGCAGCTCTACGTGAAAAGTCACGGGCATCCTCGACTCCGGATGAGGCATATGCCATTCGCTATCGACGCCAGCGCGGCCGAGGCTTGGCTGGGATGCATGGCGGTCGCTCTGGAAGAGGTGCCCGATGAGGCGCTCCGAGAGCGGCTCTGGCAGAGCTTCTGCCGCGTCGCTCAGCACATGCTGAATCGCGAATGACGTGCGGCGGGCCAGGCTGGCCGATGAGGGGCGGGCCCAGGGCCCTACTCGACCAACACAGCCTCTTCGACGAGCGCTCGGTAGGCGTATCCGAAGCCTAGTTCGACGTCTTTGCGCAAGACGCCCGAGTAGGCCACCCGCTGCCCAACGGTCGCCGGAACCTGGGTCTTGATGGTGAGGTCGTGGGTGCCCGCGTCGGGATCTCCCGTTCCATCTTGGATGTGCACCCAAACGGCGCCCACTGCGGGGGTAGACTTGATGACGGTGCCGAACACCACGATCGTTGCGTCTGCTCGCTGATCCAGCTCGGCGTAGACCGTGCCGATGGCGACGGCGTGTGCGGGGACTTTGGCCGATGCGACCTTCTGGGCGGTGTCCGCATCGGCAACTTGCACGTGGTCGATGTCAACCACCACGCTGGCGCGCTGCGCGATCTCTGGGATGTCTACATCGTGACGGGCGGTTCCCGCGCCGAGGAGCACGTAATCACCAATCTTGGCGCTCACGTTGGGCACCTGGACCCACGTCTTTAGTTCGCCCTGTTTGACCGCCAGGAGCTGCTTGTCACCCCTATCGATCACCTGCTCCACCACCGTCGGCGCATGGTTGGCCCAGCCGCCGGGGGGCGGGCCAGTACCTGCGGGGCTGTTGCAGGCCAGCGGCCCCAGGAGTCCGAGCCAGATCGTGAAGAAGATGCGATGCATGAGGACGTCATAGCCGGCCTGGAGCGCTACGGGAACGCACAACGTTGGAGGCTCCATGTCCATGCCCTATCGCTACCTTGGCCGCTCGGGACTCAAGGTGTCCGCTCTATCCTTTGGTTCTTGGGTGACCTTCGACCACCAGATGGATGTTGGTCCTGCAAAAGATGCTATGAAGGCGGCCTTTGATGCGGGCTGCAACTTCTTCGACAACGCCGAAGCCTACGCGGATGGCAAGGCCGAGACCATCATGGGCGAGGCGATCCGTCAGCTCGGATGGCGCCGTGACGAGTACGTGGTTTCGACCAAGCTGTTTTGGGGCGGAAGTGGCCCCAATCAGCGAGGCCTGTCGCGCAAGCACATCGTCGAAGGAACGAAGGCGTCGCTCGGACGCTTTGGCTTGGACCACGTGGACTTGCTCTACTGTCACCGGCCCGATCCCCACACGCCTATCGAAGAGACGGTTCGGGCGATGAACCATGTCATCGACCGGGGATGGGCCTTGTACTGGGGGACGAGTGAGTGGAGCGCTGACGAGCTGCGCGAGGCGTGGCGGGTCGCGGATTCACTAGGTCTCGTCGGGCCAACCATGGAACAGCCCCAATACCATATGTTCCACCGTGAGCGGGTCGAGGTGGAATATGCGGGCCTGGTCCGGGACAAGGGGTTGGGCACGACCACGTGGAGCCCATTGGCGAGCGGCCTGCTGACCGGCAAATATGCAGACGGGGTGCCCGAGGGCTCTCGGTTGGCGCTGCCTCAGTATTCGTGGCTTCGGGACGCAATTTTAGCCGATCCGGAGTATCCCGAAAAGCTCGCAAAGGTCAAGCTACTGGGCCCCATTGCCAGCGAGCTGGGTGGAACGACGGCACAGCTCGCGCTGGCTTGGGCGGCTCGCCACCCTCATGTCAGCAGCGTCATTACGGGCGCATCCCGCACCTCTCAGGTCGTCGAGAATATGGCGGCGGCGGAGCTGATCCCCAAGCTGACCCCCGATGTGCTGCCGGCGATCGAGCAGGTGCTGGGCAATGCGCCCAAGGCGGCCCAAGATTTCCGCGACGGCTAGCCCAGCGGCTTGGACGCGGTCCCTGCGTATTGGATGGTCCGCAGAGGCACACGGCCAAAGAGGGGTTCGAGTTTCCGGTCGACGCCGACCATGCCAATGCCTTGTGTGCCTTCCGGGTTCAGCCCGGCGTTCCGCAGGGCCTCGTTGAGTTCGGCTGGCTTGATGAACATCTTTGGGTCGTGGGTGCCGGGCGGAACCCAGTTGATGAGCGCGCTCTCCACCAGGTGCACGCCCAGCCAGCGGGCGATGATGTTGCGGTTGATGGTGTCGAAGAAGAACCGGCCACCCGGCCGCAGGACCCTGGCAATCTCGTTGACCGCGATAGGCCATTGTGGGATGTGCTCCAAGACATCGACGCAGATGACGTGGTCGAATTGAGCTGCGTCGAACGGCAGGTCTGTGGCTGAACCGTAGACGATGGGACGGCCGAAGCCGATGCTTTCGAGCCGATTATTACCCTGTTCCGCTGCGCCCTTTGATGCGTCGAGCCCCACGACCTGCGCCCCTGCGTTGGCGAGCGCTTCCACCATGAATCCGCCGCCACAGCCCACGTCGAGAACCGCTCGGTCGGCCCAAACGGTGTCGGCCCAGAGCTTCATGCGGGTCGGCACCATCCTGCGCAGGATACGCTCGTGCCGCCCATCACCCCACCATTGCCATTGCTCATAGACGTCTTGGCGATTGCGCTTCACGAGCACTCCGGGATGTGCCGGCTGGCGGGCCCGCTCGTTCGAGTGGTCCGCGCGTCGGCGAGTCCAGGCTGAAGCCTAGCTGCCGCCACCGCCACCACCGCCGCCGCCGCCAAAGGAGACCTGACACCGGCTGCCGATCCATCGAATGTCGGCGGGAGCGTCGTGTACGGCCGTGTCTGGGTCGAGCAGGGAGCCGTCTTCGCCTGCGTACAATTTGGCGCTCGTGCCACCGCCCTGCCAGTTCCGCTCTTCGTGGAACACAGCGACTTTGTTGTTCTCGTTGGGCTGGTCGTTGAACTCATTGAGGGTGTCGAGCATGAGGCGCTGGTAGAGGCCATCGTCATCGCTTTGGTAGACGCCGTTGTATCGAGCGCGGCAGTTGTTCTCGGTGATCTCGCGGCGCGTTTGGTAGAAGGACTCGCAGCCAACGCAGCCCAGCGATTCGGCGCTGCCCGAGAGCCGCGTTCCGGTCAGTTCGAAGGTGTCGACACAGTCCTCTTCTTGTCCTTGATCTGCGTAGAACCACCACACTTGCTCGGTGCCGGTGAGCGAGCCATCGGCCTCCAGCCGGCCCTCAAAGATCATGTACATCTGGTTGCCGTCGCCAAACTCCGTCGAGCATTCCCCGTCGGTGTTCCAGAGGAACTTGTACTCCTCCGGCACGAGTGGGTGCGTCCCATCGTCGATGTTGGTGTCGGTGCCATCGGTGCCGTCGCTGCCATCTGTGACATCGCCGGTGCAGGCCGAGAGACTGAGGAAGAGGACGCCAAGAATGAGTCGCATGAGATCTCCACGCGAGGGGGGGGGCGGTAGGTCCAGGCCGATCGTACGCGCGATTTTCCAGGAGTGCTTACTCTTTGGCGTCTTGGCAGCACCTGAAGCCGGTCGAGTAGTCGTGGTAGCGACGGCCGTGGGCGAGCGTGCGGTACAAGCAGCCGGGTCCATTGATGCTGGCATCTGCGTAGAATCCACCTCGGAAGGTCCCTTCTGCGTCAGAGACCCACTCGTGCAGGTTCCCGTGCAGATCGAAGATGCCATCCGGGGTGCGGCATTGGGAAAAGGCCCCTCCCACCGAAACTGTGCCTGCCTGTTGGTTGATGCCCGGGTCGTTCATATGGGTAGGATCCCACACGCCCTCATTGGTGCCGAAGTAGTCCACGACGGGATGAGCGCCCGCATAGGTGTCATTGCAGGCGCCGGGTACCCGCTCACCGCCGTATGGAAAGGTCCACCCTTCGGGGCCTTGGCAGGCTGCGAGCCACTCGTCGGTGGTGCAAAGGCGCTTGTTGGATGCCTCACATGCGGTCTCTGCTTCGTCGGCGCTGATGTAGCCTTGGGGGGTGATTCCCTCCTCCATGACCGCGCGAACCGAGGAGCCGTCCAGGGCTTCGAACGGCGAGGCTGGGCTCCAGTCGCCGTCGACAAAGACCTCCAACGCGGCCTCGTAGCGGTCTACACACACGGAAGAGCCGACGAGGGCCATACCGGCAGGGCAGGGGGCGTCGGTGTCATCGGTGGTGTCGGTGGCATCACTTCGGCCGGCCGGTCCGTCCGGGCGGTGCACCGTGGGCGGAGAACACCCGGCGACGACGAGGAGGAGCATGGGACCATAGAGCTGCATTGCCGCATGTTAACCGCGTTCACGCCGGCCGTAGGTCCGGCGCAGGCACACAGGGGCCTTCGTGGGTGCCCAAGTGTCGGTCGGCCCACGCGATGAATGCGGCGGCTCGCGGGCCCAGAGAGGTTCCGGCCGGGATGTGCTCCGAGTCCAAGCTCAAGTTGATGAATCCGCCGCTCGGTCCGGGTCCCACCATGAGCTTGGCGTGCGCATCCACCTCTTCGACTTCGACCCAGGCGTCGCCCCGCCACGCCAGGTGTCGGTAGGCGGTGTCGTGGAATGGGGTGGAGGTCAGGATCCCCATGCTTCCTCGGCGGTGAGCGTCGGCGATCTGCAGGAGCTCGGCTTCGAGAGCGGCTGGGTCCACATCATCGAAGGTGCACCCCTGGATGAGGGCGTCTGCCAGGTCGGCGAACGGAAAGTCGGCGACCATCAGGTTGAGCGCCGCGCCGATGCGGGGGTTGCATTCGGTGGGTCGAAACCCGTCCGCTGTCATGACGCCGTCGATGGTGAAGGCTCCACAATAATCGAGATGTGAGCGCAAGTATTCCCCAAATCGCTCGGCGGCATCTCGCATCGCGTCTCGGTCTTCGGGCCTCGGATCCCAGGCGGTCCCAGCTCGCAAATATCGAAACTCTGCGGTGGATTCGGTGCGCAGAACCACCATTTCTGCCGGTCGCAACACGGCCACACCACGGTCGAAGACCAGTCCGTGAATCGAGCACGGGATCCCGTCCAAAAACGGCATGACCCTTATTGTATCGGCCATTTTCTGAAGATGGTCGAACACGCCGCGGGCCAGAGTCTCATCTCGGACCCAACGGGTCC
>JBGCER010000490.1:0-9192 GCA_045106515.1 Myxococcota bacterium
CACGGATCGAGCGAGGACATGCCGTTGCGCTCATCGGACTCCGGACCCACTGCGGTGATCGTCGCGCCGTCGACCGGGCTGCCGTCTTCGGTCACCTTCACGCTCAACCGAGCGAGCTCGTCGGGGCAGCCATCGCCGTCCTTGTAGTTGTTGATGTTCTCGGGCTGATCGATGCACGCATCAATATCGTCGGTGATGCCGTCCAGATCGGTGTCTTTCGGGACAGACGGTCCGGTCTTGCCAAAGCCACCGCCCAAGAAGATGCGGTACGTCGCCGCACCCGCACCGGGCGTCAAACCCGCCGCGAGACCGCCGCTGAAGAAGGCGCCGCTCTCCACGTTCTGTCGGTAGGAGGCGATGATTTCAGCGGGAGAGCCGGCGCCCACTTTGGCGTTGGCGGTGAACGGCAGCTGAAACTTCGTCTCTAGGCCCAGAGAGGACCGGGGCGTCAGAAGATAGTTTCCACCCAAGCCCAACACGAGCGCATCGGCCCCGGCGAAGTTTTCGAGGGTGTCGACGTTCGGAGAAACCTGCACGCCCAGGTTCGCGAGGCCGGTGAATCGCTCTACGCCGTATCCGGCAGCGACGGCCGCTCCGCCTCCGACCCGGCCATTCCCCAGCCACTTCGCCGAAGCGCCGGTCGGAAGGTCGAGCCATGGCACCAGCCCGAGAGAGAAGCCCAGGTCGTCTTCGGTGGGCACGACGATGATCATGGCGTCGACCCGAAGGTCGCCGACCGCGGCACCCTGCGACTGCTCGAACGAAGTGGAGGTGAAAAAGAGCGGGATGCTGGCGTTGACTCGGACGCGCTCGTGCGGCGCCACACCGCCCGCCACGTTCAAGCCAAAGACGTGGTCCAACGCCGACGAAAACACGGGATTGTCGGAGGACCCATCCGTCACGAGCACCAAGGGCTTGCTCGCGTACTCCAAGAGGCCGCCCAGATAGTAAGAGTCGGCGTTCATCGCACCAGGTCGATGAATCGTGTAGCCGTCGCGCACGTCGCCATCTTGGGCCGTCAGGTTGAAGCCGTGGGCGTTGACCCCACCATCATAGGTGGCATCTTGGGCAAAAGCCGGCGTAGACAGGGCAAGAAAAGCGGAAAGGCGAAGAAGCATCGAAAAAATCCGGGCTGTGTTGCGGCGGCACCGTACCCCAATCAGAAACCGGACACAGCAGCGACGCAACCCCTTGCCACAGATGAGCTGGGTGACTAGTGCGAGGCCAACGGTGAACCGTCATTCAGTTCACCCGGAGGATCCCATGGACATCAAGAGCCAATTCGACGATCTCACGCACTTTCTAGATGGACAACGCAGCCACTGGCTTTCCCGTGCCAGACGGCGCGCATGGCGGGTGCAGACCCAAGGCCAAGAAGCCTCGTGGACCGCTCGCGTCCAAGGCATGCAGCAGCTCGACCGACTGACCGAGCCCTTGACCGGCAAGCCGATCATCGGCCGCATCGCAGGAATTGTGGACCACCAGCTGGCCCGACTCCAGCAGACGGGCATCGACGGATACGATGAGCTGACGGCCAAGGCGATCGTCGCCGCCGTCAAGGAGATCGACTCTCCCCTGCAGCTCCGACGGATCTCGGCACACGAAACGGCCAATAAAGACCGTAAGACGGTGGCTTCCGCAGTGCAGCGTCGACTGACCGCTCTGGAGCCCACCATTGTGGCCGCGCCTGAGCGCAACGCCGACGAGCAGGTCGCACCCGCCGCTTAATCGGCTTGCTTCGACCGATTTCGGCGCTGCCAACCCCAGCGCACCGTCCAGAGGAGCGCCGTGGCCAACGCGAGCCACGGCGCCCACGGAACGGTGGACTCAGACCCGATATAACCTAGCTCGTACCTAGAGAATTCGAAGGGAACGAGCAGAAAGTAGCCATATCCGTGGTGGTCCTGCAAGGCGTCGAGGGCCAAGTGACCCAGCACGCCGATCGCCAAGCACCCAGCGGTCCACGGCCGATCCTTCTCGGGCACCACGAACGACAGTACGACCGCGGTCAGCAGCGCCCCTGCGGGCTGGTGCAGGATGCCGAACGGCACATGGGCAACGCCTGGGTGCGGCAGCCCAAGGGTCTCGAGCAGCTCGATAAAGAGCCCTGGCACACGGCCCCCCACATCGGGCAGGGCCGCGCCGAGCGCCAGTGCCGCAGCGCGGTCAGCGCGCAGCGCCACCCCAGGGATCAAGGCCGAGGCCAGGTGGGTCACCAAGTCAGCCACGGTGAACCACCCGCCATCCCGACTCGGTTTTACGCAGGGTAAAGGTTAAGAGTAGAACCCCCAACAAGGCGAGCAAGCCCGCCAACCCCAAACGTCGCTTCCAGGGCCGCAGTGGGTGGGTCTCCACCCAGTCTGCCCGGAGCCCCTCTTCGGTAAACTGGCCTCCCAAGCTTACTTCTTGGCCGACCGATAGGCCTGCCGTGGAACCGCGAACCGCGATGCGCCCATGCGGCCGACCCACCACATAGGCGTTGGGCCCAGTGATCTCGTACACCACTTGCAGGGGTAACGCGCCTTCTTGGCCAGCACAGATGCCGGGCCGCGTCAGACAGACCCGCTCAGTGCCGGGTCGCGTGAGCGTATGCCACGTCCAAATTCCCGCGTCGGCCATCCACAATGTGCAGAGCAAGCCCAAAACCCAGAAGCGCCGCTTATCGGAGAAAAAGCCGTTCAATCCTAATGAACCGGACTTCGGTAGTCATTGGCTCCATCCTGGATGAGCTTCTGATCCTTGAGCGAAGCCATCAGCTCACGGTGGTACCTTCGACGCGCAAAGTAAGAGACAAAGTCGGGAATGAAGGGTCCGATAAAGAGCGGCACCATGGCCAGGACCTTGAACACTGGAGATCCCGGCGATCGAAAGAGCAAGGCCACCATCACCAAGGCGGCCATCACCAGCACCACACGGCCGAGCGTTCCGTACAAGAAGCCAAGACCGAAGCCACTGGCCTCGCGCTGGTTCATCTCGGTCGCCATGCGGGTGTAGCGAGGCAGGAAGGTCTGCATCACCTCACTGCGCAGAAACGCCGCATGTTCATCGGGATGATCGACAAAGCCATCGACGCGAAACTCGGCGATGGCATGGTCGACAACTTCGTTAGCCACACGCTCAAAGGCGGCAGCAGCAGCGTGCTTATCACCGACGAAGCTCCGGCGCGTGCCCTCAAGCCGATGGGCCAGCCGCGCCGTCACTTGCTCTAGGCGATATTCAGACGGAATCATGAAGACATCGTACCGCGCTCAGACACTCACCACACCTACCCCGACTCGGACCGTTCGATGAACCTGCCCAGATCCCTATTTGTGCTGTGCCTCGCTGCCTGTGCCGGACCCTCGGCGTTCGAGTGCGGGGCGTCCGGCGACTACTGCTCGGTAGAAGGCGGCGAATACCTGGCCCAGGTGCCCAAAACTTGGAACGGCTCCGACCTCTTGCCCACGTTCGTGCACTACCACGGCTTCGGCGGCACCGCGCAGCTGTTGTCCGACAGCGGCTTTCACGACCCGATGATGGACGAGAACGTCCTCGCGATCTACCCGAATAGCATCGATGGAAGATGGGGTTTTCGCAATGGACCCAGCGGAGACATGAGGGATGAACTGGCGTTCTACGATGCCATTATCAACGACGTTCGCCAGCGGGGGATGCCCATCGATGAGGGCCGACTCGTGGTGTCCGGCTTCTCCATCGGAGCCAGCATGGCGTGGGAGATCGGGTGCGCCCGTGGGGATGACCTCCTGGCGATCGCCCCAGTCTCGGGTGCCCTGTGGCTTCCATTGCCCCAGGAATGCAGCAACCCGCCGCCCAAGATCCGGCAAGAGCACGGCACCGCGGACACCGTCTTTCCCATGGAGGGCCGAAAACTCGGTGACTCCTGGCAGCAAGGGCCGGTGCAAGGAAGCATCGACCTATTCGTCGAAGCCAGAGGATGTAGCTCGACTTTTCAGACAGAGGTCATCGACGATCAAGAGTGCAAAGTGTGGGTGCAGTGCGACGGCGGTGGCGAAGCCCGACTCTGTGTGCACGACGGCGATCATCGCGTGACCAACGGCTGGCACGCGAGAACTTCGAAGTGGCTGTTCGAACAGAACGAATAAACCGCCGGGTGCAATGCTGCGTTGCCTCCCGTACTCGTCCCTAGGTCGTAAGATTCCATGCAGGGAGGGTCACAATGAAGGGAACCATCGTCGTTTGTGATGATGAAGAGCTGATCCGATGGTCGCTCACCGCTCACCTGACGTCCGAAGGCTACACCGCCATCGGCACCGACAATGGGCAGCAGGCGCTGGACGCGGTCGCTGAACACGGCGCTGACCTCCTGCTCACAGACCTCAAAATGCCGGTCATGGACGGGCTCACCGCCATTCGCGAGCTCCGACTCGGCGGCAGCACGATCCCGGTCGTCGTTCTCACCGCACACGGAGCGGTGGACACCGCGGTCGAGGCCACGCAGCTGGGCGCCTCCGGCTACTTGCAAAAGCCCTTCGATGTTCGGGAAGTGACGTTGGCTGTGGAGCGCGCGCTCGCCACCGCGCGCCTTCACCATGAGGTCGACTACCTGCGCAGGCAGGTCAACCAAGGCTACGGCGAGTTTCTCGGCGCGGCCCCCGTGCTTGAGTCCGTGTTCGACACCCTGCGACGCCTGGAAGACGTAGACGCACCAACCGTACTACTTACCGGAGAAAGTGGAACTGGAAAGGACGTTTTGGCTCGCGCCATCCACGCCAGTGGCCCCCGAAAAGATAAGCCCTTCATCGCCGTGGATTGCGCGTCACTGCCCGATGCCCTCATTGAGAGCGAGCTGTTCGGCCACGAGCGCGGCGCCTTCACCGACGCCAAGACCACCAAGCGCGGACTCTTCGAGGTCGCGAACCAGGGCATCGCCTTCCTCGATGAGATCGGCGAGCTTCCCCTATTGACCCAGAGCAAGCTGTTGCGCGCCATCGAAGACCGCACCTTTAAGCGCGTCGGCGGCGTGGCCCGGACCCCCATGGATGTGGGCATTGTGGCCGCCACGAATCGAGACCTGAAAGCCGAGGTGGAAGCAGGTCGATTCCGAGAGGACCTCTTCTTCCGGCTCAACGTCATCGCGGTCAAGATCCCCGCACTGCGCGATCGCCGGTCGGACATCGCCACCCTGGTCGCGTCGTTTCTCAAGGCGTTCAACAAGCGATTCAACAGAAACGTCAAAGGCTTTGACGGCGAGGCCATGGAGCTTCTGCAAGAGTACAACTGGCCGGGCAATGTCCGAGAGCTGCGCAATGTGCTGGAACGCCTGGTGCTGCTCGCCCCCGAGCCCATCGTGCGCACCGCTCATCTGCCAAGCGAGATCCGCTATGCGCGGCCGTCCACGTCCACGACGGCGGACTGCCCCTTCACCCTTCCCGATGATGGCGTGGACCTGGACGCCGTGGAGCGCGGCCTGCTGATGCAGGCCCTGCATCGAACCAAAAACAACCAGTCCGCCTCGGCCAGGCTTTTGGGCATCACCCGATATGCGCTGCGCTACCGCATGGAAAAGCACGGCCTCAAGAACTGAGACGCACCACGAAGCTGGCCCCGGTCAGCGGACCTTCCTCCAGCTTCAGCGTGCCGCCCATGGCGTCAACAGCCCGGCTGCTGATCGCCAGGCCAAGACCCGTGCCGCGGGTTTTGGTGGTGACAAAGGGCTTAAAGATTTCGTCGCGCAGCTCTGTCGGGATGCCCGTTCCGCTGTCTGACACCCGGACCTGGCCGTCGGAGACGTCCAGTCGCACCACCCCGTCTGGCTTGGCGGCGTCGACCGCATTCCGCACCAAATTATGTAGGATCTGGCGCAATAAATTCGGATCAAATCGGGCGGTACCTTCGCCGCGAACGTCGACGGTGATGCCCGAGTGTTCGGCTGCGGGGAACGCGCCCACCTCGTCGGCCACGGGACGCAGCGGCAGCGAGTAGAGCTCCGCGCTTCCGGGGCGAGCGAAGGCGAGCAGATCTGTCACAAGCAGGTTCAATCGCCGAACTTCTAGCTCAACCTTCAAGAGAATTTGGTGGGGTTGGCTGTCCTCCTCCATAGAGCGAGTGATCACTTGCAGCGCGCCGCTGATCCCGGCCAGCGGATTGCGCAGTTCATGGGCCACCGCGGCCGACAGAGCCCCCAGCTGGGCCAGAGACTCTGAACGCCGAAGGCGCGCTTCGAGGTCCAAGGCGTCTGTGAGCTCTTCGATCTGCAGCATGAAGGAGGCAAGCTCATGCTGAAGCGGCAAGACGTGGACCCGGTAGCTCCGGGTTCCGTGAGATCCAGCCACGTCCACGCGTGGCAGGGTGACTTCGACCCGTTGCGCCAAGGCGCGCTTCACGTGCTCGTCGAGGGAGCCGGCGCGGACCAAGCCCACAGGCAACCCGTCCTGCCACAGCCGGTTCACCACCTCCTCGCCGGTCATCAGGCGGGCGGTCTCATGGGTCGCGCTGCGCACAATTCCCCGGTCATCGACCAGCAGCACCGCCAAGCGCAGATGCTCCACCAGAAGGTCTTGCAGGGACTCGAACTGCTGGCGCTCGCGGCTCTCGACATAGGTGCCGGTCATCAGCGCAAGGTCCATGCTGCAGACCTTCCGAAGGCTATCGACGACGGGGTCAGGATCGTCCAATTGGTCACGAAGAATGTCCGTGATTTCGGCTTGGATCAGGTGCATCGCGGAGTACATGTACCGGTCGGGAAGGCCCACCTGCACGTGTCTATGACCAATTTTACGCCGACGAGCTGCATAATTCGCGTCGTGGGGTCCTTCGAAAACCTCTCTCAGCCAGCGTCGCAGGGACACCTTGAGCCGCTCCACCTGGGCCGGCCCCTCCAACACCGAATTGGAGGTCGAGTGCCGCTGGATCTCGTCGTAGAAGAGGTCGATCACCGGGTGCAGGTGCGGCTGTACCTGTGGGAGCACCGCCCGCAGCCGGTTGGCATCGTCGGGGGTGAACCGCATCCACTGCTTGAGCTCGGCAAAGGTGTCTTCCATGGGCTCCGTATAGCTCAGTCGTCGTGCAGGATGCGGGTCGCGGGATCATCTAGATCTTCGAATTGTCCAGATCGTGCCGCTCGAACAAAGAGCCACGCAAAGACCGTGCCCAAGCCCAAAGCGACCGGAATCAAGAAGACGATGATGTCCATTGGGACTCCATTTTCACGAGCCGCCGCTCCACCGATAGCGCGCCTCGAATCACCCAAGCGCTTGACAGCGGCATCAGAATGGCCGCCACCAGCGGATTGACCAGCCCCACCGCCGCGGCACACACGGCCACAAGATTGTAGAGCAAAGCTCGGTTAAGATTGGATCGCACCGCAGCTTGGGTCGCCCGGGCACCCGCCACCGCGGCCACCACCGGCCGGAACGCAGGCTGGGTGACCACGCCATCGGCGATGAGCAAGGTGCTCGCCACGCCCGTGTGCATGGCGAGGCCCACATCTGCCGCCGCCAGAGCCACGCCATCATTGAGACCGTCGCCAACGAACAGCACAGGCCCGTCGGATCGCAACTGCGCCAACCGAGCACATTTGTCGCTCGGGCTCAGCCCGCCCACCGCCGTTTGAACGCCGACGGCCCGCCCCACGGCCCAGGTGGTGTCGGGATGATCGCCAGACAAGAGGATCGTGTTCAGACCCGCGGCATGCAGCATGTTCAGGGCGCGCTTGGCGTCATCGCGGGGCGCATCGCCCAGGCGAATCAGGCCGACTGGAGACCCGGCAGCGTCGACGCGCACACACCCGGCGCCGGCGCTTCGAACCGAGACCTCCACCCCGTCTACATGGCCATGGATCCCCTGCCCTGGCACCTCAACGACCCGGTCCGGAAGCGGTAAGGGCAGCCCACGGCGTTGCTGCTCGTGCAAGATGGCGCGGGCGATAGGGTGACGGCTGGACCGCTCCAAGGCCGCGGCGAGTTGCAAGGCTCGATCCGAGGCCGCCAATACCTGGGGCTGACCGGCAGTGACGGTGCCGGTTTTGTCCATCGCCACTGTAGTGATGTCTGCAAGTGCCAGCAATGAACTGCCATTTCGAAGCACAACACCCCTGCGAGCCACCGCGCCCAGCCCCGAAGACACCGCCAGCGGCACCGAGAGGCCGAGAGCGCATGGACAGGCGACGACCAGCACCGCCACCGCTACTTCGAGGCCCGTGCCCACGTCCGCTGCGAGCATCCACACCACACCCGCGAGGCCCGCCACACCGAGCGTGGCCAGTGTGAAGGCCGGGGCCAAGCGATCGGCCGGGTTCACCGGCATGGGCCGACTGGCTGCCTCTCGCACGGCGTCGGCCATGCGCATGGCGACGGTGTCTTGGCCGACGCGGACGACGCGGATCCCCAGAGCCCCAGCTTGCACCGTGGCCCCTGCGACCACGGGCAGACCGACCGCTGCGTGGACCGGAGCGGACTCTCCGGTGATCAGGCTCATCTGAACCGCACCCTCGCCATCCACCACCACGCCATCGGCGGGTAGCTCATCGCCCATGCCCACTTCGACGATGTCGCCGGGTGTGAGCTCACTCACGAGCACATCACGCACTCCGCCCTGGTGACGAAGGCGGGCGATCACCGGCAACGTCGCAGCGATGGCCGACGCGGCTTCGGCGGCACGGCGACGGCCTCGACGCTCCAAGAAGCGACCGATGAGCAGCAGGGTCACCAGCATGCCCAGGCTGTCCAGGTAGCCATCGCCACCGATGAGGGTCTGCACGACGCCGTGCCCGTAGAGCACCCCCACCGCCAAGGCGATGGGCACGTCCATACCGATGGCGCCGACCCGCAGCCCGCGCACCGCCCCCTGAAAGAAAGGCGCGGCGGAGTAGAGGGCCACCGGGGTGGCGAGCCCGAGGGCGAGCCATCGGAAAAGCACGAGATAGCGGGTTTCTATGCCGTCAGCCCACCCGGCATAGACGCCCGCTGTAAGCAGCATCAGGTTCGCGGCACAGAAGGCCGCCACCCCGAGCCGAGGCAGCAGATCATCGTGCTCGGGCGGCGCGTCCAATGGCCGGGGCGAGTAGCCCACCGATGCGATGACCTGGGCCAACGCGCGCACATGGGTGGTGTCGGGGTCGAACACGACACGCGTTCGTCCATTGGCATAGGAGACTGTGGCGTTTCGCACACCCTCTTCCCGCTCTAGCAGCCGCTCCACCACCCAGGTGCACGAGGCGCACCGAAGCCCATC
>JBGCER010000491.1:0-4350 GCA_045106515.1 Myxococcota bacterium
TGCCGCGCAGGATCATCGGGTCGGTGTCGCCCTGACCGCGCCAGAGCACCATGCCTTTTGAACTGGAGAGGCCGAGGATGCTTGACGGGCTGCGGCTCCGGGTCGGGGTCGGCTCACCCTCTGCCGGGCCCCCGGCGGGGGGCGGGTAGCTGGTGATGTGGGATGCCCCGTCAAACACCACGAGGTCCCGTTGCGCGAGAGAGCCCGCGGCCCACGTTGGAACGCCGTAGGCGCCCAAGACCGGTGCGAGGTAACGGCTCGGTCGAACCACATGGATGTGTCGACCGGCTTGAAACTCGGTGCGGGTGGTGCCGCGGCCCTGGTCCTCCTCGATGACCATCGTCGTTTGGCTTCCGAGCGCGGACAGCGCGAACGGGCGCCCGTCGAGGGCGGGGATGGCAACGACCTCGGTGCACTCTACGTGCAGGCCAGGGCTGTCGATGGTGGCGAGGGCGCCGCGCAGACGAAGGGAACGCAGCATCGCGGTGCCGTAGCGACCTGCGCCGCTGAGGCGGCCCGTGCCCCGAGCTAGGCGCGCAACGAGGCGGTCGCCCCTGAGTAGGGTCACGTCGGGCGCGGTGCGACCGGGGTCGGTATCGGTCTCACCCTCTTGGGTTGGGCCGCTTCCGGGGCTTGTCGCGCGAAAGGACGAACCGGGGATGGTGACGGCCACGTCCCCGTCCAGGGTGACCTGGGCGCTCCCGGACCCTACAACTTCGGAGAAGTGCAGTGCTTCGGTGCCGGTCAAGCGCAGTGCATCGGGTCCGGACCCCTGGGTCAGCGTTGGGTTGTAGCGGGCGATGAGGTCGACCCGTCCCTTGGGGTTGTCTCCCAACGGCATCCGTGCGCTTAGCCCTTCGCCGACCAAGCGCATGGGCCGGTCGCCATCGAGGGTGAATGAAAATGGCTCCCGCTGTTCGGTGTCAATCTCGACCCGATCCTCAAGCACCAGGGCGAACACTTTGGCGAGGGCCGACTCCTCTGGCCCGCGCAGGGTGGCGCTGCGAACACTCCCCTGGGCGGTGGTTTCGATCACGACCCCCCTCAGCTCCATTTCCTTGTCACTGCGGACGGAACGCTCGCCGCTCAACCGGTCGGCCATCAGCTCGGCGAATGCGGTCTCCGCGGTGAGCGTTGCCACAAGGCGGTTGGTCGGGCGCGCCTGCTCTTTGTCGAGGGCGAAGAACTCCACGCGCACGTCCTCCATGCGCTGGCGGCCATCGGGCAGCGGGTTGCTGTCGTTGCAGGTCAGGGTGGCGCGAGGCAGGCGAATGGTCCGGGATTCATGGGCAATGAGTCGCTCGCCGAGCCAGACCTGCATGCGCCCGTGGAACTCGGTGGTGATCGTTCCGTTGTTGTTGGTCGGGATGCCCACGCCGGTTCCGGTGCCGCCAGCTTGAGGTTGGCCCACTCGCGCTTCGTTGGGATCCTGGAGCCCCGAGGTCCCGTCCCCAGGGAGTTCGCCAGTCACGTCGTCGGGCGTGCGACCCGCAGAACCGGCGCGGGGCCCAGAACTCGACGCTCCGTCGGGATGGGCCGTGGAAGACCCCGTCGCTTCTTTGCCCACTGTCGACGTGCCCGCGAGGTTCTCCCAGCCGACGGCGTAGTGCAGTGCCGCAAACCCCCCGACGAGGAGGAGGGCGAACAGCAACAGTTTGCGAATCACGGGAGGCCGCCCTTGGCGACGACTTCGTCCCAAACCCCGCGGGCCTTCAATAGGGCTTCGATGACGTCGCGAACCGCACCGAACCCCGCCGAGACAGCGGTGACCATGTGCACGTTGGCTTGGACCTCGGCCCTCGCTTCGGGCACGGTGGTGGCGAACCCTACTCGCTTCAAGACCGGGAGGTCGAGCAAGTCGTCACCGATATACGCGACCTCGTCTTCACGCACGTTTCGCGCTTTGAGGAACGCGTCCAGCGCTTCGGACTTCTTGTGGGTCTTGAGATACTGCTCGTGAATGCCAAGCTCTTTGGCGCGCCCTTCGACGGCGGGGCCGCCGCGCCCCGAGATAAAGGCTGTCAGCCCGCCAGCCCGATGCCAGTAGGCAATGCCAGCTCCGTCGTGTACGTGGAAGGTCTTGTACTCCCGGCCTTCGCCATCGAAGTAGATGCGGCCGTCGGTGAGCACTCCGTCGACGTCCATGACGAGGGCGCGAATGTTGGCCAACCGTTCTTGGGAAGGCATGTCTCGTCCGGCTTTCATTCTCGGGAGCGGGTTGGGGCTGTGGGATGTTTGGGGGCTCAGCCGATCTTGAGATCGAGCAGGTCTTGAACGTCGAGCAGCCCGCGCAGGCAGCCCTTGCCGTCGACAACGGGCATCTGGTCCACCCGTCGTTGGTGGAGCACCGCCAGAGCATCGAGCGCCAAGGTGTCGCCGTCGATGGTGCGCGGCTCGCGGGTCATCACGCTTTCGATGGGGCGGTCGCGCAGGTCGGCGACCCCTTGCTCCACCAGCCGGCGAAGGTCCCCATCGGTGAAGAACCCTACCAAGCGCTCGTCCCGGTCGACGACGCTGGTCGCCCCTGGCCGACCGGGGGTTTGGGTCATCGCTTCGATCGCGGCCAGGACGCTGACGCCCGAGTAGACCTGCGGATTCTTGTCACCCGTTCGCATGAGCTCGGACACCCGCATGAGCTTGCGGCCAAGGTCGCCGCCGGGGTGATAGCGGGCGAACTCCGCAGGTCCAAAGTTGCGGCCCTCTTGCACCACGAGGCTCAGGGCGTCGCCGAGGGCGAGCATGGCGGTGGTGGAGGCGCTTGGGGCCAACTTGAACGAACCCGCTTCGTCGATCAGGCCGATCTCCAGGACTCGGTCGGAGTAGCGCCCGAGGCTCGACTCGCGGGTTTGGGTGATGGCCACGACCGGGACGCCCACGTTCTTCACCGGGGCCAGCAGCCGGAGCACCTCTTCGGTCTCACCAGACTTGGAGAACGCTACTAGGAGATCTCCCTCGGCGACACGGCCGAGGTCGCCGTGGATGGCTTCTGCGGGGTGGAGAAAGATCGATGGGGTGCCGGTCGAGGCGAGGGTCGCCGAGACTTTTTCGGCGATGATGCCGGCTTTGCCCATCCCAGCGGTCACGACGCGGCCGGGCAGAGCGAGCACCATGTCCACAGCGTGGGCAAAGTCCTCGCCTACACGGCTGGCTACGGCCTGCACCGCTTCGGCTTCCTGGGCGATGATCTCCCTGGCGCGCACGATCCTGGGGTCCATCGGCGGCAGCGTATCAGGTGGTCCGGTCCCGGTCAGCTTTGCAACTGACCCAACCTACGCAAACGGTGCACTGTTGGGTTAGACTCGGCGCCAACGATGTCTTTTCGGGTCGACTTGCCGGTCTTTTCAGGGCCGATGGATCTGCTGCTTCACCTGGTGAAGCAGCAAGAGGTGTCCATTCACGAAGTCTCGATCGCCAACATCCTCAAGGGCTACCTCCAGCACCTGGAGGTTCTGAAGGCCCTCGACCTGTCGGACATCGGTGACTTTGCGGTCATGGCAAGCACCCTGATGGAGATCAAATCGCGGGAGCTGCTGCCCAGGGATGATGTCTCCGTCGAAGAAGAGCTCGACCCGCGCGATGACCTGATCCAAAAGCTGCTGGAGTACAAGCGCTACCGGGATATCAGCCGTCGTCTGGACCGTCTCAGCCAGCGCCGCAGCGAGCAGATCCCGTTGGCGTTGGGCACTCCCAAGGCCATGAGGGAGCAAGAGGACGAGGAGAACCAGCTGGAGATGGGCACGATTGGGGTGTGGGACCTCACGGAGGCCTTCGCCAAGCTGCTCGAAGAGATCGGTCGCGACACCTCGATGGTCGTCGAGGTCGAGAAGAAGAACGTCGCCTTCTACTCCCAGCGGGTCATGGACGCGTTGCGGTCGCGCCCTGAGGTGCCGTTTCGGGAGCTGTTTGTGCTCACCGAGGGCCGCTACGGCCTGATCGGGACCCTGATCGCGGTGCTCGAAATGATGAAGCAGGGCTGGGTGCGCGGGCACCAGGAGTCCAACTTCAGCGACATCACCCTGGCGTGGAAGGGCCCCGCGGACTTGACCCACGACGAGCTGCTGCGCAGCGAGTACGACGCTCCTTTGGAGCCCGAAGAGCTCGCGGACGAAGGGTCCGAGGACGAGGTTGGGCTGGACGAGCTGATCGCTGAGGATATCGAGCCGGGGCCCACGCCGTCGGACGACGACCCAGAGGGCTCTGGGGCCTCCGAGAGTTCGGCTCAATAGAGCTGTTGGCCCGTGGGCCCGCCGCCGGGTTCCGACCCCGATCATGCCCAAGTCGTTTTCTTTATTGGGCTGGGGGTGTGACTGGCCGTCGGGCTGGTGTGCAAGTGCGTGTCTCGGTTTGTCC
>JBGCER010000492.1:0-2687 GCA_045106515.1 Myxococcota bacterium
GCTGGATGAACGGGTTGGGGTCGTAGTCCACGCCATCGGGCACATCGCCCAGGTAGCGAACCAGCATCTCCTTGCATCCGCCCCCGGCCGGCACGAGCCCGACGCCACCTTCGACCAGGCCCATGTAGGACTCGCCGGTCACGACGGTGGCGGAGCTGTGCATCGCGACCTCGACACCGCCGCCCAGCACGAGGCTATGAGGCGCTGTCACCACGGGCTTGGCGCTGTACTTAGCGCGCATCATCAACGTTTGTAGGCGGTCAACTTCGCCGTCGATCTGGTCCCACGCTTGTTGCATCGAGCCCATCAAGATGGCCAAGATATTGGCGCCGGCGCAGAACGCCTTTCCATCTTGGTTGCCGACGACCAATGCGTCGAATTCTCCAGCATCTAGCTTGTCGAGCGCCGCTTCGTACTGGTCAAAGATCAGGTTATCGAGGGCGTTGAGCTTGGAGTGGAACTCTAGGAGCAGCACCCGGTCGCCCATGTCGTAGAGGCTGGCGGATGGGTTGCGCTGGAGCTCGCGGCCTTGGGCCTTGAGGTCCGCGACCCGAATGACCTTGTCCGAGGTGGGGACAGGCTCGGCCTTTCCGGCCAAGGACCAGTAGGTGAGCGCCCCATCGTCGGTGCGGGCGTAGAAGCTGTCGCGCCCGGCAGCCAGCATATCGAGCACCCATTGGGGCACCTCCATGCCGTCGGCCTGCATGCGTTCGGTCGCCTCGCGCACGCCATAGGCGTCCCAGGACTCGAATGGACCCATCTCCCAGTTGAAGCCCCAACGCATGGCTGCGTCGACGTTGACAATGTCATCGGCGACTTCTGGGAGGCGATTAGCGGCGTAGATCAGCGTGTCCGCAGTGACGGTCCACGAGAACTTGGCCAGCGCATCATCGCCGGTGAGCAACGCCTTGACGGCCTTGGACGACTTGTCGTGCTTGCGCGCGGCCCCGATACAGGCCCAGCGCTTCTTCTCGTGCTTGACGTAGTCGCCCGTCTCCAAGTCGAGGCCCAAGATGACGGACTTTCCGTCGACTCGGGTCTTCTTGTAGAAGCCGGCTCCCGCCTTCTGGCCGGTGGCACCGGCGTCGATCAGGCCTTGCAAGAAGGTAGGGACGGCGAACCAGTCGGAACGCTCGTCGCCAGCGCTCGCGCCGGTGGCCATCACATGAGCCAAGGTGTCGAGTCCGACCACATCAGCAGTCCGGAAGATGGCGGACTTTGCGCGGCCCATGGGGGAGCCGAACGCGGCGTCGACATCGGCGATGGTGAGCCCGCTACCCGGCAGGTGCTTGAACACGCTGGCCATGCCGAAGGTGCCGATGCGGTTGGCGATGAAGTTGGGGGTGTCTTTGCCGTACACCACGCCCTTACCAAGCTTGTCTTGGCCAAACGCAGCGATGCGTGCCACGACCGCGGCATCGGTGTGTGGACCCGTCACCAGCTCCAAGAGGCGGAGGTAGCGCACCGGGTTGAAGAAGTGCGTGACCAGGAAGTGAGCGCGCATCTCTTCGGGCATTCCCTCTGCCATTTGGGCGAGGGAGATACCGGAGGTGTTCGACGAGACGATGCTACCGGGGGCGCGGTTGGCCGCCACCCACTCGTAGACCTTCTGCTTGATGTCTAGGCGTTCGACGACGACCTCGACGATCCAGTCGCACGAGGCGAGCTTGTCTGCGTCATCATCGTAGTTGCACGCGGTGATCAGCGAAGCATTGCCCTTGTGATAGAGCGCGGCGGGCTTGATCTTTTGGGCGGTTTTGATGCCCTGGATGGCGTAGGCAGACCGCTCCTGCGGGGTCGGCCCCGCGTCTTTTGGCACGATGTCGAAGAGCAAGCTTTCGATGCCTGCGTTGGCGAGGTGAGCGGCGATTCCGGCGCCCATGACACCGGCGCCTAGAACGGCGACGCGGCGGATCCCATGATCCATCAGGCTCTCCAGCTGTGAGGGGATGGCAACAGTGAATGAGGATTCATTCAGTAGTCATGACAGCCATCAGGTCAAGAGGGGCAACGCAGAAAGCTTGTGGGGCTCCCCATGCGCTTGGCGGTGTCGAGGCACTACGGGATCGGCATTCCAAGGGCGGACCGCCATGCCGCGACGCTGGGGATCGGGGTAAGCGGATGGCATGAAGATACCTATTCTTGCGCTGCTGCTCTCTACTGTCGCTACATCCCCGGCTTTCGCGGCGAAACCGCAGGCCGAGCCGTCGTGGGAAGACACCCTCGACAAGGTCTCGAAGGCCGTTGTGGCGCTCCGGGTTCGCGCCACCCGCGATTTTGACACCGAGCGCGCCCGAGGCTCCACCGGAACAGGCTTCGTGATCGACAAAGAACGCGGTATTATCCTGACGAATCGTCATATGGTGCACACGGGTCCCGTCATCGCAGAAGCGGTCTTTTTGGACCACGAAGAGGTGGACTTGGAGCCCATCTACCGGGATCCGGTGCACGACTTTGGGTTCTACCGATTCGACCCTTCTAAAGTCCGACATATGGACCTGGTTGAGCTGGAGCTTCACCCCGAAAGCGCGCGTGTGGGCCAACCGATCCGCATCGTGGGCAACGACTCCGGCGAGAAAATCAGCATCTTGGACGGCACGCTGGCGCGCTTGGACCGGGCGGCGCCGTCGTACGGCGGCAATACCTACAACGACTTCAACACCTTCTACTACCAGGCGGCCAGCAAT
>JBGCER010000493.1:0-11817 GCA_045106515.1 Myxococcota bacterium
TTCATAGCCGTTGGCGAGGCTGGGCGTGGCACACAACAAAGACAGAGAGAGCAGAAGCCGTGTCATAAAATCTCCAGGGTGGCCCATGCCGACCTCACCGAATCTGGACGGTTCCAAGAGGCGCGCCCCCCTCAGAATTTCGCGACCGTGATCCGACCCTTCCGAGAGCCCCCGGAGGATCGAATGAACCGCGATCGCATGCGCGAGACCGCGCTAGGACGCCTCGGCGTTCAGCTGCATCACGGGCTCGGTCGATACACTGGACCGAGTCAAGCACCGGCATTGCGGCCTCCAGCGGTGACCTCCGTCCTCGATGGTTGGCGGCTAGCGTGGTCTAGTGAAACTACGGGTGGACGACTCTTTTCCGCGATTCGGCTGCTGGACAAACACGGTCGGCCTCGCCCCACAGACTCCCCGTTTTGCGATGGCGATGGTCACTTTTTGTGGTGTCAGCCCATCGGAGACCAGCCCCAGTTCGTGCCTTGGCTCGGTGTTCCGGGAGGCCCGTGCACCGCCGAGATCACCGTCTACGCGCTAGGTCGCGGCCCCGCCCGAGCGGTGGGCCGGGTCGAGGTTCCCCTACCGCCAGCCCGCGGGGAGCCGTGGGAGCCCAAGACCTGGGCCGTGCCGGTCATGACCCTGGCCGTGGCTGTCGTGCACGCCGACGGCGTTGTGCGCCGCAGCGAGCGAGCCGCGCTCTCGAAGCTGGCGGCGGAGATCGGAATGAAAGGCCTCGATCTCGACGTCTTTCTCAACCAGCCGACCCCCGCCACCCTGCGTCCTGCGTGCCGCCAAGCCTTGGCCCGCCTGTCGGGCTGGGGCCCGCGTACGCTGCTTGAGAAGCTGGTCCGTCTCACCGTCGCTTCCGGCGCACCCGGCAAGGCGGAACGAGCGGTGCTGCACGAGATCGCGACGCACCTGGGCGCCCCGTCCCAGACCGTCGACAGGCTCCTAGAAGGCTGGTCCATCGCCGATGATCCAATGGTGCAAGATCTGGCGGCCGCCCGCGAACTGCTGGGTTTGCCCGCCACCGCATCCCGACCGGAGATCAAGTCCAAGTGGCGGGCCTTGGTGCAGAAGAGCCACCCCGATCGCATTCAGTCCGACGACCCCGCGGACCGAGACCGCGCCACGCGGACCACCGCCAAGCTGAACGCCGCCTATCGAACGTTGATGGAGTACGGCTGCACGGTCGAATTTGCACCGGCCCGAGCCCAACAACCCCCGGCCGCGCCGCCGGTGACACCACCGCCGAAGCGCCGCCGACTCAGCTCCTTTCAGATCAGCATGGGCTTTGTCGCGGTCGCGCTCATCGCGGTGGCCTTAGGCCTCGCCCTCAATGACCACGTAGAAGTGGCGCTCGTCGCTTTCGCAGGCAACTAGCCGCCTAACCTTCGCTTCCGCATGTCCTCATACAAGCTCTTTGGCACCAGGTCTTCGGCCTCGTCGATGCCCTCCATCCAATCTTCTGGCGCCGACCCCACGCTCCAACGGAAGGGGTCGAAGTCGTCGAGGCTCGCGCGGATCGTCAATCCATCCGTGCCAATAATATACCCCAAACCCGCTTGAAAGCTCCGGATTTCGCCCTCACCCCGGTTGTTGTAGAAGACGGATTGTGTGGCGCTATGGCCGGCTCCGCTGGAGTAGCTGCCGCGATTCACCGCCGCCCAGCCATCGTCGATCACCGAGTCTTCGATCAGGTTGGCCATGGCCAAGCTGTGGTGGAACTCCGACAGTCCGCGCTGACCAAAGCCCCCGCTGGGACTGGTGGCGGCGTATCCGCCGCTGGACGCCGTACGAAGCCACACGCAGCCCGACGTGCCGAAGTCCCAGTTCTGGATGAAGTTGTGGCGTCCTCCCTCGGCCACCGAGTCGCGGGTGAGGATCTCGCTGCTACGACTGATCTCAAAGAGGTAGCCATTGCCGCCACCCCCGCGATTTTGGGCCAAGCGCAACGATGCATTGGCGACGGTGACGCGCTTGCTGTCCAAGATCTTGATGCCACCGGATTGAAGGTGGCGCTCGCCCCGCTCGGGCTCGTCCACCAAGCCGTGATCGAAGGAGCCCAATCCGGTGATCCACCCATCGGCCACACCGATCAGGTCGATGGCATGACTGCGATCGTTGGCCCAAGCGTCATACCAAGGCGCCTTGGTCGACACCGATAGGTCCTCAACCCCGACTTCTCGAATAATGCCGCTCTCCACTCGCAAACTCGCTGAGTCACTCATCTTGGCGAGGTAGCGAACCGGCACGTCGAGGGTGACCGAGTTGCCCGACACCGACACCACCGTGCGGCGAAAGAACGGCCGCCATGTGCCGTTGAACTGCTTCCACGTTCCGGCCATGTCGTGCGCCTGCACGAAGTCATCGGTGATCACCCATCCCAAGGCCACGTCCATGCCGGCCTCTAGGCCTGTGGTGTCGGCCACCTGCACCGTGGTCGTGCGGGCCTCAGCATCGGCGGTGAGCGGCAGATCCGTCCCGAAGGTGGTGCGGCCGCCGATGGTCAGGTGGGCGCGGTCGGTCATGGCGTCGACCTTGGTGAACGCCAAGCGAGTCTGGTCAGGGCCCGCGCCTCGAATCACCACGTTCGAGGCCCGCAAAAATAGGCGATCATCGACGCGGTATGTGCCTGCGGGCAGGAGAACCACGCCCCCGTCGACGCTCGCCGCGTCCAAGGCGGCCTGGATCTGCGCGGTGCTATCGGTGGCTCCCGTCGCGTCCGCCCCCTGATCGAGCACGTTGAACACGGGTCCTTCCCGCACCGCCGGCTCCTCGCCATTGCGGTAGCCCGCATAGCTGAAGTCGTGCAAAAAGGCGCCTGAAGAGTCGGTAAACGTCGGCTCCCAATCTCTTGGATACAGCGCGCTCCGCCACCCCTCTTCCACCCAGTCCGTGTCGGTGTGGTCAGTCCCATCGGTCCCATCGGTCCCATCCGTCCCGCGCTCGGGGGGCAGCCCCGTGCATCCGATAAGCAAGAGCAACACAAGCCCGCGCATGACCACCTCAGAGGAGACTGCACCCTGACGCACGCGGCCCGCGCATTCAACCTGGGGTAGGCCTGAGCGTCGAGGGAGGTCGATGGACACGGCGCCGCTGGTGAGCCTTAAAGGAGTCACACGTTCCTTTTCACGCACCCAAGTTCTGGGCGACGTGGACCTAGACGTGTTCCCCGGTGAGGTCCTCGGGCTCATCGGCCCCAACGGCGGCGGCAAGAGCACCCTGCTCTTGCTCATGGCAGGGCTGATCAGCCCGTCCCAAGGAACGGTGCAAGTGGGCGGGATCAGCGCGGAAAAGCTGGCGGTCCAGCAGCGGGGCAGCGTTGGGCTGATCACCGCAGAACCAGGCGTATACCCTTTGCTATCTGGCTGGGAGAACCTGGAGTTTTTCGGCCGGCTCTTCGGCATGGGCCGCGCCCAGACCCGAGAACGGGTGGCCCCGTGGCTCGACGAGCTGCACCTGGCCCCGCACATGGACCGCCGAACCGGCACCTGGTCCAGCGGGATGAAGCAGAAGCTCTCGGTCATCCGCGCTCGCCTGCTGCAACCCAAGGTTCTGTTGCTCGATGAGCCCACCGCAAACCTCGATCCGCTGTCTGCGGATGCGATCTACCGCGTGTGTCGCAGCGAGGCCGATGCCGGCTTGGCCGTCGTGATCGTGACGCACGATCTTCGAGCCGCCGAGCTGCTCTGCGACCGGGTCGCCATCATCGAAGGCGGCGTCAGGCACATCGAGACCATGCCCGGCCAACGCCAGGTACCGACGCCGAGCCACCTGCTGCCCCTGTACCAACACCACGTGGAGCGCCGATGACCCGGCTGCTCACCATCGCTGGCCGAGAGGTGCGGGAGCTGATCCGACAGCCGCTCATGATCGGCTTTGTTGGCGCGCTCTACGTATTCATCGCCGGCTACCTCACGCTGGCGGCGGTCCTGGTTCAAGCTGTGGATCTGGACCCGGTCGCCACAAAGACGTTCGGCGAAACCCTGGTCGCGTTCGGGGTGGGCGACATGGCGCCCGCGGACATCGTAGGCTGGATCGTCAATCTGGGGAATTTCTTGGTCTTTAGCCAGTATCTGGGGATCTCCAGCGTGCTCGCGGGCCACACGATCCTGCACGAGCGCCAGTCGAATACGCTGCCGTTCCTGCTGCTCGCCCCCGTCAGCCGGGCGGAGGTCCTGCTCGGCAAGGTGCTGGGCGCGATCGCCTTGCCCACGGCGCTCTACCTCGCGGTCGCCACATGCACGATGAGCCTCATCGCTGCCCTACCGCTCGCCTCTCCCCATGCGGACCTCCTGCCGCCCAGCCCCGCGTGGTGGGTGGCGGCCTACCTGGGCGGACCCATCTGGGCGCTCGGCGTCGGCATCATCTGCGCCACGCTCTCCGCCATGTCCAAAGACGTTCGCACGGCCCAGCAAGGCGTGTGGTTCGTCATGTTCTTCGCCACCTTCTCCGCCGGATACCTGCTCGCGGGCCGGCTGGGCGACGGCGCGCTCACCCAGCTCATCGTCGCCGCCTTGGCCATCGCGCTGGCGGGGGGCGCACTGCTCGTGGGCTCCATGGTGATCAGCCGCGAGCTGTCCCGGTGAAGGGGGGGTTTGATGCCCTGTCTATGTGGCCGGACGGTGCCGACCCCGCGGACCTCGCCCGAGCCGCGGTCCAAGCGGGGGTCGGCGATTGGATGCACGCAGGCACCCACGATGCGGACTGGCAGCGGGCGACCGAACTGGCCCAAACCACTGGAGGAAGGCTCGCTCTAGGCCTGCATCCATGGTGGGCCCAGGAGCTCGACCCAGACGCGCTTGACGCCCAGCTTCTCGCTCTCTTCCAACGGGGTCCCACCGTAGTCGGCGAGGTGGGCCTCGACGCGGTCCGTGCCCGGAGCGATGTGCACCGACACCGACAGAGACAGGCCCTCGACCACCAGCTCCAGTGGGCTCGCTCCCATGAGCGCCCGCTGATTCTCCATGTTGTCCGCGCCTTACCCGAAGTCCTGCATCTGTTGAAGCGGGTGGGGCTGAGCGCCGCAGGTGGCGTGGTTCACGGGTGGAGCGGCGATGTGGCCGCCGCGCGATCCGCATTGGACGCCGGCCTTCACCTGAGCATCGGACCGGGCATCCGCCGCCAGAGCGGGCACAAGATCCGAGCGGCCGTCGCCTTCGCTCCCTGCGATCGCCTGCTCATCGAGACGGACGGCGCGCCTGCCGACTTGGTTGGCATCGCCCGACAGGTCGCCCAGATTCGGGGGGGCTCCGCGGTCGAGACGCTGGAGCAGACGGGGTACACGGCCCGACAGCTATACGCCGCGTCCCCACAGCCCTCGGAGTAGCCTGCGTCCATGTCCCTTCCGCCTCCCGCCCTGCTGCCCTTCTTGGCCCGTCATCCCACCGAGCGATTCATCGGCGCCTCCTTGACCGCCGATGTGCACCGGTTCGCGCCCAAGGCCTTTGATGGTCCCCGCCCAGAAGCCCCCATTTGGCTGGCCGCCACCGATGCGCGCCTATGGGCGTGCGCTTGGGACGAGCGAACGGAGCGCGCCTGGGGCATCGCGGTCGGCCGCCCGGACCTGGTGGTGATGAGCGCCGGCTGGCAACGAGACGAGCTCACCCTGGCCGGGTGGAGGGTCCGCCTGAGGCGCGGAAGCCGACGCGAGGTCGCCGAGCTCATCGAGCTATGGATGAAGGCCAACCCCAATGGCGACCCCTGGCCCGAACAGATGCCGCTGCCCATCGGCGGCGTGCCCTTGGCCCACGGGGCCGAACCCATGGCACAAGCCCTGATTCACTTGCCTGGCGAGCGGGGAGAACGATGGCTCGCCGCCATCGAAACCGACGCTACGTGGCCCATTCACACCGAATCCGGTCCCAGCGAAGTGCCGGTGGTACTCGCGTGTTCCGACCGACGCAACGTCTTGGTGGCGGCCGTGGCCGAGGGCTACCCCACCCCCGTCTTCGCCGTGCCCGCCCAGCCCATCGACGTGGACAGCAAGGGCTGGGTCGTCGCCGGACGCCCCCTCAAACCGCGGGGCAACAAGGCTCAGGCCGAGTTGATGCTCACCATGGTGCCCATCTCGGATCCGGCCGAGCGCTGGTCTCTGGCTGTGCGGCACGCGCTGATTACCGGGTCCACAAAACGCACACTCAAACTAATTAATGAGGCCGATCGCCTAGGCAAGGCTCGCCGCGCCTGGCCCGCCCTCGTGCAGATCGCCTTGGCCCTCGACCAAGGACCCATCGCCGCCGCCGCCGCCTGGCGCGCGGTCCAAGACGACCCCGACCTGAACGTGCCGGCCGTGGTGAAGCTCACCCAGCGGGAGGGCCCCGCCGTGAAAAAGGCGATCAAGGCCGAGCGACTGGCCTGGACGGGCGTGCGACGGCTCGCATCGACGGCCCTCGATGGCCTGGCGCAGATGCCCACCGTGTCCGATCTTCTGCCTTGGCCACCGGTATCTGCAGCTCAGTGCTGGGCCACTGCCCTGAGCGTGCACGACCGCTGGCAGCTGGCCAGCCGCCTATTCGCCACCTTGCCAGCCGGTGCCGACCGCGACCTGGCCCTGGCCACCTGCGCCTCAGTGGTGAACCGGCCCGCAGCCGCCGAACGGTGGCGCGCCGCGGCCCTCTCCGCCAGAGCCCTCGGGCGATCGCCCTATCGCCTGCTGGCCCAAGCCACTGAGCTCGATGAGCAAGGGCGCGATCGGTGGCTGTGGGGCCTGTGGTGCTGGCAGGATGGGCAACTCAATGAGGCTCGCGCCCAGTGGCGCCGCGCTTTGGCTCTGCACGAAGATGGAGCATTTACCCACACCTTGGAGATCGAGGCCCTCCGCGCTTTGGCCGAAGTGGCCCTCACCGCCGATCGACCGGAACTCGCCGACCAGGCCCTTCACCGGGCGAGCGACGCCAACCCCGGCGCCCTGCACCTGCACACCGAGCGCGCCCAGCTCGTCGCCACCGCCTGCGCCCGCCCCATCGACGCCGCAGACATCCTGATCGAAGCCGCAGATCTGATGGACCAAGGCATCGTCTCCGACACGGACATCCCCCGATGGACCCTGTGGGTTCAGGCAGCACAGCTGCGCCGCGACGCCGGTCGCCCCGACGCTGCCAGGTCCGCTCTGCGCGAGGCGTTGGCCGGGGACTTCTTGGACCTTGAGGCCTGGCAAGCGGCGCTGGACTGCGACGTCGGACTTCCGGACTCGCTGGTCGGCTGGTGGAAACACGTCTACGCCATTCTGGCGGGTGGCGATGCCGCGCCGGGAGCGCCCCTCGGTGGGTTGTCCAGCATGGACGACGCCACCCTCGACGTCTTGCACCCAGGCGGCGCTGGCTGGTTGGAGGGGCTGCGGCACCAACTCGACGGGGCCCAGCCCCCGTCCTACGAGGCCCTCACACGCGGGCTCGACCGCCTGCGCGAAGCCGAGTTCAACAGCACCGCCGAGGTGCTCGAGACGTTGGCCGATCGGCTCACATTGCCCGTGACGCCAACGGGACACGTCTTCCGCGGCACCGGCGCCTGGGGCGTGTCCGCCTGGCCCAGCACCCCTCCGGTGGTGCTTGTGGGCGCGGATCATCTCAGGGATGGTGAGCGTCACTTACCCGCCAACATCCTGACTTTTGCCGTGGCCGCTGAGCTGGTCCATCTGCGCTGCAATCACCCTGTGCTCACCTTCGACGCGAGCTGGCTCGGCACCTCCCGCAGCGTCTATGACCAGGTCAATGGCTGGGCCGGCACCGCCGAGACCATCTTCGACATCGTGACCTTGGTGCCTGGGCTGGACCAAGCGAAGAAGATCCAAACCGTGGTCAAGCTCGCCAGCACCGCGTTCCGAACCCGCGGTGCCTTGGACAAGGCCGTGCGCCTGTCCGACCCGGTGACCCAGTGGCTTGGCCTGGGTGGGAACCCAGAGACCAAGGGCCTATCCCGCGAAGGATTGTCGGGTGCGGCCCTTCAGTTTCGGGTCCAAGCCGAGCGCGCGGCACTGCTGATGACCGGAGACCTGGCCGCCGCCGTGCACGCCACCTTGGCCCTGTCGACTCGGTCCGCCCACCTGCTGCAAACAGTGCAAAAAAACGGGCTTCTAAGCGTGTTGGCCGACCCGAACTCCGGCTTGTCCGGCGATGAGCTGTTCCGCCTCACCAGTTTGGTGGAGTTCGCGGCGACCCGGATGCCCTGGGGACGCTGACGCAGAGCGCCCGGCCCCCCGGCCGATCCATGATTGACGTAGCCTATCGCACAGTGTCGCAACCCAGAGTCGGGCCCCTGCCGCCGGCCTAACTTGGAGTTCACCCCCCGGGGCACAAAACGGAGAACTCCATGAGATGGACCCAGCTCGTATTCCTGGCCTTTGGACTCACATTATCAATGTGCTTGTAGCAACGACAGCGACAGCGATAGCGATAGCGATAGCGATACCGACGTGGTGGACGAAAAACCATGCGACCCCGTGAACTTCGGCGAGCCTGTCGCCGGAGAGCTCGACTGGAAGTGGCTGGGGCTCGTCGCCGACAAAGAGACCCCTTGTCCCGAGGCCGGGAGCCCATGGACCGGCGAGAAGCTGTTCCCGTGGGGCTCAGGCGAGCTGGGTCGATACTGCGTCTACGAGAAGCCAGCGGGCGGTGCGCCTGAGAACTGCAACTTGCCCTACTACGAAGATGCGCCGCCATGGGAGTGGCTGGATCGGGACATCATCGGTGGCTGACCGGGCCTATCGGCAGTCCTCCGGCGCGGCCTGATAGCTGATTTGAACCGAGACTCCGCGCGGGGCCGTCGCCGACGACAGCGTGAGCAGATCGCCCGACTCGCTCACATCCAAGCCCTCGGTCACCTCGACCCCGTTGACCTTGAGCACCACAGTGCCGGGCAGCGCCGCCGGGTCCAGCGGAACGCGGTAGTCTGAGGACTGCTTCATAAACGCGCCAAACGCGTCGAAGTGCTCGTCCCAGATCGGCCGACTCGTGCGGGGATGGTAGTCGCAGACGCTCCGGAACACACCGCCCGTCTCTTCCACCGCCTCGACGAAGCCCCACCCCGTGGAGGCCGATGCACACCCGGAGGGCGCCGGCCCAGCGACCGCGTGATGGATGACACGACCCGCGGTGTAGGTATCGAACCACTCCACCTGATCTTGCCACGGACCGGGCGTCTGCTCCGGCTCATCAGATTGGTGAATAATATGGAGAAAGGCATCTTTTCGGAACACGTCGGCATTGCACCCATCGCTGGCTTGCAACGCGGCCTTGGCCAAGGTGAAGTGCCTCTCGGTGTTCGCTCCGTAAGGAGCCAAGTCAAACTCAGGATCGGTCATGGTCGCCATGATCGTGGACGTGGAGTCCGCAAAGGTCATATCGTCAATATACTTGGTTTCCCCTCGAACACACCCGTCATCTGCTACGACGACCATCGCTCGATAGTCGTAGCCCCTCAAAGACGCCCGCAGATGATGCACCTCTTCGGGCATGGTCCGAAGATGGTCCATATTGCAAGAACTACGGTCCATCACAAGCAAGACGTCCAGCTTCGGAACGGGTAGATCGGCCGAGCTCGAAATCGGATTTTGGTACGTCGTCTCGATGGAGAGAGAGCGCGTAACGGTCGGCTGAAGAACCACATTCGTGGTCATGGACAAGGTGGCCGCGATGGAGCTGGGCACATCGGACTCGGTCGCGAGCTCCAATACGAAGGTCCCGCCGCGGGCGACCTGCCGAGTGCCATCGCCATTGCGGACCCGTACACGATCAGAATCCACTGCGATATCCGATATAGAAAGCGGCATATTGCCCGTATTCTTAAGCTCGATCTCGCGGATGTACTCACACCCCGCCGATGCGACCCCCGCTGGGTTCAGCTCCGTAATCTCGAGGTTAGGCCCGTAGACCGTCCCGGAAAACGCCAGCGACAGCTCCTGTGAAGAGCTGCCGTTTCCGGCCAAAAAAGACAGATTTCCGCTGAACTCTCCGGGACTGTCCGACGCGAACGACAACGGCACCGCCACGCTCTGCCCAGGCTCCGCCTCGACGGTGGGTTCGGCCGAATCGAAGCGCGGGTCATCGCTCGCCAAGCGGATGGCCCGAACATCATCACAGCGATTGGTAAAGGTCGTCTCGCCCGTCCAGACCTCGCCCGCACCCAGCTCGAACTCCAGGGGCTGGTCGGGCCCCGTCCAGCAGTCCCCGCCCGGAGTGAGGTCAGGCTGAACGACCGGACCGTCTACACAGCTAGTCGCCAACAGCAAAAATCCACCCAGCATAGACACATTCATCGGCTCAACCTCCCCAGTAGGACCCGTACGTTCGACCGAAGCATCGCCCGCGAGGACCCGATCGGCAAGCGAATTCAAGGCCAGCCCGACCGGCGAGTGTCGGGCGTTGCAAGCACGCACCCTCGTGACGCACACCCACCCGTGCCTCACCCGGTTAGCCGGCCGTCATGACCGACCACACTCCCGTTCCCAACGCCTCGACCGACGGCACCCCCCGAGCGGGCTGCTGGTTCTTCATGTTGCCAGTCGTGCTGGCTGTATTGATTTTTGGAGCCTACATCGTGCTCTTTGGCGTGGGCTCTATGGGTTCAGCCGCCGCGGGTGATCGGGTACAAATCGACTTCGACACCTGCGCAGACGCCCGGCCACTCATCGAGGGTCGGGTCGAGCAAATGGGCCTGGGCGACCCGGTGTGGTCCGAGCACGACGGCGGACTCCGCCTTGTCGCCACCCTCCCCGCCACCGCCGCCGCACCCCACATTCCGGCCACGCTCGCCCGCACAGGCAACCTGCAGGTTCGAGCCGGCCTGACAGCGACCGATCCGATCATCCTCGGACCCGAGCACATCACCAAAGCCGAGCTCTCCTTGAAGGAGCTTGGCAATCCGCTGGTGGAGGTCTCGATGAACCTCGACGGAAAGAGCACCCTAGAGTCTCATATGGAAGACCATATCGACGGTCAGATCTCGGTCTGGATCGACGCGGAAAAGGTGTTCGAGCGCGAAAACGACCCGCCCTTCCGCAACTCCAAGATGGACCTGCGAGCCCAAGGCGACGATGGCGTCGACAACCTTCGGCGGGCCGCAGACTGGGGCATGGTCATGACCCATGGCCCGCTTCCGTGCGAGGCCAAGGTCGCGAGTACCACAACGCTAGAATAGGCTGAAAACGCCGCTTATTCGGCCTCGACAACCTGTCCGCGAAGCTCGACCGAAATGCCGCCGGTCCCGGCGTCGGAAGAGCCACCGATAATCAGCAGGGCCGGGTATGAACCGACCTCGTCGGCTTGCAGACTCAACGTCAGCTCCAAGGGATTGACCTCGTCCACGAACACCGGCTCATCCAAAGGTTCGATCGCGAAGTTGCCCAGGGGATCGTCCAGCGTGAGCTCATCGACGTAGACGTTGCGCACCGGGCAGACCTCCAGGTTCGCCACGAACCTCACAGTCAGGATCTCGGACGACTCGACGCCGGGTGTAGACTCGATAGTCAGCAGCCCAGGTTCCGCATCCAAGCACAAATCTCCTGCGTCAGGCCCCGGTGAGTCCACGAACCCATCGGCCATGAGGAGCGACGACTCCGCGCAGCCTCCGACGCAAAGGCACAGCAACACCGGCGGGAGCCACCTCACGGGGCGCTCAACTCGAAGATCAAAGCCGGCGACGAGGGTCCGCCGAGCTCATCGCCCCGCTTGAAGAAGGTGAACTTCGTGGTGGACTCAGTGCCGTTGAATCCGATGGACAGGTCGTAGAGGCAGTCACAGCCCGCCACGATGTCGGGGTTCATCTCCACTGGCTGCACCAAAATGTCGACGCCATTTTCGGCGGGGCGGAGAAAGG
>JBGCER010000494.1:0-10842 GCA_045106515.1 Myxococcota bacterium
CGGACGCAATCACCTCAGTCTGGCCTTGGGGTCCGCCGCAGAGGCGTGTGCGGTCTTGGACTTGGTCGACCTTCCCGGTGGCGCTGCTGTGCAAGTCAAGCTGCGCAGGGTGGGGCTGATGCTGGTGCGGCTCGGCGGGGGATAGCCCCTACGGCCGCACATCCTGGCTCGGTCCGAGCACCGCGGTCGCGGTCAGCATGATCTGCCGCAGCCCATTGGCATCGCATCGAGCCAGGGTTTCGCTCTCTTGGCACAGCTGAAAGAAGGCGAAGCGGCCCGACAAAAAGACGTTGTCGTCGACGAAGACGGTGGCGCCGGCGTTGAAGTGGTGGCGCACGTCGGGGGAGAGGCCGCGCTGCTCTTCGCGGACGCGGTCGTATTGAAAGCCGAAGCCTGAGACGCCATCGAGGTAGACGTCCACACCACCCCCGGCGGTGATGCCCAGGTATTTTCCATCGGCGAGCACGGTCACGTCATCGGTCTCGGTCACGTCATTGACGATCTGACTGACGTTGCCGAACACGGCGAGCTGTTTGATGGGTGTGATCCGCACGCCGCCGCGCAGGTTGGTGCCGGTGATGTTCTCGTCCAGCGTCGTGTTGGTATTGGTGTCGATACGTAAGGACTGCACGGCGACCTGGGCCTGCACGTGCTCGGACTTCCATCGGACGGAAGGGGAGATCATCATCATGTGGAAGTTGGACGCGGGGAAGCCGCGCGCATCCCGGCCCACGAAGCTCCAGGGCACTTCGTAGAAGCGCTGAAAGGGGAAGAAGGTGCCGCCCAACATGACGGTGCCGGTGGTGCTGGTCGGGTTGCCTGCGTTGCCGGTCACGCCGAAGGTGAGCTTGTCGTTGAGCGTGTAGGCGACCCGCCCGCCATTGCCTCGGTTGAACCCGCTGGTGAGCAGGGGAAACCGGGCGATGGGGTCGGAGAGCAAGAGGTTTGCGATGTGCAGCGATACGTAGTTCACGCTCGCCGGATCGGTGACGCGCCCGACCTCGATCTCGAACCGGTCGGTGTCTGAGAGCAGCCCTTCGTGGCGGTAGCGCAGGAGCTGGTTTCGAACCTGCATCGCCGCCTGGCCCTCCCAGACACTGGTGCCGTATGGCCCAGCATTAAACTCGACTTCGGACTGAATGGTAAACTTGTCCGAGAGCTTGCCAGCCAGGCCCACCCGAGCCAGCGCGGGCATCCAAAACCGACCCTGCCGCTGATCGTTTTCATCGTCTCGTCGGTCGACGAGCTCGATGGCTGCGCCGCCCACGAACACGGCGTAGGGAGAGACCTTCGGCTTGTTTGCCGTGGCCTGCTCCGCCTCTGGCTCCGCTGCGGGCTCGGCGAGGGCGAGCGGCGATGAGAGCCCGTAGAACGCCGCGAGGACGAGCATGGGCAGGTGTGGGCCCCGCATCAGTCCGCCAGGCGGTTGGTGATGATGCCGAGTGCCTCGGTGCCGCGCGCGGAGCCGTAGTGGTTCTTGAACAGGCCACAGAAGAAGTAGTTGCTCTCATCGAAGTCGTTGAGGCCGATGGTCTGGTTGTCTGCGCCTTCGAGTCGGCTGCTGGCCTCGCTGACGAACAGGTCCTGCTGCTCACCGCCGCCCAGGTCTTCCATGACGACGGTGGTGTACTGCACTGTGTTTCCACCGCAGATTGGGCGTTCCCACGCGGTCTCTCCGTCTCCGCATGGGGTCTCCCACGCGCCGTTTTCGCCGTTCAGGGGCTTGAGGAAGTCCGTCGGGGTGTAGGCGGCTCGATCGCCCATTTCACACGTGACTTGGCCGCGCATGGTGGGGTTGGTTCCGCAGAGGGGGCCGCTGGACACGCCGTGGTTGGCGCCGGCGAGCATGACCATGTCTTTGAGCCTGGGGAAGATCTCGATCTCTTCGTTGATGGCGATCCGTCGGACCGCATCTCGGGCGACGGTGACGCCGAAGCTGAATCCGACGATGGAGATGTCTCGGTCGGGGTAGTTGGCTAGCACGGACTCGATGAGGGACTGGGTGATGGGCGTGCCCCAGCCGTGGTCCATATTCTTGGCGGCGTTCTCGGTTTCGTTGTTGCCGGCCGGATCGTCGACCAGGTCGAAACGCAGGTCGACCGCGATCACGCGATAGCCTGCGTCGGCCAGCTGTTCGGCGATCATGTCATCGCCTTCGGTGGAGCCGGCAGGGCAGGCGCCGGCGCTGTCGTAGGTCTGCCAGCTCGCCGGGGTGTCCGAGTTGCCGTGGACCAAGATCACGATGGGCTTGGCGGTGTTCTCTGTGCCCACGAACTCTTGGGCGGCGCAGTCGTATCCCGAGATTGAAGCCGGCGTATACGACAGGCCGGCGGTGCTACAGCCCGGGTGGGTGGCCAGGTCCCGATAGTCGATGGCGTCGAGCACTTCGGGGTACTCCACCAGGTCGGTGTCGTCTGTATTGTCGGTATTATCTGTGTTATCCGTATTCTCGGTTTCGCCTGTCTCCACGCAGGCCGACAGGGTCAGGGCCCCAGCGATCGTCAGCGCGCCGATGAGCGTCAGGTTGAAGTATCGCATTGTCGAGTCCTCCTCAGGTAGATGTGCTGTCGGAAACCGGCTTGCGAAGGGATTGAGCGACCGGAACTTGACAGGTGATTCATGTTCTACCAAAAGGTGAATCAGTAGTCATCTTCTTTCTTCGTCTAGGGTGGTTCTCACCCGCTAGGGAGTGCCTCTTGTCTCGCGCAGCCATCGTGGCCACCGGTAGCTATCATCCAGAAAATCTGGTTCCCAATGCCGTCTTTGATGAGCGCTTTGGACCCGGAGTCGGCGACTGGCTGGTCCAGAACCTCACCATCCGGCAGCGCTACTGGGCGTCGGAGGAGCAAGCCACCAGCGACCTGTGCTTGGTGGCTGCCCGTCGCGCTCTCGCCACCGCTGGCGTGGCGGCCCAAGATCTGGATCTGATCATTCTGGCCACAGACACTCCGGACTACCTGTCCCCGTCCACCGCCTCGGTGGTTCAGCACAAGTTGGGCGCGCTGAAGGCAGGCACCTTCGACGTCAACGCGGCGTGCAGCGCCTTCGTGATCGGCCTGGACATGGCCTCGAAATATATTGCGGCTGACGCCCGCTATCAGAACGTGCTGGTGCTCGGTGGCTACCTGATGTCCCGGCACCTCAACCCCGATGATAAGAAGACCGCGACGCTCTTTGCCGACGGTGCAGGCGCCGCTCTACTCCAACCCACCGACGAGGACCGGGGCTTCGAGGCGGCCCGGATGCACACGGAAGGCCAGTACCACGACTGGATGGGCATCTACGGCGGTGGAACTCGGAATCCCGTGACTCCTGCCGTTCTCGAAGAACGTGGTCATAAGCTGGTCTTTGCTCGGAAGTTTCCCAAGGAAATCAACCCGCTGACCTGGACCCGCATGGTTCGAGAACTCTGCGTCGAAGTGGCCATTACGCCGCAGCAGGTGGACCACTACATCTTTACGCAGCTCAACATCCACAGCATCTGGGAGACCCTCGACAACCTGGGTGTGCCTCGGGATCGGGGCCACACGATCATGGATCGGGTCGGGTACACCGGCAGCGCATGCATCGGCATGGCTTTCGATGATCTGGTTCGCACAGCGGGCGTCCAGCCCGGGCAGCGCGTGTGCTTTGTGGCGAGCGGCGGGGGATTGTCCTTCGCGACCGCACTGTTCAAACTATAGCCGCTCGAACCTGGAGGTCCTGTGTCTTTGCCCGCTGGCGTTTCATCCATCCGCGTGTCGACTCCACGCCTAGACACCCACGTACTGACCCACGGCGCTCCCGGCGGAGTACCGGTGGTGTTCGTGCATGGCAATGTGTCGAGCGGCCGCTTCTTCGCCGAGTTGATGGCCTCTCTTCCTCCTAGCATTCAGGCGTTTGCCCCTGACTTGCGTGGGTTTGGTCAGAGCGAGCTTCGCCCCGTCGACGCCACACGGGGCGTTCGGGACTTTGCGGATGATGTGGGGGCGCTGCTCGATGCGTTGAACATCGGCACCTCCGAGCGACCCGCGCACGTGGTGGGCTGGTCGGTGGGCGGGTGCATTGCGCTGCAATTGGCGATGGATCGGGGTGCGGGAATCGCGAGCTTGATCCTGGAGGCGCCGATGTCACCCTTCGGGTTCGGGGGGACCAAGGGCGCAGACGGCACAGCTTGCTTCGAGGACTGGGCGGGCACCGGAGGCGGCACGGCCAACCCGGACTTTGTCTCCCGGCTCAACGCCAAAGATGCGAGTGCGGACGCCGATACCTCGCCGCGGAACATCATGCGGTCCTTCTATGTGAAGCCCGGGTTCTCGTTCCCAGACGGCCTGGAAGACGCCTATGTGCAGGCCATGCTGCAGACGGTCGTGGCGCCGGGCAACTACCCCGGTGATGCTGGCACCTCCGCCAACTGGCCCACCATCGCCCCCGGCCCGCAGGGGGTGAACAACGCCATTTCGGGCCAATACTGTGATCTATCCGGCTTTGCCGACATCGGTCCCCGGCCTCCGGTCCTGTGGATACGAGGCGCGGACGATCAGATCGTGTCCGACACCTCGCTCTTCGATTTGGGGTTCCTGGGACAGCTCGGAGCCGTGCCCGGATGGCCAGGCGCCGATGTCTTTCCGCCGCAGCCGATGGTCGGTCAGACCCGCGCCGTCCTCGAACGATACGCAGCGGCCGGCGGGACGGTGCGCGAAGAGGTGTTGCCCGACTGTGGTCACAGCCCGCATATCGAGAAGCAAGGCGCGTTTCGGGAGCTATTGCTCGGCGCCGTCTCGGGGTGAGCCCCTGCGGTTCACCCCGCCACTCAGCCTTTCTGCGCCTCTCGGATCGCCCGCCGGGCTCGTGCGACTTCCTCGCGGAGCGACACAGCGGCTTGGGCGGCGTCCGCGTCGACGTCGTTGCGGATCTCGTCCACCAGCGCCCGGAGCTCTGCGGCGGCGCGCCCCTCGGGCTCGTTGCGGGCGTGGACTTCCAGCTCGCGGGCCCGTTCCATTAGCGATGCGGACATCTCTGGAGGCAAGTCCGCCAGCAGGTCGGAGAGCTGATCGGTGAGCTGCCGGTCTTCGGAGACGGAGAGTCGGTCCTTGCCTGCGAGCCGGATCCCGCTGCCGCCCCGTTGCTGGAGGACCAGGCCGTTGACCGCTGCCCAGCCCATGGCGAGAACCCCCATACCAAGCGGGATTGCAGCGAGTGGATTACCAAAAACATCGCCGTCCTTCATGGCGTCGATGACCGGCAGGAGCGACATCATGAACACGGACAAACCCACCATCCCCGTCATGAGCTGCGTGGCGATGGCCTGCCCCACCCGCCGGCTGCCCGTGAGTCCCGTGCGATTCACGACCCGCGCGTGCAGGCCGATGCTGCGCAGGTCCTCGGCGAGCGCGGCCGCTGCCGCAGGCTCCACGTCTTCGGCGGCGATGAACTCGTGAGCGGTGGCTAGATCGGTGCCGTCGATCAGGCGCAGACCATGTCGATGGAGCACCTGAGTCAGCGCATCCTTGTCCAATGCGGGACCGGCGAGGGGAGCGACCATCAGCGTGGCGTGGTGTCTAGATGCGATGACGGTTGTGGTCATATGGAGCCTATAGCGTGCATGCGCCACACCAGGCGGAACCTACCGCAAGGGCACGCCAAACATGGACACGGGGGTCTTGGCCGAGGCGCTGCTATACGCGGCGAGCGGCCACCCCCACGAGGGCGTCTTGTCATAGGCGAAGGGCTGGCTCGCTCGGTAGACCAGCAGCTGACCCGGCTTGTGGTTGGCTGCGAGCCAACCTGGCAATAAAATGGGGTCATTCGTCACTTTCACGGTCTGCCACCCGGTGGTTCGGCAATTGTAGACCGGCACCAAACGCCCATTGTCATCGATGCGCGCGATGCGGTTGGTGGCTTTGCAGTCGCGGATTGGACGCTGCACGGACTCGGTGCGGAAGGTGAGCTCTGAGAAGCCTCCATCGGCGGGCTTGATCGACGCGATCACGCCGCGTTTTTCCATGCCGTGAGGACTGGGCCCCAGCTTGCCTGTGGGGGTGGGCGGGCTCACCGGGTTGCGGTGGAGCTGCGGCATCTTGATGACGGTCTGAGCCTGACCGCGAGACGTGGAGAAGCCGCCGGCCTGGGGGGCCGGGTTGGCCACGGCTTCATTGTAGGCGTCCAACATGCCTTGGTAGGCGGCGCTGATGGGGCCGCGCTGCGGATTGGTCGAGGACCAGAAGGTCTCTTCGAACACATGGGCCATCATAGGCGCGGTGCCATCATTGGCGCCGCAGATCATCAGCGCTTGGTACAAGATCCCACCCCGGTGGTCCTGGAATCGCAGGTCCTTGGGCTCGGTGATTTTTTGGGCCTGAACCTGTGCTTTTAGCCATGGGGCAAGCTCCGCGTACAGGGGCTCGGCGCAGCCGTCGATGCCGCCCACCTCGGGGCCCACGCGGTCTTCGATGGCGAGGAGCAGGTCCATGGCCTTGGCGCTCGCAGCGGCTTCGGCGCGGTACTTGGCCACGCCGGCGTCGGCGCCGTCGATGAACACGGCCTTGAGGTTGGGGTTGTCCTTGGCGGCGTCCCGGACGAAGCGATCGGCCATGTTCAGCAAGCGCAGCTCGCCCATGATGAACACATCGGTGTTGAACCGGGTCACCCCAGACAGGCCGAGCCCGTCCACCTCGGCCCACAAGCCTTGGGTGTCCATGTCGATGGTGTGGGCCATCGCGTAGTTCTCAATCAGCTGGCCCTTGGAGGCATCGGGGGCGCTGTAGGGGTCGAATCGGTGAGCGAAGTTGACCAGGTTCATACTGATTAGATCGCTTGCAATCCCGAGCTTGGTCAGCTCCGTGGAGGGGCCGGCCGGCAGGTCGACCAGCCACAGGGGTCGGCCCCCCGAGTTGGGGAATTGCATGTTGATCGGCCCGCTGGCTCCTCCGCAACCGACGATGGCGCGCTCGAAGTCGCGTCCGATTCGTGCCTCGATCAGTCCTGTGGCTTTGCCGGGCAGCGTTTCGCATCGGGCGGGAATGTCGGCCTTGGCTCTGGGCACGTTGCCCTTCTTGAACAGCCCGGCGGCCCGCTTCATGAACGCCTCGTTTTCGGCGGCGGTGAAGCCCAGCAGGTTGCTGATGCGCTGCCGGTACGCTTGGGTCCACCCTTGGGTCGGCGCGAAGTCGGGCAGGGTGCACGAGAACAGTAGAGGGAAGTGCAGATCGCTCATTTGCACAGAGTATGGGCTGTCCGGGAGCCGAATATCCGCCGTTGTGGTGATCGTCTGCCCCTCGTATTGGCTCAAGATCGGGTCACACCACGTAGGCAGGCCCGCGGCGATGGCTTCGATGCCTGGGTGTGGCGCCACGGTCGGCACGGTCTTGGACACCTTCGCTTCGTTCTGGGTCCGCTTGGCGGCGCCGGCCCGCTGTTGAACCCCGGCCAGGTAGTCGTCGATCTGCTTGCGGAAGGGGGCCGGGTCGGCGCCGGAGCGCTCGATGCGGTCGATGATGACGTTCACATTGGTCAGGGTGCGCTTGATCGTGTCTGGGTTCACGTCGCCATTGCGCTTGATCTGGGTCTCGATATCACCTTTCATATTACCGAAAACGCGCTTAAAATCTGAGACATTGATCGCGGATGGCTCCGTCGCATGCGCGAGGTGTGCACACAAGGTCGACGTCCCAATTAGCGAGACCAAGAGGAGCGAGTGGCGGAAGCGAAGGGGCATGAACGTCTCCTTGGAGGCACGGCACAACGGGTGGATGTGGGGGATGGAGCCCGCCAGCATCGAAGTCGCCGGTATTCTCGGCAGAGGCGCGAGACAGGTTGCGGAAGTGTTGCAGCGGAGCGTGGAATGTCGGAGGTGTTGCGTGTCTCGCACGCCGAGGTCGGCCTAGAGGGGGCGGTGGGCCGCCCCTCATCGGGTGAGCCTGTCTCGTTGACGCCGCTCGAAGTCCGCCTTCTTCGTCACTTGGCCGCGAACCGGGAACGTGCGGTATCTACCGAAGAGCTCCTCGTTTCTGTCTGGGGCTATCGACCCGGTGTGCAGTCGCGGGCGGCGACCTTCACGGTCAATCGCCTGCGTGCCAAGATCGAGGCGGACAAGGCGGCGCCGGAGCATCTGGTCACCGTGCGGGGAATGGGCTTTCAGCTTCGGCTGCCCGAGCCCGAGTCTTCGTGGTGGGTGGGCTCTGCAGGCACTTTGACGAGCTTCGAGACCGCTCTGCAGGACACGGGTCGGGTGGTTGTGGTGGGTCGAGCCGGCGTCGGTAAGACGGCGGTGGTACGGGCGTGGCGCGAGCGTGGGTTCGACGTTGTCGCCCATGTGTCACTTGCCGATGTTGCGGATGAAAGCTCACTTATTGCGGCGATCGCCCAAACGCTGAGCGCCGGGTTCGAAGGCCCCGCCGAGAGAGCGCGGCAGCGGCTACTCGATGTGCTGCACGATCGGCCTGTCACGCTGGTTCTCGATGGCGCCGAGGCGGTGGCCGATCGCTTGGGTGCGTGGTGTGCCGATCTGCCGGGGCGGCTCATCATCACGTCTCGAACCCCGGTCGCTGGCCTGCCGACGTGGAACCAGCCGGTCCTCGATGAGGCCCATGCTCGCGCGCTCTTTGTGCGGTGTGCCCAGGCCCACCGCCCGGACTGGCAGGGCGACCCGGCCACCGTCGCGCGCATTGTGGAGCGGCTGGACCATCTGCCATTGGCCATCGAGCTGACCGCCGCGAGCTGTCGGTGGTTTGATGGGGAGCAGCTCCTGGATCGGCTGCGGCGTGACCTGGGTGTGCACAGCACCCAGAGCACCCTGGCCGATGCCGTTCGCTGGGCCATTTCCCTGCTGCAGCCTGCCGAGCGCCGGGTGTTCGCGTGGATGGATGTGTTCGCTGGGCCGGTGAGTGTCGTGCAGCTCGAAGCCGTTCTCCCGCCCCTTGATGTGCCGCTTCCCGACGTGCTGAGCACGCTGGAAGAGCACGGGTTGATCCGGGTGAGTGGGCTGGCCCCACGCGTGCGGCTGGGGGTGGGCGTGCGGGAGGCCGCTTCTCAGTGCCTCACCGAGCTTGGCGAGCGAGAGGACGCAGAAAAATCCCATAGAAACTGGTTCGTTGACGAGGATGAGGTCGCATTAGACGAACTCGCTCGTGTGCACAAGCGGGAGCTGGACCGCCGACCGCGACTGGCCCAGCGGGCGTTGCGCAGAGCCCTACCTGCGCTGCCGGCGGTGCGCACGGTGCAGTGGATCCTGCAGCGAATCGAAGAGACCCAGGCTGTGGTGGACGCGCTCGACCCTAGCTTGCGGGCCTATGCCGGATGGTGCACCTGGAAATTAGGCGACGCCGCCGCGGCCTCGGAGATGCTCGATCAGGCGGCTGCTGACGCGGTTGAGGATGCTGTGGCTCGGGCTCAGGCGTGGTCGTTCGCCGGCGCACTGCTCCAGGAGTCCGGTCGGCGTGATGACGCCCTGGTCCTGTTCCGTAAGACGGTGGATGCGCTGCGCCAGACATCTGAGGCCGCCGCCTTCGGGCGCGCCTTGAACGCCTTGGCCATCGCCCAGACCCATCGCCAGGAGTTCGCTGCGGCCCGTGAGCACGTGTTCGAAGGCTTGGAGGCTAGCTCTGGTGATGCTGGGACTCAGGCGCTGCTGCTCAACACCTTGGGAAACCTCTACCTGCGCGAGGGGCGCCTCGACGACGCGGCGCGCAGCTATGAGCGGGCCATCGGCTGGCTGACCGGCGGAGAGCGCGTGGTGTCGGGCGGCCCTAGCGTGGCGGTGGTGGGGTCCAATCTCGCTGCGGTTCGGTTGGCCCAAGATCGGCTGGATGAGGCGGCGGATCTCTACGAAGCCGCGGCGGACGCCCATCGGCGGTCTGGACGACGCCGCAGCTTGGGTCTCATCCGGGCCAGCATTGGTCGCATCCATCTGCTCTCCGACCGCGTCGACGACGCCATCGAAGACTTCCGAGCCGCCGTGGCGTTGCTCGAAGGGGTGGATGATCGGGTGCGGGCCAGCTGGACCCGAGCCTTTCACGTGGCGGCTCTCTACGACGGGGGCCAGTCCGACGAAGCCCAGCGTTCGATGAGGATTCTACGCGAGCACGAGGCGGCGTCGGGCCAGCCCATCGGGCCAGCCTTGGAGGCCCTGATCGCCGTGCACCGCGCGTGTTGGAAGGCTCAAACGGGCGCTGGAAGCTGGCAGGATGCTCAAGCGGCGCTGGCCGAGTTGCAGGGGGCCGCGCACCCCCAGCTCGCCCCGATGGTGACGCGAAACCAGGCGCGGATCCCCCCCGAGTGATGTTGGGAATGTGCGTCTCTCTGAATGCCATTTCCGCACTATAATAAAGCTTTATCCGTAGATATTCGAAGCTGCGACGGATTCGGGTGATGCCTGAAGCTCCGCTAGGCGGGCGAGGTGTGCATCAGGGATACTGGAGGGGTCTACGCCGATCTCCACCTGCTGTAGGCCCTCTGCTTCTAGGTCCGTCTGCGTGTTCTTGGCGTGTACGGGCTGGCCCGGGAACTTGGCGATGCTCACGAATCGATCGTCCTGCTCGAACCAGAGCTCCCAGTGGTGGTATTGAGCGGTCCCAGGAACCCACTGGTAGGCGATTTTCATGGAGCTTCCCGGTTGAAGTTCCCATCCGCTGGCGGCAATAGCGGCAGAGGCGGTGTCGGTGTGCCAGGCCTGCTGTCGATCGGCCGACCCCCCAAGACCCGGCTTGGGTTCCATGAGCATCCCAGGAGGCATCCCAGCCGCTGTTTGGTAGGGCGAGTCTTGATGTTGCGCCGCTGCGTTAAAGCCGTTTGCCGGATCCACGGCCCCGTCTACGTTCCCGTTCAGCGCGAAGTTCCAACAGGCGTTTGCTTGGGTATCTGGGT
>JBGCER010000495.1:0-3601 GCA_045106515.1 Myxococcota bacterium
AGAACAGGTCCCCCCGAAACGACCCATCGGCCACCATCTCTGACAGATCTCGATTGGTCGCAGCGATCACTCGCGCATCTGGAAACTCCGGCTTCGCGGCACCGACGCGTCGCACCTCTCCGGACTCTAAGGCGCGCAAAAGCTTGGCCTGGGCATCGAGCTTGAGCTCGCCGATCTCGTCGAGGAACAGGGTGCCGCCCGCCGCGCGCTGGAACGCGCCATCTTGTCTCTGGGATGCGCCGGTGAACGCCCCTTTTTCGTGACCGAATAGCTCCGATTCAAGTAGGTTATCGGGCAGGGCCGCGCAGTTGACCGCCACGAAGGGGCGGTCTGCGCGGGGGCCTTCGCTGTGCAAGGCTTGGGCGGCCAGCTCTTTGCCGGTCCCCGACTCGCCCACGACCAAGACCGGGTGCACGTGGGCTGCAATTCGGGACAAGGCGCCAAACATCTGGCGCATGGGCGGGGTTGAGCCCACGAGCTCACCGAAGGCTTCGCAGTCGTCTGTAACTTCGTGGAATTCGGTGCGAACCAGGAATGTATGGCTTCCAACCGATACTTCTTCGTTGTCATGCACGGGCATGACGGTGGGAACCCGTCCACCGGCCACCTGCATGGGGACCCCGCCTGGCTCGACCATTACGCGGCCGCGAACGACACGAATGTGCATGGCCTTGGGCGGCAAGTCCGGCAGATGAAGGGTGTCGTTCTTGTCGGAGCCCAGGCTCGTGCGCGGTTGGGTGAGCGTGAAGCTCTGGCCAGCCATCGGGCCGGCCGTGAACTCCAGGATCGCGTGTGCGACGGTGAGCCCTTGCTGACCGACGTGCACAGGTTCCTCGTGGTAGACCATGCGAGGGACGATCTTGGTGGTGGTGCCGCGTCGGGTCTTGTCGCTGATGAACCGGGCTTGGTAGCTGCCGATCCCGACTAGGTCGCCGTCGTTGAGCACGGCACGCTCGACCCGCTCTCCGTTGACGAAGGTTCCATTCCGGCTGCGGTCGAGGATCCACCACTCCCCGTCACGGGGTTGGATGACGGCGTGCCTCCGGCTGATCCCGTCGCCGTCGAGCGCCAGGTCACAGTCGTCAAGGCGCCCGATCACCCGACGACTAGGGCCCAGGGGATACCTAAGAAAGGGGCGATCTCCCTCAACGAACTCCAACATTGCCATCTGAATCCCCTCCGATGGCGTGTGGCTAACTCGCTGGTACCCTGACTTGCATCGTGTGCAGGACTCTGGCGTCGCCACTGTCGGGAAGGAACCACACCTGCGCGGTCGCGTCGATCGCTTCACCGCTGGGGACGTGGAAGGTGGAATTCGCGAGGAAACTCCGATTTCCTTCCTTTGCCCACCCGACCCTCTCCCGGGTCGCTGCGGCCACCAGGGTGTGCTGCCAGGCGGCGCCACCTTGGTCGAGCTGCAGCCAGACCCAGCCTGGCTCGCCGGGATTGACTCGGGCGTGCCACGCCATCTCATTGCTGGACAGACGCGAGACCGACACGCTGACTGGGGCTGCGGCGGGCTCGTCGGGCGGGAGCAGCATGGGCTCGTGGCCGCGCTTGTGCAGCCGATCGCTCAACATTGCGGCGTTCGCGATGATGGCGGGTACCTCGGACAGGGCATCGCCGGTCCGGGGACGCTCGCCTTCGGGCCCGGTCTCGTAGAGATCCAATGACACCGAAGGCCCTTCGACGGACAAGGCCGTGATGATATCGGCGTCGCGAAGTGAAGAGGGAGGAACAAAGCCACGAACCTTGACTTCAGGGTCTCCCGCATCGACCCGCGCCACGTGGGGCGAGGTGCGCCATGGGTGGGAGTCGGGGAAGGCACCGAACCGCAACTGGGTGCGCCACGGGCCATCATTGGACGCGTGATATCCCGACAATGGGGCCGACCACTGGCCTCGCTCTTGAGTCCGTCGAGTGGCGACCAGATGCTCCTCGGCTTCAAAGACCCGCCAGCGTGGGTCGGATGCGAGCAGCAGAATCAAGGCTTTGGTGCCGGTTTCGTCTAGTTCCGCCATGGCCCCGGTGTCGGCGTGGATGGTGTAGTCCATCGTGGACCGGGTGAGGCTCTTCAGGTCCAATGTCGAGGCATCGCCGCTGAGGGGAGGCAAGAAGCCATCTTCGAATGGGGTGTGCAGGCCGCCGAGGGGCACGGCGGTGGCTGGTTCGACGAACATCTGACTGCCGAGCGCCGCCGTCTTTTGGCCCGATGAGCCTCGCGCCGCACATGCGGTGAGCCCGACGACCAAGCACAGCACTCGAACATCCATGAACACTCCTGCAGCGGGAAACGTGGGCGCGAGGATTCGCTGCCCCCCACTTATCGAATCAGGTCGGATCTGGGGGTCGATGTCCTGACCATGCGCTGACGCGGATGGGCCGATCGCGAGATATCGTACGGTCTTGGAGGTGAACGAATGCGCTCGATTTCAATGGTGCTCGCCATGTTTGGATGCTTGGCCCTCACAGCGTGTCCCGCAACGGACACCGATGAGTCGGACTCCGATACGGACACCGATACGGATACGGACACCGATACCGCCGCCGAGTGTACGCAGGAGCCCTACACCGGGGACAACTACGTGCTCGCCGGTACGGTGAAGGATGCCTCGGGCAATCCGATCGAATGTGCTGCGATGTTCCTGTGTAATTACGATATCTGCTACGGTATCAACAGCGCCACAGACGGAACGTATGGCTACATCGCCGGCACGGACGCCAGCTTTGCCCTCAAGGTCAAAGCCAGCGGCTACCCCACGGCCAGCACGCCGATCGTGATGGGGGATGGGGCGTCGACACGCAGCCTGGATATTGTGCTTCCCGAGTACGATATGAACATGGATACTCCCCAGGCTTCGGGCACCCACGAGCTCGCGCCTGGCCTGTCGCTCACCTTCGCAGGCTCCACGCTGTCCCATCCCGATGGAACGCCCGTCGACAAGGCGGGCGGTGCCTTCGTCGCATCTGCCGACCGGCTGCCCATCGATGAGGCTCCGCCGGGCGGTGAGATTGTGGGCGTGTGGTACCTGTCCCCCTACGACGCCGCGTCTTCCGGCGGCGACATGCCGCTCGACATCGCGGATGCTGCGGGCCTCGGCTTGGCAGACGGCCATCAGGTCACGGCGTGGGTCCACTCCTACGCGACGTTCACCAAGACCCAAGCGCTCACCACCCAGTGGGTCGAAGCGGGTACGGCGACGGTGGCGGATGGAAAGATCACCGGCCTTGCGGTGCCCACCATCGCAACGGTCGTGCTCGTTAAGGAGTAGCGCCCAACTCCAGGTCCAGGTCCAGCGTCCCGGCGGTCACACCTTCGACGATCAGCTTGGGCGCACCTGGGTCATCGCCCATGGGGTTGCCGTCGAGGTCGACCTTGACGGTCAGCATGACGGGCCCAGGCAGCGGCCCGCCGCGCATGGGTGCGTCGGTGGCCGATAGCGAGAACTCCAAGGGGAAGGGGCCATTTGCCAGGCGCTTTGCCCGCAGAGGCATGGGCGGCCCGGTCATGCCTTTGACGCTGACGTACACCTGGGCGGAGGGGCCCCAAGCCTTGGCGTCGCCGCCTGGAGCGAGGCGGATGGTGCCGCCGAGCTCGGGC
>JBGCER010000496.1:0-2811 GCA_045106515.1 Myxococcota bacterium
CGAGTTCGCGCTCGCACCCGATCTGGCCGAGGATTGGGGGGAATAGCGCGGTGGTTGTTGCGTTCCTGGCCAGCCGCGTGCGGCCGGAGGAGAAGCTTCTCTTAGCGGCCTATTCCGCCCGCGGTGTCAACGTCGTTCGCCTTGATCCGCGTCGTCTCTCGATGCGCGCGGATCAGCGGATCCCCCACGCGGGTCTTGACGGGATCGAGGTCCTGCACGATCGCTCGATCTCGTTCGGGACCTCGGCACACCTTGTCGAGGCCTTTGAGCGGGTTCCAGCACGCGGGTCTCGATCCGGACCTTGTTTGCCTGGCGAAGGCCCTCGGTGGTGGTGTGCCCGTCGGGGCGCTGGCATTTCGGGCCGCGCAGGTTGACCTGGGTGGGGGGGCGCACGGGAGTACCTTCGGTGGAAATCCACTGTCCTGCGCGGCTGCGGCTGCGGTCGCGGTGCTGGATGCCATCGAGGGGGAGGGGCTCGTCGTCCGGGCCAATCAATGGGGTCGCGAGCTGCGAGATCGGCTGCTCAACGACCTCGCGCCGGGTCCTGGCGCGCGGGGTGTCGACGTGCGCGGGCGGGGGTTGATGGTGGGGATCGAACTCAACGGTTCGGCGGTTCCGGTGCAGCGCGCGCTGCAGGACCGCGGCTTCTTGGTTCTTGGGATCCGAACAAGAGACTCAAGAAGGTCGATCGCTTGCGCATCGTTCATCGGAGAATCTCCTCGGTCAACGCCTCGGCGAGGGAACACCGCCGCCCGCTCCTCCTGCCGGCTTGGTGGAGGGGCTGCTCTCCGATGGAGCGTTCGCGTCCTCGCTTGATCCCGAGCACTCCCGGCCGGCGTAGGTGCATGGATCAGAAGCTCGTTGAATGGGTCGGACGACCGATGGCGTGGCCGTGACATCGGCACGATAGCACGACGGTTGGCGCCCGGGCGGCCGGGAGGGCCGAGCCCGGGAGCCGTTGGGGTTTCGGGGCTATCGGTTGACCCGCAGCTCCAGGCGGTTGGAAGCGATGCCTCGGAGCGTGCCGTCGGCTGGGTCCCCGTTGACGGGGCCCACTGAGATCGCTTGGAAGTAGAACTTGATGCCGATTCGCGCGGCTGGCACCTGGATGCCGGGCACGGCGAAAGACGTCGTGGTGACACCGTTGCCCAAGAGCTGGGCGGCGGGCATCACCTGTGGCACGACGTTGGTGCTCGCCAAGTCGGAGCTTGTGGAGCTCCCGATGAACCCGACAAAGACGTGCTGGTCCACTGGGTTGAGGGCCAGCGGTTGGGGGTTTGGCAGGACAACCCCGAGGAGCGCGATGGCTGCGTTCTTGGTCCCGATACCCGGGAGTGCCCCTTGCACATGGACCGTGAACGGGCTCGTCGGTGTGAGGCTGGGATCGCCATACCAATTGCCGTAGGCGTCAATGGTTGGGCCGGGGACAATCGAGATTCGGAGATCCACCACTTGGTCCGCGCCGATGGCGACAGCGGGAAGCGTATTGGCTCCCACGGGCGTAGAGCGCATGTCGCCTTCAAAGTCGATGGAGACGTCGACCGGTACTGTTCCGCCAGCACCGTTGGGGACTGGCGCAGGGCCGCCTGACGATGCGGGGATGACCTGAAACAGGGAGCCGCCCGTCGCCAAGGGCGAGGCCATGTCAATTCGTGGAAACACGGGTGTGCTACCAGCCCAAGGGTTGGGGGCGCCGTTGTCTTCGAGCTCGTTGGTTAGGATCGTCCCGACTCCGGAGAACTCGAAGAACAGGTCGCCCCGATCCACTCCCGCACTGGGTGCAAACCAAATGATGTTGTTGGTCGCGCTGTAGGTGGGGCACTCCGAGAACCGCACGCCATACACGTCGTCATTGAGCGTCGTGAGGGCTGGGTTGTGGGCCTTGAACTCGTAGATTGAGTTGTTGACGAACCATGGGTTGGAGAACTCAAAGCTCGCGGCCCTCTCGTGCAGCGACATGGTGTTGGAGAACACCCGAGGCGTGGTGTTGGCGAACTGGTTGTTGATATCGCCCTCGACGAGGACGGCGGTTTCGATGTTGCGGAACTCGTTGGCACGGATGAGCAGGCTGCTCGATCCTTGGAGCGCACTCGAAGGCTTGTTTCGAATCCCGGTGAACGCGTTCCGCTGCGATGGGGCGGCCGACTTTGGCTCGAACTGACAGAACTCGATGACGTGCTCCGAGTGGCTACCTACGGGACGGGTCGTCGAGACGGCCCCGAACGAAGATTGGGGGTCAATTTGTTCGTACGAGAACCTGCAGTGCCGGATTTGCACTTCACCTCCGCTGTCGAGGGTGATCCCTGCCTCGAACTCCAGATGCTCAATGGTGCTGGCGGGCAGGGCGCTGTTGCCGAGGGAGTTCACGACGAGCTGGTTGGTCAGAATGGGAAGTGCTCCCGTTCCCCCTGGAAGGTCGTACGCCGTGAGCGTGATGCCGTGCGCTGGCATCGGTGCCGTCGTCGAGTACGTGCCGGGCAGGCCCCTGAGGGTGACCTGGGTGATTCCTTGGGCGAGGAGGTTCTTGGCCGCGTCGATACCCTCGGCGAGCGTGGGCAGCGGATCGGTGGGAGAGAAACCACCGGTGGCGGAAGGCCCCGAGCCTACCTTGACAAAGATGGACTGGGGATTCTGCGCGGAGGCGAGGGAGGCGAGGGCGGCGCTGGCCAACGTGGTGAGGTAGCGAGAATGGCGGTACATGATCGGTGTGGAGTTGCGGGCTCGCGCAGCATGCGCGGGTCCTAGAGCCAGAGAAGCACTGGTTCATGACGGGGCGGCGTCCCTCGGTTTCACGAATGCAGGGGGGGGCTG
>JBGCER010000497.1:0-7278 GCA_045106515.1 Myxococcota bacterium
AGCCACAGTCCTAGCGGGGGTCCGTCACCCGACCCATGAACAACACGCTACCCGAGAGGCGATCTCGGATGATGAACAGGAAGGGATGATCCACCTCGATTCGGTGATTCAGGGCTTGCGACCGAATACCAAATCGAGCTGCTGTAGCTGCCGCCGCCTCGGTGCCCTCTTCATCGACGGAGACGAAGGTCTGGTGAGTGACCCCGTCGAGCCAGATACTCGATGAAGTCATTCCAGAGAAGTCCGCCACGCTCGGAACAAAGGCGTCGGTCATACCCAGCTCCTGCAGAGCAACGCCGAGCTCTACCTTGCTGGCCATTTCGAAGCGCGGCAGCGACAGATGCACGTCGCCCGCTACCGCGAGTTGGTCCATCCATCCGTCGAGCGCCGCCCCGGTGAGCTCGGCCTCGAGCTCTTCAAGTCCGTCGACGGCGTCGGGCAGCACGATCACCATGCTCACCTCGTCTCCCTCGTACGGCAGCTCGACCACGCTCGCCCCATCGACCTGCGCAAATGGCAGCTCCGCGGTCGCATTAATCGTGGGCACATCAAACACGTCGTCGAACGCAGAAAACGGAGTGGGCCGGGTGAGATCCTTGGGGAAGGCATAGAGCCAGTCCCCGTTAAAGTAGATGGCATTGACCAGGATCAAACTCGTTTGCGCCGTGACTTGGTCCTTGCCCAAAAAGTCTTTGATCCGGTTCTGGGTCTGGGACGCCACCCACCCGTTCACCTCACGCCGGATGCCTGAGGCGTTCGAGCCGAAGTCTACCGCCTGCATGGGCGAGCCATAGTCCATCGACAGGATCTGTTGGAAATCGGGCTCCCATCCTGCGCTTTGGCCACCATAGACTCGATTGGCAATATTTAGCGTATAACCACGCTTTTTATCGCCATCCAGGTCACGAATCAGCGCCCCAAACTCCCCATGGTAGTCGCCGCCCTCTGTACGAATGTGCAGAGCGTCTTCCATCTGACGAGCGGTCTCACCGGACGCTCCAGCGTGGGTCATGCCCAGAGCCGCTGACACCGAAAAAGGAGAAATAAACAGGTCTTCTTGCTCATCGATGCTCTGACGATACAGGTCGACCGCGAAGGCGTTGTGCCCGTCCACAATGTCTTGTAGAGCTGGCGAGGGGTCGACGACCGTCCGATCTTCGGCGCCGCAAGCGGCCGCAAGGGCCGTGATCAAGAGTAGTGAGGGTGCGAGTCGCATGATCTCTCCTTGGAATCCGTGCTCCTTCTAAGTACCGGCTCGCGCTCTCCCTTCCCTCCCAAATACGCTCATAATCCTGTGGCATTTTCAGAATAGGATGATCATTTCAGACAGGGTCAATCTGCACGGATCTCACCGATCACCCGACGGCCCTCACCCACCTGTTCGGCCAGTTCGAGCCAGACCTCGGTCTGCTCGGCCTGTCCACTCAAGTATACGAGGCCCTCGGCAGGCGGCTCAACGGGTGGGAAGACCAAGGTGTCTGCGCTGACCTCGACGACGACAGCCAGGTTCGGTTCGAAGGCTATGAGGCCAATTTCCGAGGCACCCTCAACCGCCCCCGCCAGTTGAAGTACGCCCGCCAACTCCACCCCGTCTGCACAGAGATCGTCCGTGTCTGGGTCCTTGCGGCGCAATCGGAACGCATCGCCGGAGGGCGTGAGCTGCACAGACACCGCCGCTGGCTCAGAACCGGCATTCATCCACAAGCTCGCTTGCTGGCGAACCAAAATGCCACGGAACTCAGCGACCGTTCGATCCCATCCCACAGGGACCTCTGCATCGCCGATTGGCATGCGGTCGAACACCGCGCAGCCTCCCCCAAACGTTACCTCGGAGCCCGACTGTCCTCCGCGAAGGTCGGGGTCGACACAACCGCCCAGCAACACCATTACCAACACTGAGAAACGCATCTTCTATCTCCACGGCCTGCTCTCCAGCGTGACGCGCATTGGGGCCCGTGGCAAGGGGTACTATGTCGGTTACGCATGCAAGGCGTGTCCGTACCGTAGCTGCACGTTCAAAACAGCGAGGCCACGTAGTGGAAGAAGAGGCCAGCCAACTCATTCGGGCCATTCGCGGCACCCGGTCCCAAGTCCAGCTTGCCCGGCGTCTCGGATATAAGGGCAACCCCGTCGCAGACTGGGAGTCCGGCCGCCGATTTCCCACCATCTCGAGGGTCCTGCAAGCCTGCGAAGCCGTCGGAATCGACGTCCAGGCAGCCTTCGCCCGCTTCCACCCCGAGACGGCGGCGCTCTTGGGCGGAGCCGATGATGATGGCATCGCTCGGTGGATGCGCCAACATCAAGGCGGTGCCTCCTATGTGGAGTTGGCCGAGCGGACCGGCCGTAGCCGCTTTGCCGTCGCCCGATGGCTCACCGGTGAAAGCCGCCCTCGATTGCCTGACTTTTTGCGTTTGGTCGATGCGCTGACCGGCCGCGTCATCGCCCTCGTCGCCGAGTTGGTGCCGATTGGCACGGTGCCCCTGATGGCCGAGCGCCAGCGAGCCGAACAGGCGGCATGGCGCCTTGCGTTTGATGAACCCTGGACCGCAGCCGTGCTCCGCGTCCTCGAAACGGCGGACTACCGATCCCTTAGCGCGCACCGGCCCGGGTTCATCGCCGACGTTCTTGAGATCCCCCAATCCCTGGAGCGGCGCTGCCTAGAACAGCTGGAGCGCCTCGGCGTCATTCATCACCGCGAAGGCCGATATGTTCCTGGGTCCCCCCTCTCCATCGCGACCCGCGCTGAGCCAGCAGAACTCCGCGCTCTGGGTGCGTTCTGGACCGAGGTGTCATTGGCCCGGCAGCGAGCCCCCCGGCGGCAAGGCGATCTGTTTAGCTACAACCTCTTCAGCGTGTCCAAGAGCGACCTGGATAGAATTCGAAGATTGCACCTGGACTATTTTCGTGAGGTCCGCTCCATCGTCGCGGCGTCCGAACCCTGCGAGGCGGTAGCGATGATTCAGGTGCACCTCATGGAGTGGCCCCCTGGCCCTCCGCGGTAGCGGACGCACATGAAGCGGTCTCCGCCCTGTGCGAGGCCGAAGGTGCCTTTGCGCCGCCTACTGCGGCGACCACAAGAACGTAGAGGGCTGGAGCTGTGAGATCGTCACTTGGTCGTCATCACTGTCCCGAAGCGGTCGACAGGCAACGATGAAGTCAACAAGCAGGCTATCCGCGAAAAACTCGTCCTCTACCTCTCGAACTCCCAGGATCTCACCGGTACATCCGCTGTCGTCGATTCGAGGGTCGCCGGACTCTTCATAGACCGTGCTAAACGTGCTCACTCCTCCCGAATCCACGAATAGGGACGCCCGGGCCAGGGACTCGAAGGGTCCGGCGCCGGCCACGTAGACATTCGTCTTGGGGAACAAGACCTGGATCTGCACCGTGGCACCGCCCGCTTCCTGACCGTACGAGCCCCCAAGCCAATCGTCGGTGCCGCTGCCCGTGCACGACCCGTCGGCATCGTCGACCACCGAGCCTGCGAATGCTCCAGTATAGGAGAAATTTCCTTGACAATCCAGGGTTAGCTCGTCGGACCCGCAGCCGACCAGGACGAACGTAAGAAGCACGAAACGCATGTTGGGACTCCACTGTCGCGGCACAAGCCTGCGGACTGGGGCGGCCCCTATGCCAGCCGTGCGACCCAGGCCATGGGCCCACCTGAGCCGATGAACCCCCGCTACTCCACACCCCGATAAAACACGTCAAACGCACCCAAGTACGTGCGCCGGGCCCCTATGCCACCGCAGTCGAAGCCGTTGGCAACGTAGATCTCGACCTCGTGAGTGCCGCGGGCCGTCTCCGCGACAATGTCGTAGGCGCTCAAGGGGGCGATGGACGGGCGAGCGTCAACCGCTTTCACCCCGAAGATCAGGTCGCGAGCAAATTTGCCGGCGACCGACAAGCCCCGACGCCGCCAGACCATCGGTGACGTCGGACTTGACGGCGCTCCCATCCCAGGACGGCCTCCACGCGACAACCTGTCAGGATCGTCGTCCAAAGCCCCGTCGGCGCGCCTGGCACGGACCTTGCTTCATCACTCGGTGCACACCGCAGGAGGCCAGATGAGACCGACCGCACTCGTACTCTTCGCCATGACTCTCAGCACCACAGCCACGGCCGAGGACACCCCCGTGGCCGTGGACTGGAGGATGGAACAACCCGGCTGGGGATTCGGCCTTCGATACGGCACAAACGGCCCATCGGCGGTGCTTCGCGGATGGTCCAACGCAGCCCTCTCCATGGACATCGAAGGCGGGCTCTCGCGAAATACGACAACAGCGAGCGGATCGCTGGGTGACTACGCGTCGGACCATCTCAGCGGGCGGCTCGGCGTCGCGCCGCGGGTCCGAATCATCGGCACCAAACACACAGATATCCTCTTCGTCCCCTCTCTCTCGGCCGAGTTCGGCTACTACATCAACGAGGACTACAAACACTCAGACACGGCCATCACAGCGACGGCTGGAGTCGCCGTCGACCGCTGGTTCTCCCCCGGTGTCTCGTTCACAGGCCGCATCGATGCCGCCCAAGTCACCTTCAGGACGCATGAACGCGAGGGTCTGCGCGACGCCTCCCGCTCCACCCGCGTGAACCTGACGCCTTCGGTGGCCATACATGTGTACCCGACCGGACTTCGAAAGCGACAGACCCCGTAGTTCTGAGCGCCTCTCCCCAGATGTCGACGGCCAGACGTCTGGGGGTTCGAGAGCGGAGTCGATCAGGGTTGGCTGTCGTCAACATGTGAGGCGCAGCATGATATATCCCGCGACCGGGAAGCGGAGGGCATCGAGGTATGAAGTCTGTCTTCGGAGGCTCAATGACCCGGCACCCATGTCTCGTTTCGCTACTAATCGGTAGCCTGTCGCCGCTCGCTCACGCCGCGGACGCCACCGTAGACCCCGCTCTCCCCCCAGCCTGCTCAGCCGGCAACAACGCGTGGCTCGCCTCCAACCCACGAGTCCCCCTCGCTATCGTCGACGACCAGTCCATCGCCTCTCCGGATGCGAGCTGCTGCGCGGCGTGGAAGTCCCCTGACACTCCGTGGCAGGGCATCGACGCCTGGGGCCAGTCGCTCAACATCGCGCGCGTCACCGGTGACCACGAGTACGACGCATCGCAGTGCTGGGAACTCACGCTCACCCCCAACAACGACAACGGCCGAGCCGCGCTCTACGTGAGCGGCGACTGGACCCCGAGCCCGTCTTTCGAGTGGCAGCCGTCCCCCCAACAGCACGCGGAGTTCACGGCGTTTGTGGCTGCTCTTCGTATCCTCACCGTCTCTCCTGAATATCACCAAGCGGACTACACCAAGCGACGAGACCCACAGCCCGCGTTCTTCGAGCTCCCCAAGTCTGACGATGCACACAATGTGCACCCCACAAAGTTCGCTGCGATGGGCGGCTCCACGTTCGCGCTCGCGTACATCGCGTCGGACGGCACATGGAAGCTAGGCACCCTGCTCAATGACACGGCGATCCCCGTCGGCCCGGTGGACACGTACGATATCGTCGCCATCGTCGACATGAACGCCGACGGCCTGCCCGAAGTCGTCGTGCACACCGACGAAGGGCCAGCCTGGAACGATGTGGTGTTGACGCTCCACAACCCATACCAACGATATGCGTGGTCGATCACGGCCACGAGCGTGCTCGGCGGCACGATGTAGCGGCTCGGCACGGACGGTGTGCCTGGGCGATTCGGCGTTAGCTCACCTTAATGAAGCCCGTCACCCTCTACGCCGCCCAGGTCTCGCTCTACAGCGGTAAAACCAGGTCCTACCTTCGATACAAGGGCATACCCTTCAACGAGGTGCTGCCGAGCCAGCACGTCCTGCAGCAGATCATCAAGCCGCGCACAGGCCTGGCGATGATTCCGGTGGTGATCACCGCCGATGACCACGCGGTGCAAGACACGTCCTCGATTATCGACTTCTTCGAAGCCCAGGTGCCCGAGCGCCCGGTCATGCCGGCTGGGCCGGTACAACGCCTGGTGGCTCACCTCATCGAGCTGTACGCCGACGAGTGGCTCTTGCTGCCCGCCATGCACTATCGCTGGGCCTATCCTCGCCACCACGCATGGATGATACTCCGTGAATTCGGCGCCATGTTTGCCCCAAATCGGCCAAAATGGATGCAACCGATCTTCGGACTTCCGGTGTTTGTCTACTTTGGGCTGGGGCATGGGCGGGTGTTGGGGATCGACCGGCACACCCGCGGAGCGATCGAGGCCGGATACGAGCGCTTCCTCGCCGCCTTCGACGCACACTTGGCCGTGCATCCCTACGTTCTGGGCGGCCACCCAACCCTCGCCGACTTTGGCCTGATGGCGCCGCTCTACGCCCACCTCTATCGCGACCCCTACTCGGGGCGACTGATGAAGCGGCTCGCGCCTCGGGTCGCGGACTGGGTGGAGCGGATGAACGCGCCCGAGGCCCAGACCTTTGGACCGCTGGTGCCCGATGATCACATCCCGGACACACTGCTGCCCATCTTGACCCACGCGTTCACAGAACAATGGCCGGTGATCGCCGATACTTGGGCGGCGGTGACAGCCCCCGACGCCGCACACCCCGACGGGCGCCTTCCGCGATTTGTCGGCCGCCATCGGTTCCGCGTAGGCGATGCCCACAGCACGCGGGCGATCCAGAGCTATACCGCGTGGATGTCCCAGAGGAGCTTCGCTGCGTATTCGGCGCTCGACGGGGAGGAGCGCGTTCGGGCAGATACGCTGCTGGACCAGTTGGGTGGGGATGCGGTGAAAGTGCCGCCCAAGGTGGAGCTGACTCGGAAGATGGGGAAGGTGTTTCGGGGGTCGGACCAACGGACCCGATGCGGGAACAGGCCGAACAGCTGCGACGACTTTGGCCAAGAGGAAACGTCAGCTCGGACCTCGGATACAGCGCACTCCTTGATGGGAACTTCACATAATCCGACTCCAAGACCGCTATAGTTTCCTCCTACTGGAGGTTCCATGACTACTCGGCTACTCGGCTACTCGGCTACTACTCGCGTCACTGACGACAATTGCGATGCCGGCACACGCCGCATGCCCTACGGCAAGTCCGACCCAAAGGGTTGTCTCTCAAACACCATCGGGACCGTTCGAACATGGATCGATATCGGCTGCAGTTGCAGGGCTGGCTGGGACTTCGGACTCCGTCTGCGTCGAGGCCACGACGTTACTGGTGTCAGGGTCGTGCCCAAGTGGGACTTGGGAAGACAACGTCGTCATTTCTGGAACGTGCGCGCAAGGTGTCACGATTTACGCAGATAC
>JBGCER010000498.1:0-4205 GCA_045106515.1 Myxococcota bacterium
GGACGGGCTCAAGCCAGGGGTGGTCTACGATCTGAACCGCGTCCATGAGCACCACAAGCCCGCCGGGGGCGGTCACTCGCTTGAGCTCCTTGAGCACCTCGAGTCGGGCCCGCGGCGGGAGCTCGTGAAAGAGGTAGATGCTGGTGCTGATGTCGAAGGTGTCATCCTTGATGCTCATGCACTCGGCATTGTCTTCCACCAGAGACAAGTGGTCGACATGGTCGAGCGTGGAGCGAGCTTCTTGTAGGTACCAAGCCGATAAATCTAGACCGGTGTATCGGTTTTCAGGCAGCACTCGGGCCATTTGCCCTAGGAATCGCCCCGTTCCGCACGCCGCATCCAGAACCCGCGATGGGCCGTCCTGTCGGCGGGCCTCGCGCACCACGTGGGGGAGGACTTGGCGGCGCATCACATCGGCAGATCCCAGGAAGAGAACCTCGACAGACACGTCATAGATGTAGGCGGAGCGGCGAGAGAACCAGCCGTCGGATTGCCAGTGGAAGGTGCGTCGATAGTACGGAGGGTACTGCCGGGTATCCACCTCTTCGGGAAGGTCATTCCACTGTTTTCGCTGGCGCCGAGCTCGGCTTCGGGGCACCTCGGCGAAAAAGGCCGGCAGCCGGCGGCGGCTCGGCATGTCGGTGAGCAAGGCCGGTGGGTAGAGACCGCGAGCGGCGTTGTCCAAGTCGCGGTCGATGAGTTCGCGGTAGCGCTCATGCACTCGCTGAACGACGCTGGGGTCGATCTGGGGCGGTCGCTCCGCGAAGCCCATCACCGAGCGCAGCGCAATTCCCTGAGCCAGCCAGCCCCATCGTTGGGCGTAGTATCGAGCGCGGGTGCGAATTGGAACGGATGCGGCCTGAGACACCATGTGTTCTCCCAGTCGTAGTCTTTATACAGTGCCCCGAACGGCGGGTGGATGCACGGACGGACTACGCTAATAGGCCGTCTGCCGTACACTGCGCGCGCCGTCCCCCCGGAGCTTACATGCTGCTGCTGCTCGCTCAGATCGCCTCAGCCCAGACGTTCGAGGTCGATCAGCGGTGGCTCCCAGGGACGTTGGGCGCGCTGCCCCCGCCTTGGACGGCGGCCATCTCCCCCGGCGATGATGCGGTGGCGGTGCTCGATGGGGCGGGCCGGGTGACGTTGGTCGACGCCAAGACGCTCGCAGTTCGGTGGCAAGTGCCGTTGGTACGCGGAGACGGTCGCGTGCATGGCCAGCTGGCGTTTGGTCCAAACGGCCTAGCCGTCGCTGCGGGGCCCTTGGATGAGGCGGTCCGGGTCGCGGTGCTCGATGAGCGCACCGGCACGATTATGCCCTTGGGTCGTACTCCAAAAGGTGCTAAGATCCTAGATCTCGCGTGGTTGCCGGATGGGCATCTACGCACCCGGTCCAGGGAGTCAGAGGCCGGAACGCCCATCGACATGCTCATGGAGCGAACCTGGGGGGAGCGTCCGGTGGAGCGTGAGGTCGCCGCGTGGATCCCGGCACGCCGCGTCCCGTCCGCCCGTTCAAACCGGGTCTTCGTCGATGTCACCCAGCGAAGTCTGACCAAGAGCGGCAGTTTGGTGGTGGATGTTCGCTACCGGGTCTGGGATGACCCCTGGGACCCCGCCACCGCCCGCCCTCTCAAGGACTGTCCCGAATGGTCGGAGGTGGTTCATGTGAGCGACGATGGTCGGCTCGCCTACACCATGGGCCAGGTGCGTTGCGTCTACGACCTCGACACCGCCGAGGTGGTGGCCTGGGAGACCAAGCAGGTGCCGTTCTGGAGTGCGTTGTCTCCAGATGGCTCCCACGTCATCGAACGCCTTGGCAGGGGAGGCCGTAGCTATGGCGCCGTCCGGGATACGCGGACCGGTGATGTGGCGTTCCAGCTCGAAGGCATGGAAGGCGCGACCTTCACGGGGGATGGCGTGGTCCTATCGTGGACGGCCCATCGCATTGAGGCGATGAGCTTGGCCACGGGGGCCCGCGATTGGGCGGTTCTGCTGGATGGCGAGGTCATGGATGTTCGGGTCTCCCCCAGCACTGGCGTCGTGGTCCTTGCGGAGCGGCTGCTCGATGGTGGCCGGCTTCGGCTCCGCATGTTGAGCCCCGCTGGCAAGGTGCTGGGCACCTTGGACGATGTGGACGGCATCGAGGGCTTCTCCGACAGCGGCCGTCGCATGATCGTTCGAGCGCGCTCCAACGCCCTCCAGGTCGTCGACCTCACCGCGCCGGCCGTGGCCCGCCCCCGCACCCATCGCGCGGGGCTCACGGCTCTGGTCATCGATGATGCGTGCCAGCTGGCCAGCGGCGATGAAGAGGGCCGAGTTCGTTGGGCCCGCGGTGACACCTCGCGCACCTGGCAAGTGCCGGGCGAGGTTCGGGACCTGGTGATGGCCGATGGGGAGATCGTGACGCTCTCGGCTGAAGATCCCATAGAGGGCGAAGACCCAGTCCTGTGGAGGGTGGACCGTCGAGCGCCAGATGGAGACGGACCGCGTCGTCCGCCCATCGTTGGGCAAGGCTTCCTGGGGGGGCGCCTCACCCCAGATGGGTCACAGGTTGTGCTGCTTGGTGGCCTACAAGAAGACATGGTCGTCCCCGCCGGCAAGGGGCGAGGGCGCGCGTTGCCGTCGTACGCCGGCCGTATTGGACAGGCGCCCGATCCGCGCCATTTCGTGACGTTGCAAAACCGCGACCGGTTCATCGGCGTGCCCCTGGGCACCGCTGCGGACCAAGCCCACGCCTGGGGGTTTGAGCGCGCCAAGCCCGTCGGCCGCTACCCCGTGCCCATGGGGCGCCCCGAGCGTGTCGCGGCGAGTGCCGATCGGGTGGCGGTGGTGGACGCCCGTGGTGGTGGGCGTGTGTTCAAGCTCGATGGGGGCGGAGCTGTCGACCTGGCTGAAGTGGACGGCACCGCTGGCGTGTGCTGCGTGGCGGTGGGCGGCCCATCCGTGCTCGTCGCCCGGGGTCGGGGCCGGGTGTACGTGCACGATGCTCGGTCTGGGGACCGGGTCCAAACTCTCGACCCTGGTTTTTCGGCTGCGGTCTCGGCCATCGCCGTAAGCCCCAAAGGCACATGTATGGCCGTGGGGAGCGAGGGCGGCGAGGTCTCGGTCTACAAGAGGCTTTCCCCGTAAACGAATGCCGATCCAGATGAGTCTTGAAGGTCGTCGCCCCCTGCCGACAATGGCAGGATACCGGGACGCGTCGTCTCGACGGCTAGGTGCACCGGAGCTGGCATGCGCACATACCTAGTGGCGTTCCTCCTAGCGGGGGTTGTGGCCTTCATCCTCACGCCTCTCGTGCGTGAAGCGGCCTTGCGCTTTGGGTTCGTAGATGCGCCCTCCGAGGACCGCAAAGTCCACACCAAGCCCATCCCCCGACTGGGTGGCTTGGCCATCGCCTTCGCCTTCTTCGTGCCGATTGTTGGCCTGTGGTTCTTGAATAATGAAGTCTCCGAGGCCTACCTCTCGGACATGTGGCACGTCGCCGGGCTGTTCTTTGGAGCGGGGGCGACGGTCTTACTCGGGTTGGCCGACGACCTGCGGAATCTCTCCGCCAAGGTGAAGTTCGCAGCACAGCTCGTGATCGCCGTCAGCGTCTACTTCATGGGCTACCAGATCGGCGATGTATCGCTGCCGTTCGGCTTCGTTCTATCGCTCGGGTGGCTCTCCCTGCCCGTCACTGTGTTGTGGATCGTGGGCGTGATGAACGCCATCAATCTCATCGACGGGCTCGACGGCTTGGCCAGCGGCGTGGCGCTGTTCGCAGTCACCACGCTCTTTGTCTTGTCGCTGCTGTCTGGAAACGTGGTGGTCGGCTTGACAGCCGCTTCCCTTGGTGGCGCACTCCTGGGCTTTCTCCGGTATAATTTCAATCCCGCCTCCATTTTCATGGGGGACTCCGGCTCCCTGTTCTTAGGCTTTGTCTTGGCGGTGACAGCCATCTCTGGATCGGCCAAGTCGTCGACGCTCGTCGCCTTGATGATCCCGGTATTGGCCCTCGGACTACCGCTCTTCGACACGTCGCTGGCCATCGTTCGGCGGTTCCTGGGCGGGCGGCCGCTGTTCGGCGCGGACCGTGGCCACATCCATCACCGGCTGCTGGACCTCGGTCTGACCCACCGACAGGTTGTGCTCGCGCTCTACGGCGTGTGCTTCTTCTTCACCGCACTCGCGCTGACCTTGGTGTACGCAAACTCGGTGGTCGCGGC
>JBGCER010000499.1:0-8064 GCA_045106515.1 Myxococcota bacterium
TGGGCGAAGGCACCGTGGCTGTGGTCAAAGCCACCTGTAGACGGCTCCGGCGGCGCGCCGGCGCACGCCATCATCGACAACGCAAGGATCATAGGACCTCCATCACGCACTGGATGCCACAACCCCCACGCCCGATGCATCGTCCGTCTACTCAGGGCCGCCGGCGTCGGCGCTGGACGGGGGAACCGCAGGGAGCAGGTTCAGGCTGCCAAGGGCGCTGAAGGGGTAGCGAACGGCCAGCTCATTGAGGGCGTTGGTCGTTCCTTGTGCGTCACCAGACACAGCGGTTTTGACCGCCGCGGCAGACAAGCACGTCTCGGTGACGGTCGCCGACTCTCCGGCGCGGGTCATAAAGGCGTCGGCCGCTGCATTATCACCAGCGACGTAGAGCATCGCGGCCGACCCACACAGCGCATCCGCGCTTCCAGCGGACGCGTCTACGTTGAACTGGGCGGCCTTTTCGGCGTTGGCTTGCAGGTCACTCTGGGCCTTGGCATCACCGCGGCGCAGACCTTCCAAGCCGTGAACCGTCCATGCGGCCACGCTGTCAGGCATGCGCTTCACAAGCGCGTCGGTGTACTGGCCGACGCGATCATCGCCACCAACCTCTCGGGCCATCGCCGCACCGGCGAGGGCATTGCCCAGGGTAAGGGCGCCGCCTTTGGCTCCCATCGAATCGAGCGTGGCATCGACGATGCGCGAGGCTCCCATACGGCTGCCCGTCACGCCATTGGCGACCCAGACGTCTGCGGACTTGCGACCGCCCACGTTGAGGGCCTGGAGCACGAGGCCGCGGGCACGACCGGGCTGGCCGCGCTGTAGGCGGGACAAGGCCGTGGCGAGGGCCAGGGTCTCGTCTAGGTCCATGTGCTCCTTGTAGAGCGCCTCCACCTTCTTGTGGCTGCCCTTGGCGAGCAAGATGCTGGCCTGCAGGCCGTGAGCCGTGTGGCAGGTGTCCGACTGGGACTCAGTTTCCGTGCCGTCAGGCACGTCGCCTCCGGCCTTGACCGCGAGTCGCACCTCGAGGGGCTGAGACGCCCAGGCATCGTAGAGGTCGGCCGCCTTGGTTGCGCTCTCCATGGCCATGTCGAGCTTGCCAAGCTGTTGCGCAAGGGCCGCATGCTCCATGTAGTAGCTGCAATCCGGGCCCGCGCTCTTGTTGGCGGTGGTGTAGGCGTCGAGGGCCTCGGCGTATTTGCCGTGCTTCAGAAGAGCGTCTCCCCAATTGGCGTAGCGGCTGGCCTCTTTGGTGTCTTTGTCGCCACTGTCGGAGCCACCGCCCGCGTCATCCGAGCCGCCTTCCTCGGCGGTGAGGGAGTCGACTGGCGGACAAGTTTTGGGGTCGCCGCGCATACCCGCAGAGCCGAAGTAGCGGATACCATTTGCAGTCGCGTTGGGCGTGGCGATGACTTCGGAGCCTTCGAAGCACGGAAGCTCCGCCATGGCGACGGATGTGTCGACGTTGAACTCCATGGGCTGCAGCAGGGCGGCCTTGTCGTCGTCGTCCTTCTTGTCGAACTGCTTCTTGGCATCTTCGAGCATCTTGTCGCTCGGATCGGTCCACTTGGACTCTGTGATGCCCTTGATCGCGATCCGGAGCGTGGACGGGTCGACCGCCATGTCCATGTGGGCCGTCATGTCGGAGCCGAGGAGCGCGTCGATATAGCTATTATCGTTATTGGTGGCGCCGAACGCGGTGCTGATGTGGCTGTCCCAGACCGTGAGTCCGGCCATGGGCGTCACGACGTCTAGAACCTGCACCTGCGCGGTGGTGTGCAGGGTCGAGCCCACCTCCGTCACGTTGGGCAAGTCACCCGCTTTCATGGAAACTGCGCTGCCCGGCGTGGCCGAGATGCGGGCGAAGGTCTCCGTCCCGGCCACCTTGGCCGGCACGTACAGGGTGGCCGTGGTGTTCGCGAACTTCTTGCCCTGCACCGTGCTCACGTTGGGCAGCGTGGCGGCCACGTTGACGGGCGTCCCCACCTTGCCGAGCACCTGATCCGCGTCGGACGCGCGACCGAAGACGAAGACGCCGGTGCTGTTGAGCTGGGCCACAGAGAGTTCGGCGAGCAGCGGGATCGCAAGCCTGTTTTCGCTCTTGTCGATCACGCAGCGCCAGTTGCGAATCACCACATCGGACTCGCCACCCATCAGGCGAAGCTCGGGGATGATCGCCACCTTTCCGACAGTCTTAGTCGCGGAACCCAAGCCTTCGCTCTGGCGCGCAAAGGTCTGCTCGTCGATCGCTCCGCCGAGCGCCTTGGCCACGGGCTCCGTGCACTGGTTGGCGCCGTTGAAGATGTCGATGACCAGCAAGAACTCGTCCGGCTCGTCCTTTTCGGCGCCCTGAGCCAGAACGGACGGAACGCCATCGGTGTCCACGCCGCGGAGCATCGGGACCTCGACGATCCCGGCGATCTCGACTGCGCCGGCACCATCGACAAGTTCGTCCACACCGGCCAAGGCCGGAGTTCCGAGACCTGCGACGGCGCACGCTGCGAGGAGGGGCCGAGAGAATCTGAGGCCAAAGCCACGGGCGCCGAAGGTTCTGCTGGGGCTGCGCATCGAGTCTCCTCTGGGGGCGAGCGTTCCGGTCCAACGGTGTGCCGGTCGGCGCGCCCGTTAACGTACCGGAGGCGTTACGCCCCCCTCCACTCAAAGGAGGACCGATGCCCCGCATCTACGAGGTCGCAGGACGCCAGATTCTCGATTCCCGCGGCAATCCGACTATCGAGGTCGAGATCCGAACTGAGAGCGGTCACGCGGGCCGCGCTGCCGTGCCATCCGGGGCGTCGACTGGTGAGCACGAGGTCGTGGAGCTTCGAGACGGCGACGCCGACCGCTACCTGGGCAAGGGCGTGACCCAAGCCGTAGCGAACGTGAACGGGCCCATCGCCGACCAGCTCATCGGCCTAGATTGTAGGGACCAAGAAGGCATCGACGCCCTTCTTTGCGAGCTCGACGGCACCCCAAATAAGGGGCGGCTCGGCGCCAACGCCATCCTTGGCGTGTCTCTTGCCAATGCACGAACCGCCGCCGCCGCCACCGACCAGCCCCTGTATCGATACGTCGGCGGTACCTCGGCCCGGGTCCTTCCGGTGCCCATGCTGAACATTCTCAATGGCGGGGCCCACGCCGATAATAACGTGGACATCCAAGAGTTTATGGTCATGCCCGTGGGCGCAGACACCTTCTCCGAAGGCCTGCGGTGTGGCGTCGAGATTTACCACAAGCTCAAAGGGGTTCTAAAGAGCCGAAACCTGTCCACGGCGGTGGGTGACGAAGGCGGATTCGCGCCAAACTTGCCCAACAATGCAGCAGCGCTGGACCTTATCGTCGAAGCCATCGAAAAGGCGGGCTACCGCCCCGGCGAAGATGTGGTCTTGGCCCTTGATGTGGCGGCCAGCGAGTTCTACAAGGACGGTCGATACCACCTTGAAGGCGAGGGCAACGCCCAGTGGAGCGCGGAGGAACTCTCTGCGTTCTACGCCAACCTTACCGAGAAGTATCCCCTCGTCAGCATCGAGGATGGCCTCGATGAGAACGACTGGGATGGCTGGGCACACATCACCCAACTCATGGGCGCGAAGGTGCAGCTCGTCGGTGACGATCTCTTCGTCACCAATACCGAGCGCTTGGCCCGTGGCATCGACAACAACATTGCCAACAGCATCCTGATTAAGGTCAACCAGATCGGCACGTTGTCCGAGACGCTCGCCGCCGTCGATCTGGCCCACCGCAACCGGTACACCTCGGTCATGTCCCACCGCTCCGGTGAGACCGAAGACACCACCATCGCGGACCTCGCGGTCGCCGTGGGCACCGGACAGATCAAGACCGGCGCTCCGTGCCGCAGCGATCGGGTGGCCAAGTACAACCAGCTCCTGCGAATCGAAGCAGAGCTCGGCGCCAGCGCGGTCTACGCCGGCAGAGGCGCCTTGCGCGGCTAGGCGCAGCAGCCGGGGTCAACTCGCAGATCGGCCCATCCGATACGACCTGTGTGACCTATCCCAACGCCGACGCGCAAAACGAGTCTTGGCGGCGCTCCGTGCTGCTGGGCCATCTATGGTTCAGCATCGCCATCGGAGCGGTGCTTGCCTTGTTGCCCACCCTATTGAACGGCCGGCCTGGGTACGACACCTTGCTAATGGCCTTCAGCATCGTCGCCGACGGTACGTGCCTAGCCGTTCTGTACAAAGTCCGGCGTTCCCGCGTGCCGATCGCGGTGTTCGCCCTGTTCAAGATCGTGATCGGGTTGGTTTCGCTATCGCTGATCTTGCCCGCACCGTTCGCCTCGCTCCACGCCGCTATGCTCATCGTTCCGGTCTTCGCCGCCGTTCTCATCGGACACCGATGGGTCATGGCGTTCTGGGCGTTGGAGACCGCGTCCCTGCTGGGCATGATGATGGCGAGCCCCAAGGTTGACACCAACCTGGTGGTCGACACCGTCGCGCTGATCATGGTCAGCCTCTTGGCCGCAGGCTTGAGCTGGGTCGCCGAACGAAATCGATTCCGACAGACCTTGGAGACCGCGAAGCGCGCCGTCCTCTTGGCCGCAGAAGCGGAGCGCGCCAACTCAGCGGCCCAGGCCAAAACGGTATTTTTAGCTACGATGAGCCACGAGATCCGCACGCCCATGAACGGCGTCTTGGGCCTGACTCGACTGCTGCTTGAGACCGACCTGGACCCGGACCAACACGACCTGGCGTCCACAGCCCTGTCTTCTGGTGAGGCCCTGTTGAACGTGCTCAATGACGTACTCGACCTCACTCGCCTGGACAATGGCAACCTCGACGTCGAGCAGGTGCCGTTCCGCGTCGACCGGCTCATGCACGACGTGACCCGACTCCTTCAACCGGGCGCGAGCGAGATTGGCGTCGAGTTGGTTTGCGACATCGACCCGATGATGCCGCGTTGGGTTCGCGGAGACCCCAACCGAGTGCGCCAAGTGCTGATGAACCTGGCCGGCAACGCCATCAAATTCACCGAGGCGGGTACGGTCACACTGCACGCCCAGACGCGGGACGACGGCCTAGACTTCCAGGTCCAAGACACAGGGATTGGGATCCCCGAAGAACAGGTCGAACGCTTGTTCGAGCCGTTCACACAAGCCGACGCCTCCACCACGCGCAAGTTTGGCGGTAGCGGGCTCGGACTCGCCATTTCCCGCAGGCTCTGCGAGGGCATGGGCGGCACGATCGGGTGCCGCTCACAGGTCGGCCATGGGAGCACCTTCTACTTCACCCTCCCGCTGTCCCGATGCGCACCGCCCACTATCCTGGAAGACTCGCTGCGAACCGATCTGACAGGGGTGAGCATCTTGGTGGCAGAAGACAATCGAGTAAACCAGATGGTGGCTCGCAAGGTGTTGGAGGGCTTCGGCGCCACCGTCCGCATCGTCGACAATGGGCAGCTCGCCCTCGATGCGACCGAGTCGGAATCCTTCGACATCATCCTGATGGACTGCTTCATGCCCGTCATGGACGGGTTCGACGCCACTCGCGCCCTGCGACAGCGGCCAGGAGGCGCAGAGCAGTCGATCATCGCCCTTACGGCGAGCGTGACCCTGCAGGACCGCAAACGGGTGGTGGAATCTGGCATGGACGCGGTCGTCGCGAAACCCATCCAACCCGCAGATCTCAACCGCGCCATCGTTAAACGGCTCGCCCGCGCGCGGCTGCGCAGCGCCAATGTGTCGTTCACACCACCCGAAGTCGCGGCGGACGGGTAGCGAGCCATGCGGGCCGCGAGGCTAGTCCTGCGGGACGTCAGTCAACTCCGTAAACTGCAGAAGCAACGTGCCATTCACGTCGCTGACGGCGAAGGTGTGGCTCCAGTTCTCTGGACTCCGATCCGGAAGGATGATCGGAAGACGCCCATTTTCAAATACGGGGTTGTCGTTCACCATCACCAGAGACAGCTCGGCGGTCTCGGACGGTACGCCGTCCACCAACATGGGACGGGCTTCGCCCGGCGTGGCGCCGCCATCGGTAATCTGCAGGGATGTGCTGTTGGCCACCACGACCTGCGAAAACCCGGACCCGGTGATCTCATTACGGGGGAGCAACAGGCGGAAGGTTCCGTCGCCCGAGTGGTTGTACTCGCCCGAGTCTTGCAGAGGGTCGGAGTCGATCGTGGCGGTATTCCACGAAAAGGACCCACTGACGGTCTTGCCGCGGTCTTCATCGAGCAGGCCAAAAGGCGCATCGGCAATCGTCGCGATGGTCGCCTCGAAATTGGTCACCACCGGCGTGCCACACGCGGTGAGTCCGCCGCACAACGCGATGGCACCCGAAACAAACAAGCTCTTACGCATGGAGGTCCTCCGGCCCAAGCATAGCCGGAGTCAGCCAGCCCATCCCATATCGGCCCACTGACGCAGCAGGCCCAGCCCGATCACGTCGTTCCGGACCGGCGCATCGGCGATCGGCGCGCTACCAAACCAACAACACCTCGCGCCCCCCCCGTGGACACGCGGGCATCGCAGATGTTGGAAGTGGGAGATGGCCGGCTCGATCACCGATACCTACGACCTCACCATCGATCTAGACGGCTCCTGCGCGACAGACCCGTCCAAGGTGGTGGCCGGTCGCTATGTGGTGAAAGAGGCCATTGGAGCTGGGCGATTCGGATCTGTGTGGCGAGCGCTGGATCAGGTTCGAGAGGTGGATGTCGCCCTCAAGATTGTGCCCGCCAACGCGCCGTCCGACCTCGATCACCTGCGTCGGGAGCTCACGGCGCTACGCTGGCTCAGGCTTCCGGGCGTGGCGCGAATGCGGGACGAAGGCATTGACGGAAACCGTTGGTTTATCGTCATGGATCTCGTAGAAGGCAAGAGCTTTCCGGGGCTTCCAAACGCCGAAGACTGGGCCCTGCTTTGGCCGCGGGCCGAGGCCCTGCTCGAGGTGCTGGTCCGCCTCCATGCGGCGCGGATCGTTCATCGCGACCTAAAACCGGCGAACGTCATGGCCGACACCGCCGGCCGCGTGACCATCGTCGACTTCGGCATCGCTTCTGGCAGGGCCGGCATCGCCGCCCCCGAACAGCGCTTTGTTGGCACGCCTCGCTACGCCTCTCCGGAACAGTGTGCAGGCCGGGCAACAGGCCCGCGATCCGACCTCTACAGCGTGGGGGTGATGCTCTACGAAGCGCTGGTCGGCGACGTGCCGCATCAGGCCACTACGTATGCGCAGCTCCTTCAGCGCAGGCGTGAGGAGCCGGCACCATCGCTGTCGTGCGCTCGGCCGGACCTGCCCGCTGCAGTGGTGCACGTCATCGACGCCATGCTGCAACGCAACCCACGTGATCGACCCAGCACCGCCCAGGTCGTGCTGGATCGACTCCGGGGCCCCGGCTGGCGCACCTCCGTCGTGGGCCCCCCCTTCGACCCGGAACGTCAGTACTCCTGGTCTTCGTTAAAGCAACGTTTTCACGGGCCTGACCGATTTCTACACCTGCAAACCGACGCAGCGCGAGAGCTCTGGCGACGAACGGCGGGACAGCCCACACGCCTCCGTCAGGAGCTCGAAGCCTGGGTACGGGCCGGCCTGGTCCACCTGGACGGCGAGCGCATGCGCATCAGCCGGCGCGCCCTCGATCAGCTCGCCGATGGCCTGCGCGTCGATCCCACCCGCATCCCCCCTGCCGACGACAGCGCGGAGCAGACCATCGCAGACCGCGTACGCATCGCCTTCCCCCACGCTCACGAAGACTGGGTCCTCAGCCGGAGCGGACTGAGTTCAGACCGCTTCCAGGCGACTGTGCGTCGCATGCGCGAGGCGGGGCGCTTGTGGAGTGTCCGAGGCCGGTGGTTCTGCGGTGCGGAGCTAAACCCAGTTCCGCACTGGAAAACAATCGACCAACAGGCCATGCTCACCGACCTGACCACCTGGGCTTCCGACCGAGGCCTCGGGGGCACAAACCCTGGGTTGAGGCTCCCTAAAACCCCAGGCCCCATCATCGCCAAAGCCGCGGATGTCGCCTCGGAGCTTGTGCGCGACGGTGACCACCGAAAGGCCTCCGCGCTCATCCGTTTGGCGTTGGCGCGCTCGACCCCCCTCGACG
>JBGCER010000500.1:0-4484 GCA_045106515.1 Myxococcota bacterium
GCCGCCGGTGAAGCCGCCGCCGTGCACGTAGACCACCAAGCTCGATGGGGACGCCGCGTCGGGGAAGTGGGCCAGGTCCATCACATTGCGTTCATCGTCGCCATACGTGATGTCGGCGGCGTATTTTGCGGTGGCTGGGGCCTCGAACGGGGCCTCGGTATAGGTCAAGTCGGCACCACCGGCACAGGCGGACAAGGCGGCGGACATCAGGATCAGGCTGCGCATGAGGCTCCGAGGGATGCGTGTACCGTGGCGGACTGCGCGCTCGTCGTCAACTGAAGGGGGCCTTGAGGGCCGGCCGGGTTTGGCACACGACAGGGTCAGCGCCGAGTGAGGTGGGCGTGAGTGGGCCAAATCTGGCTGATGTGTTGCAATGGACTGCAACTTTCGATGCTCCATGGCATCGTGGGTGCGATACCCGTGCTCCGTGATGGAGGAGAGACAATGCTTCGTAGCGTAATGACCGCTTCAATTCTGCTGATCGCCGCGTGTGGCGGTGGTGATGGCAACGATCTTGGGACCGACGCAGAGATCGCCGCCGATCTGTGGACGGACATCCAAGGCTATGACGCGTGGGCCCAGGCCGAAAAGTGGCCGGGAGTGCAACCCCACGGCGGCACCCACGGCGGCGCTTCTCATGTGCAGATGTGGTTCAACGACGTCGCAGACGGCGCGTATGGAGACACGATCCCCGATGGTGGAATCTCCGTAAAAGAGACGTACGACGCAGAGGATGGCGCTGCGCTCAAGATCTTCGTCATGCAGAAGATCGACGGGTATGACGACGCCAACGGTGACTGGTTCTACGCCCGATACAGCACGGACGGAACCGTCGACATCGCCGGCGCGGACGCCATCGGCGGATGTGCGGGTTGTCACAACGGCGGCGCAGACGACGGAGATCGCCTGCTCTCCGTCACGACCGATCCGCCCGCGGAAGAGTAAGCCCTCGGCGCTTTCGTGAGCCTCGCGGAACTGGCCGGTTCCTCGGGGACCGGCTAGTCGGCGCGCTTGAATGCCTCACCAGGAGACGACCCATGCACACGCTGCTCGAGCGCTGTCGGGGAATCGGAGACAGCCCCTCGCCATCCATGGCGGCCATGAAGGCCGCGGTGTCAGGTGTTGTGGATGCGTCTGAACTGGACGCGCTCTTGGTCGACGATCCGAGCCGCCCGTATGGGCGAAAAGTCTTGATGGAAGGCCCTCACATGGAGATGATGGTCGCCAGCTGGACCCGCGGGCGCGTCTGTGCCCCACACGACCACGGCGGGTCGGTGGGTGCCGTTCGGGTGCTTCGGGGAGAGGCGATCCATCGCGTGTGGAAGCTCGTCGACGGCCGTCTTGAGTTGGCGGTGGAAGAGCGCGTTGGAGCCGGTGCTGTCTTGGCGTGCGGCCCGGACATGGTGCACTCCATGGGCGACGCAGGCGCTGCCGAAAAGCTGGCGACCTTGCACGTCTATCGTGATCCGATCCCGTTCATGGTGGTCTACGATCCGACCGCGTCTCGGACCTTGCAGGTCGCGGCGACGTGCGGTGCTTGGATCCCCGGTCCAGAGCAGATCCTGCGCGAAGTGCCCGGTCTGCACCGACGCGCCTTCGTAGCCTAGAGGCTCCGGTGGACAATGCCGCCGACACATCGACGTCCGCGGACCGTCTAAGCACTCGACACGCCGTGCGGTGGGTCGCGGGGTGCGTAGCCGCGGTCATCGCCGTCTACGGCTTGGTCTCGGTGTGGGTGACCGACGACAGCTACCTCACACGGATGGGGCGGGTCAAAGAGGTCCACTTCATCTTGCGTGATGTGCGCGAGGTGGACCGCGAGGCCACCTATGGTGATGCGCCGGTGACGTGGATCATCGGCAGCTCCATCGCCCGCGAGACCTTCGATGCCGAGCGGATCGAAGCGAGGCTCGCCGAAGCGGGGAGCGAGCATCGTGTGGCGAAGTTCGCCTTCAATCGGGGGGCGCCCATCTTCACCCAGGCCATCGCCGATGACCTGCCGCTACGACCGGGAGACCGGGTGGTCACCAGCATCGCCGAGGGCAACTTCCGGCTGTCGTGGTTGGAAGAAGCGGCCGCCTTCGACGAGTATGTGCAGGCCATCTTGGGGCCGCACGAGATCTTCTCCCTGTCAGACGCCTCGTTCGCCAATCAGCTGGAGTGGTCCCTCGGGAGCACCCCCCCATCGGCGTTCTTTCGGAATCAGCCCGCGTTTCGCCGGGGCTTGGTCGAGGTGGTGGGCTCGTGGTTTGGCCTGTGGAAGGTCAAGTCTCGCCGTCACGTGAGCTACCAGCCGTTCACCAAGACCAAACGCACCTTGAGAAAGAACGCGGACCAAGACTGGACCCTGCCTCCCGACGAGCTGCAGCTTGGGCCTGGGCAGACGAATTATGATGGATTGACCTGGTTGATCGAGGATCTAGAAGCGCGAGGGGTGGACCTGACGGTGGTCTATGTGCCGGGTCATCCTCGCTTGTACGAGGCGTTCGTGAAGCTGGAGTCCGTCGAGGCGGTTCAGGAGCATTTCGACGGGCGTGAGGAGCTGGACTACCACCGTCTTGCGCCACGAAAAGGCAAGGCATACCAGGACTACAAGCACCCAAATGACCGCGGGCGCCCGGGGTTCTCCGACGACTTGGCCGACCTGCTGCTGACCGCGCAGGGCTTGCCGCTGCCCCCGCGAGAGGCCGACTCCATGCGGGCCCCACAAGGGCTGCTCCCCGAGCCCTTGCACAAGGCGCTCACCCCATGATCCGGGTGGGCTAGGCCATGCTGTTCAATAGCAAAGTCTTCGTCGCGTTCCTCGCGATTGTGCTGCTGGTCTACTACCAGCTCGGCAAAGAGGGAAAACTCTGGTTCCTCCTTGGGATGAGCTACATCTTCTACGGGTTCTGGAACCCGTGGCTCTGCCTGCTCATCTTTGGCAGCACCGTCATCGACTACGTGTGCGCGTTGATGATCGAGCGGTCCGGGGAGCGAAAGCGGGCTCGAAACGCGTGGTTGGGCGTGTCCTTGGCGGCGAACCTGGGGGCGTTGTTCTTCTTCAAATACACCAACTTCTTCGTAGGTTCGTTCGTCGACAGCGCCAATTTGATGGGCTTGAACCTGGCGCATGATGACTTCACGCTAAACATCTTGTTGCCGGTGGGCATCAGCTTCTACACCTTCCAGACCTTGTCCTACACCATCGAGGTGTGGCGAGGAAAGTTTGCGGCCGACCGAAACTTCCGTGACTTCGCCCTCTTTGTCAGCTTCTTCCCCCAGCTCGTGGCGGGCCCCGTCGAGCGCGCCACCCACCTGCTGCCTCAGTACAAGCGCATCGTCAAAGTGAGCGCAGAGCAGGTGCAAGAGGGCGTGTTCCTGATCTTGCTGGGCTTTGTGAAGAAGGTGGTGATCGGCGATCGCCTCGCGTTGTGGATCGACCCCTACTTTGCGACAGAAGTGGAAAGTGCGCCGGTGGCGCTCATGTCGATCTTGTTGTTCACGACCAATATCTACGTCGACTTTAGCGCCTATAGCGACATTGCCATCGGCCTTGGTCGCTTGCTTGGCTACGACATCCGATCGAACTTCAACCTGCCGTTTGTGGTGCCGAGCATCCCAGAGCGATGGCGGCGGTGGCACATCTCCATGGGCCATTGGTTCCGGGACTACATCTACTTCCCGCTGGGCGGCAATCGAAAGGGCCCGGTCCGCACCCAAGTCAACATCATGGCCGTGATGTTCCTATCCGGCCTTTGGCACGGTGCGAGCTACAACTTCGTGGTGTGGGGGCTGCTCAATGGCCTGACCATGGTCGGGCACAAGCTCACCGAGCCCGTGTGGACCCTGTTCAAGGGCGTGACCGGTCGGCATCCCGTGACCAAGTGGGCGTATTACTACCTTGCGTGCGCCAATACCATGCTGATGATCAGCCTCATCAACATCTTCTTCCGGTCGGACACCTGGCCCGTCGCCTGGTCCTACGTCACCAGCATCTTCTGGAGGAACCCCGTAGAGATCCCGCTTTATTACTGGGACATTGCCTGGGGCGTCGCCAAGATGCCCAAGCACTATCCCGAGGGCTTCGCCTTCATGGCCCTGGTCATCGCCGCCCATGAGTGGGAGCGGTGGGGTGGACTGAAGACGCTCATCTTGAAGCGTCCGGTGTTGTGGGGCGGTAGCTGCGTGGCGATGTTGGCGTACGTGCTGCTGTTTGGGATTGAAGGTCCGGAATTTATCTACTTTCAGTTCTAGGGGAGATAGTAGGAGACAAGGGGATAAATTTTTTCCTGATTCGAAGAATGGCCCCACCGTGGGGCCGCCAGTGGCCCACTTCGGTCATGTTTGGCCCCAGAAATGTACCCAGGGTGCGCGCTGGCGCTCTCGATGGGTACAAACTTGGATCTTGACTTGGACTATTCTGCATCAACGTGGTCACAGACGGCTTCGGAGGGCTTCACGTTGGGCCATAGCAAAGTCGCTTCTCCACTCCGAACACCATC
>JBGCER010000501.1:0-2741 GCA_045106515.1 Myxococcota bacterium
GCTCGCCGGTGCGGCCTATGTCTATGGCATCGTCTTCTACAACTACGAGTGGATGGCTGCCGTCGTTCTGGTTGTGTACACCGTGTTCTTCCTTCGGGTGGTCATGGCGTCGGGCGTGTTCACGATGCCCGAGTTCCTCGAACGGCGATTTTCGGGGGCCACGCGTAGCTATCTCGCGATCCTCACCCTGTTCTTGAACATCGTCGTCGACACCGCAGGCAGCCTCTACGCAGGCGCTTTGATCTTCCAGATCATCTTCCCTTCGGTGAGCCTCGGGGTCATCGTCGCGGTTCTCGCGGTTGCAGCCGGCATCTACACGATCCTCGGCGGGCTCGCCGCGGTCATGGTGACCGATGTCATCTAAGCGGTGATCCTCTCGGTCGGAGCTATCCTTCTGACATTTTTGGCCTTCGATGCCGCCGGCGGCTGGACCGAGGTCATGCAGACCATCTCCACGGCCTCGCCCGAGAAGCTGAGCCTGATACGACCGTACGACGACGACATTATGCCCTGGCCAACGCTAGTTATTGGCGTGCCCGTCTTGGGCTTTTACTTCTGGTGTACCAACCAATTCATGATGCAGAGGCTGCTGGCGTCCCGCACCAACAACCACGCCCGCTGGGGCGCGCTCTTCGCGGGCTTACTCAAAATCCCCACGCTATTCGTCATGGTGCTTCCGGGTATCGCGGCCATCGTATTGTATCCCAACCTGGACAATGGCGACACCGTCTACGCACGCTTGATGTTCGACCTCATGCCTGCGGGCTTGTTGGGGCTGGGTCTCGCTGGCTTTGTGGCCGCCCTGATGAGTCAGATCGACTCCACCCTGCACTCGGCGTCGACCATCGTCACCATGGACTTTGTGCGGCGCGTCGCTCCCAAATTGACCGATCGCCAGCTCATGCGCGTAGGCCAGCTCGCCACGTTCATCTTCATGCTGGCCGCAGTCGCGTGGGCTCCTCAGATCGCATCGTTCACCTCCCTCTTCCAATACCTCCAAGACGTACTCGCCTTCGCCGTGGGCCCAGTGGTGGCCCTCTTCGTGTTCGGCGTGCTGTGGCCCCGAGCCAACGCGACGGGGGCCCACGTGGCGATCCTCCTAGGAACACAGGCGTCGATCCTTCTTTTCGCGGCGAAGGTCTTTGGGTTCTGGTCGCTCAACAACCTGTACGCCGCCCCGTTCACCTTCGTGGTGGCCGCCCTCGGGTTGGTGGCGGGCTCACTGGCCACCGCCGCTCCCGATCCGGAGCAAGTCCGCCCCTTTTTGTGGACGCGGGCGGCGTTCAAGGACGAGACCGCCGAGCTGGCCAAGGGGCCGCTGTGGGCCAACTACCGGGTGCTGTCCATCGGGCTGCTCGCGGTCACTGCCGCGGTGGTGTGGGCTTGGGCTTGAACCTCGCCCTAGGACCGTGCGCCGCAGGATTGGCGCACAACCAGGCGCGTGGGCGTGAGTTCCGACTCTGGGGCGCCGCCTCCAATGTGCTCCAAGAGCAGCTCGACCAAGCGACGCCCACCGTGCTGGATCCCCTGGGACACGGTGGTGAGCGGGATCGGTACCTGACTCGCCAGCGTGACGTCGTCGTACCCCACCACCGCCACATCGTCGGGAATCCGAAGGCCCGCCTCCACGAGGGCGCCACTGGCGGACAAGGCGAGCATGTCCGACGCTGCAAACACGGCGTCGAAGGACAGGCCTGCTGCCAATACGGAGTTCATCTCACGGCGTGCGGCTTCACCAGCGAAGGGCGCTTCGCGGTAGAGCTCGGGTTCGGGCGTCAGCCCGCGGGCGAGCAGGCCATCCACGTAGCCTCGGTACCGCTGTGCGACCTCGGGAAGCCTTCGGTCGCCAAGAAAGAGCACCCGGCGACGCCCCAACGAGAGCAGGTGGTCCACCGCCAACCGCCCGCCCTGCAGGTTGTCACTCCCCACCGTGCAGTAGCGATTTCCAGGCGTATGACCTCCCCAAACTACGATCGGCGCTCCAGCGTCCGCGAGCTCGTTCAGCCGCTCATCCCGGCCCGCCTGCCCGATAATGACCATTCCGTCCGCCCGACCTCGCGACAGCAAGCTTCGGCGAGCCACCTCGCCCTTATGTCGACCCGGCAGGCTCAGGAGCAGATCGTAGCCGTGGTGGGTGGCGGACTCGGCGATCGCCCCAACCATCTCCAGGAAAAACGGGTCCGAAACAGTATAATCTCCAGCCGGCGCCAAGGGGGTCACGACCCCGATCGTTTGCAAGGACTGTCGGCGCAAGCTCGATGCCGTTGCATTGACAGTATAACCCTGCTCTTCGGCGATCTTGCGGATCCGCTCCTTGGTCGCGTCGCTCACGACCGAGCTGTCGTTCAGGGCGCGGGACACGGTCGCCGGCGAGACGCCTGCCAAGCGGGCGACGTCTTCCATGGTAACGCGAGTGGGCATTGCGATCGCCGGGAAACGGGGAGCGAGGACCAAGGAATAACGCAATTTCCGGGCGGCGTTGGAGGTCTTGATCATGGGTAAACCCGTGCGCGTCGCCGTTCTAGGGGAAGCCCTCATCGACCTGGTCGCGGGTGATGACGGGAGCTTTCACGCCCATCTGGGATGGTTCCCCTTACAATGTGGCGCGTGCACTGGCGCGTCAGGGCGCCGAAGTCACCTGGCTCACCCCCTTCTCCACCGATCAGTTCGGAGATCGCCTCCGCCACGGATTGGTGACCGAGGGCGTGCAGGTGCCCTCTCAGCGCTCCAGTCGGCCGTCC
>JBGCER010000502.1:0-3669 GCA_045106515.1 Myxococcota bacterium
CGCGTCAGACCCAACTCGTGCCAGATGGACAGGCGTTCCCCTCGCATATTGCGTGCGCGAGCACGACCCAGAGCGAGATCGTGGTGCCGGTGCTCACGCCCGACGGGCGACTGCTGGCCGTGCTCGATGTGGACAGCGACCTACCCGCCCACTTCGACGACACCGATCAACACTGTTTGGAACAGCTCTGTTCCGAACTCGGCGCTCGGTTTTCCCACCGAACGGACGGCACCTGAGACCGAGCGTCAAGCTCACCCCGCTCTGAACCGATGACCCAGACGCCCGACCGGCTTCCGGAGTCCCTCATGAGCACCACACGCTTCGACGTCGACAAGATCGTCCGACACGCAAAAAACCTACCCTCCCCCCCACTCGTGTTGTCTCGGCTCATGGAGCTGATGGGCGATTCCAACCGCTCTCGTGCAGACGTCGTGCGCATCGTGGAAGTCGACGCGGCATTCACCGCTGAGATCTTGCGGATCGTGAATAGCGCGGCCTATACCCGCAAGCGCCGCGTCGACAGCGTCGGCGAGGCCATCGGCCTGCTCGGAGAGAGCGAGTTGGTGAAGATCGTGGTTCGTCGGGCGTCAGCGGTCATCTCCCGCCCGGACCTGCCCGGCTATGGCATGGATGACTTCGGGCTCTGGCGCAATAGTCTACGCATCGCCCTGGCCGCCGATGCCATCGCCTGGCATACGGGGACCGTTCAGTCGAGCATGGCCTACACTGCCGGTCTGCTTTGCGACGTCGGTAAGCTCGCTCTCGGCACCTACTTGGGCAAGGCCGTCGACGACGTCATGGACTGGCAGCTCAACAATCCCGGCAGCCAGTTCGTCGAAGCGGAACGCGCAATCCTCGGTCTGGACCACGCCGAGCTCGGCGCCCTGATGGTCGAAGACTGGGGTTTGCCACAGGCCATCGTCGAGGCTGTGCGCTTCCAACACCGTCCGAGCGACGCCGAAGAAAACCAAGTTCTCGCCTACCATGTGCACGTTGGAGATGCCATCGCCTCAATGGTAGGCGGCGTGTCCGGCATCGATGTGCTCTGGTACCGTCTAGACCCCTATTGGTCCGAAGTGATCGGTCTTGCACCCGGTCAATTCGACACCCTCGTCGATGATGTACGCAACCTGTCTGAAGCCGTCGAAGAGCAGCTGCAGAAGGCGAGCTAGAGCGCGGCGCGCTGTTCCCAGGCGGCCTGACGCACGGCCGCTGCGTCGATCCGTTCAAGGGCGCCCACCAAGAGCCGAGTGCCCCCCTTACCCACGTTCGCGATGGCTTGCTTCCAGCCTTTGGCCCCAGGTAATCCATGAAATAATGGGCCTGCGTGGCGCAGCACATGTTGGGCCTTGTGTCCGAGGGCGATCTGCGTCTCCGCGTAGACGATGAGCGCATCGGCCACGGCCCTGCGGTCCACCATCGGTGCTTCGGACCCAAAGAACCGGCGGTCCACATCGGCCAACATCCACGGGTTGTGCCAGACCCCGCGGCCAATCATGACCGCGTCCACCTGTTCAAGGTGGGTCTGCACATCGTCGAGGGTCAGCACCCCACCATTGATCTCGATCGCCACACCCAGATCTTCTTGGGTCAGCCGGTAGACATCGTCGTAGCGCAGAGGGGGCACATTGCGATTCTGTTTGGGAGACAAGCCATTCAACCAGGCTTTTCTGGCATGGACGCTGAGTCGATCGGCCCCGGCTTCGCAGACGATCTTCGCGAAGTTCAACAGGTCCTCGTAGGAATCCCGATCATCCACCCCAATCCGGCATTTCACCGTGATCGGCACCGACACCGCGGCACGCATGGCCGAGACCGCGTCGGCCACCACCTGCGGGGAGGTCATCAAGCAGGCCCCGAAGTTCCCCTTTTGCACCCGAGGCGACGGGCAGCCGATATTCAGGTTGATCTCGTCATAGCCGAAGTCAACGCCGAGCTGCGCCGAGCGCGAGAGCATGGCCGCATCATCGCCTCCCAGCTGGAGGGCGACGGGATGCTCCATGTCATCAAACGAGAGCAACCGCTGCACATCCCCGTGATGCAGGGCGTGAGCGGTCACCATCTCGGTGTAGAGCAAGGTGTGGCGAGAGAGCCGCCGGTAGAGCCAGCGCGTATGCCGGTCGGTCACGTCCATCATCGGCGCGACGCTCACGGGCACAGTCTGGCCCCGGACGCTCATGCCTAGCGCACGCGGTCCTTGCGATTGATCTTCTTGACCAAGCGGCCGCCAGCGCGACGCTTGACGAGCTGCTTGTTCTTACGAAGGCGCTCTTTGCGCTTCTTTGCCTTGAACTTGGCCTTCAGGCGATTGGTCTTGCTGGGGCGGGCCATGGGGCCTCCGGTCGAAAGTGTGTGACCGGGCGCGTGTAACGGGTAGACCGCTTCATGCCCACATCCGCCCCCCTCACAGCCTTCGCCGATCGCATCCGCGGTCGAGCCTGGACCCACGCCGACGTACGGTGCGCCCTCGATCAACCCGGCGCCATGGCGTGGGTGGATGGACCCGCGCTCGTGTGCGCCTGGGGACCCAGGACACCGCGCAACGCAGCCGTCGTCCATGCCGTGGAAGAGCGCGCTTTTGGACCCTGCGCCCAACTCCTAGCCGAGCTGCGCCCTCACCTGCCGGCCCGCCTGGAGCTCAGAGTCGGTCAGGCCGGTGCCGGAGTCCTCGCCCAGAGCCACCACATCGACATGCTGGGCCCCGTTCAGCGATTCGCGGCTCCCGACCGGGCCACTCTTGACGAACCCGTTGGAGTCGCCCCCCTCTCACCGCTGCATATCGACGCCATCAGGGCGCTTGTGGGGCGGGACGATCCGCCGGCGCCAGCCCAGATCGACCCTGGATGGATCGGCGTCTTTGAAGGCCAGGAGCTCGTCGCGGCGGTGGGTCCCGTCGACACCGGCGACGATGTGTGCCAGGTCCGGCCTCCCTTATTGGCTCGGAGGCACCGCAAGACCGACCTCGGTGCGCAGATGCTGTCCGCCTTCGTCGGACGCCAGAGACGCACCGTGTTCGTCGACATCCGAGCCGATCGCCGAAGCAAGGTGGACTTGGCTGAGCGTGCCGGCTTCCGCCTCACGAGTGCCTTCGAGCGGTGGTGGTGTGTACGGCGGTGAGGTACGAGTCCGACCCCTGGAGGTAAGAGATGGCCCGTCCCGAAGGCCCAGCACTCATGGAGAAGCTGGTCGCCCTGTGCAAGCGCCGCGGCTTTGTGTATCCCGCGTCTGATATCTACGGTGGTATCAACGGATTCTGGGACTACGGTCCCTTGGGCACCCAGCTCAAGAACAACCTGCGCGACGCGTGGTGGCGCGACATGGTGGAATGTCCGCCCCTTGGGCCCGACGGAGACCCCCTCCAAATTGTCGGTCTTGACAGCTCGATTATCCAGAATCCTAAAGCGTGGAAAGCCTCCGGCCACGTGGGCGGCTTCAACGACCCGATGGTGGACTGCCGCGAGTCCAAGCGACGCTACCGGGCCGACCATCTCATGGTCAGCGTGCCCGCCGACGGCGTTGGCGTGTCGTACGCCTACATGGAAGGCGAAGCCGAAATCATCGAGCGTAAGCTCAAAAAGGCCAAGCGCTCTCCAGACCAATACTCGGTTGTGCCCCTGGTTGACCTGCCCCTCGATGCCTATGCACGCATCGTCGGCCCCGACACCAAGG
>JBGCER010000503.1:0-4763 GCA_045106515.1 Myxococcota bacterium
TGCTATCGGGCTTGAGCTTGCGCACGGCGAGATACTCTAGGATCCGCTCTTTGACGAAGTCGAGGCCGTAGTGGTCTTCGTCGAGAACGGTCTGTGCGTGCACCAAGTCGGTGGTGTCGGTGGTGGCCGCCACCCATGGCAAATCACAAATCGCTTCTAGCCACGTGCGGACGATGCTGTACTCGGCGCTGTCGCTGTGGATTCTACGCAGGCGCTCCACCTCGCGCAGGGCCTCGGTCTTGACCTCGTCGGGCATGCCTGCGTCTTCGATGCGCTTTTGGAAGGCGTCGGCCTCATTGTCGATGACGCCCGCGTCACCGAGCTGCTGGCGAATGACCTTGAGCTGCTCGCGGAGCTGGTATTCGCGCTGGCTCTGGTCCATGGCGGCCTGGACCTTGGTGCTGATCTCGACCTGGAACCGGTGAGTGGCCAAGCCGCGCGCCGTGTGCTCGACCAGTAGCTGGAGCCGGTTCAAGGGGGAAGGCTCTGCGACGAGGGCCAAGCGGTTGGCCCAGCTCATGTCGAGCTGGCCATTGAGCTGGTCGATGAACCGCGTGGGGTCGTCGGCGGGCGGCACCAAGAGCCGCGCATCGGTCTCGGTCATGCCCGATTCGGCCAAGAGCTGGCCATAGAGCCGTGCGAGCTGGTCCGCGAGGGCTGCCACGTCGGTGGGATTGTCGGTTGTGGGCTCGATAGGCGCGTAGTCGGCCACCGTCATCTTATCTTGCACCCGCACAGGACCACGCACATAGACGCGCTCCTGGCCTTCGAGCAAGATCTGCAGGCCTCCGTCGGGAAGGCGGGTGGCCCGCGACACGGTGCACAACACGCCGACCGGGTTCATGGCTGCTTGGGTGGGGTCTTCGAGTTCTGGGTCGACCTGGGCAACGGCCAACAGGGGCGCGCCGGTGGCCAGGTGGTGCTCAACGGCGGCGGTCGTTGTGGGCCGGCCGATGGGTACGGCACGGAGTGCGCCAGGAAGCAGGACCATGCCTCGGAGTGGCAAGGCAGCGATGGTCGTTTCCATGCAGTCCTCTTGGGTGGACGCGGCGGTTAACGGGATTCGACCGCGTCGTCCGCAGGCTCTGCCTCTACGGTCGGTCTGGCCTCGGTGTTCCAGTCATGGTGCTCCGGAAGCTGGGCCAAGACCTGATGATCTCGGATGGTGCCTTCCCACCGACGCAGGGTGCTGCGTCGCTCTTCGCCCTCTCTAAAGCGCAGCCACCCCATGTAGTTTTCGCGCCACCACTGGAAGAAGTCCTTTTCATCGATCGCGCCCGTGAGCACCGGCTGGTAGAGCTCGTCGCCGTACTCTCGACCGCTAATCCAGTCTCGAACTTCAAATTGGCCGTCCTGCCAACGGGCGAACTGGCTGGATGCAAAGGTCCAGCTCCCGGTGTTGATGTACCCGCCGGGCTGGCCATTTGCGGGGCGGATCAGGCCGGGAAGGTGGGAGTGCCCACATACGAGCCACGGCCAGGGCCCCGTGTTCAGGCGGTTGAGCACCGAGCCCATCATGCACATGGAATCGCCCATATTGCTGCGTGCCCAATAGTCGAGCTGGTCTAGACTCCGCTGGCCATAGCCTTCGATCCCGAACGGCTCCAGGGCTTGGCGAATCGCCAAGGTGAGCAGGCCCATCTTGTGGGAGGTCCAGAACATGACCCGGTTGGGAAGGTTGTAGAACTCGCCGAGGGGCAGGCGTAGCCACGTGTCGAGGTAGCGTTCGACCAGGTGGTGCCATCGGGTGGCCATGTCGCTGGTTTGCAGGTGGGCCCCGATGAAGGGGTCGTGCTCATGGCCATGAGTGACCAAGATCTGATCCCCCACGTGAAGGGTGTCGCAGACCCGGAAGTGCAGCAGATCACGGTAGAGCGAGATGTCTTGGTCGTGATTGCCGACGATGTAGACCAGGCGGCCTTTCTGGGCCAGGCCCGACATGAGCGAGAGCAGGTCGTGATGGGCCCGCAGGATGCGCGTGAGGGTCCAGGCTTGTTGCACGTCGAGAGCATCGCCAACGACCACCAGCAGCCCACCCTCGCGATCGACGCGACGGATGAGGGCCATCAAGTGATGGTCCTTGCCAAAGAATGCGTCCGAGGGCGTACCATCGCCGAGGTGTAGGTCGGAGACGAACCAGATGGTCTGGTCCGAAGGTACGGTCTCGGTCACTCTTGGGCGACTCCAGCCCTGTTCGCTCACCCGACCTCCGTGTGCTTCGGTCGCGCCGTGGGTCCAACTTGGTATAGAGCCCCCGGCGGCGATCGGCCACGGAGACCTCATGCGGAACCAGGCAGGGCGCGTCCAGTTTCTGGGCTCCTTCGACCATTTGGACATGCCAACGCTCACGCTGCCTGAGGTCGCCTTCGCGGGGCGGTCGAACGTGGGCAAGTCCAGTGCGCTCAACACCTTGCTGCAGCGTAAAAAGGCGGCTCGGGTGTCCGGAAGGCCAGGGCGAACCCAACGGATCAATCTGTTTCAGGTGGGCGACGCGGTCATTTTTGCGGACCTCCCTGGGTATGGCTTCGCCCGCGTGCCCGATGCGGTTCGTGACGCTTGGAAGCCGATGATCGAGGGGTATCTCGGCCGCAGAGAGACGCTCAAGCTCGTGGTCGTACTGGTGGATGCGCGGCGGGAGCCACAGGAGCTAGACCTGGAGCTGGTGTCGGGCTTGGTCGAGGCGCAGATCCCATGCTTGGTGGTGACCACAAAGGTGGACAAGCTCAAGAAGCACGAGCGCAAACCGATCCTCGCCAAGCTCGCTGATGCTTTTGGTGTGCCTGAGGCCATCCCCTTCAGCAGCGTGTCGGGCGAGGGACGGGATCGGGTGTGGCAGATCATCGAGCAGGTGTGTCGGCCAAAAACAAGAGCCGCCCCCCGGTAGGGGACGGCTCTGACGGGGTCGGTAGGGGCCAGTGACCTGACCCGTCCTGACGCTAGTTGTCGCGGCCCGGCACCAAGACGAGGATGTCCAAGCTGTCGAGCAGGATGACGTCGTCACCCAGCACGTTCAGCGAGAGCAAGAAGGTCTGGTCTTCGTTCACACCTGCGACGACGCCGCGGAAGGTGAGGGTGAAGGGCAGCTCGATGTCGCCATCGCCCGGCTCAAGGTCGGTGTAGCGCTCGGGCAGGATGTCGGTGACAAAGCCGTACTCGTCACCGTCGATCTCCAACGAGACCTCGGTGAACTTGATGGACGAGACGAGCTGGTCCACAGCCGTGAGCACGAACTCCGAGAAGTCTTCTTCGAACGTCGGAGAACCCTGCTGGAGGGCGAAGACGAGGAGGTCGTCGACGTCGCCGTCACCGTCGATGTCAGCCTTGGAGTTGGTGAGCTCAGCGAGCTCTTCCATTTCGGGGCCTGGGCCCCAGCCAGAGCCGCCTCCAGTGACGTCCACGCCAATGACGTAGCCACCAATGTCTGTCAGAGCGGTAGCCACGTCCGAGAAGTCGGCGTCGATGGGGCAACCACCCGGCACGGCGCTATGGGCGGCGTCGGCGCTGGGGTGACGCATGAAGTTGTCGGTCGCGTAGATGATGATGGGCAGGGAGTAGTCCCGGAAGCCCATGCCGCCGCGGGTACCGGCTCCGGCCAGTGTGGCGTCGTAGTGCTCACCAGCGCGGCCACCGAATGGATCGGAGCTGTCGGCGAGGAAGGGGAGGACGTCGTCTGCGGAGTCGTAGGCGCCGTCGCAGTTCTGGTCGTATCCAGCGCCCGAAGCCGCTTGGTAGACCGCTTCCGTCGAGGACTCGGGACCGTCAGAACCGCCGCTGGGCGTCCAAGAAGCCACGGCCGCCGAAACGGCGCTCGCGTCGGTGGTGATGCCCTTGGTCATGATGAAGGGCTTGTCCGCGCCTGCACCCATGCTGTTGTGGTTGTAGTCATCGAACTCGGCGGCGCCGCCAGCCACGTCTTCGAACGTGTCGGTGAGGTCGGTGAGCAGCGTGGAGTATGAGCCTTGCACCGCGGTAATCGTGCCGCCCATGGATCCGGTGGTGTCCGTGATGAACGCCACGTCGCCTTGGCTGATGCGAAGCTTGAAGTCGAAGGACTCTTCGACCGTCGTGCGCTCTTGTACGACCACGTAGATGCCGTCGATGACGCTCTCGCTGTCCAGCGGGTCGGTCTCGGCCAAGATCTCGGCGCCGTCGGAGAAGCCGTCACCATCTGAGTCGAAGTCGTAGGCGTCGGTGTTGTAGATGTTCTCTTCGTCCCAGTCGCTCAGGCCGTCGCCATCGGAGTCGGTGTCTTGGAAGTCGTAGAGACCGTCACCATCGGTGTCGACCGGCTCGGAGCCGGCGCCAGCACCGTGCTCTTGGCGGTCGGTATTGCCATCGTCGTCGGAGTCGAGGTCTTGGTAGTCGGGGATGCCGTCGCCATCGGAGTCGGCGGGCTCACGCTCGAAGGAGGTGGTGCCGGCTTCGTACTCATCGAGGATGCCGTCACCATCGGAGTCGGTGTCCATGTAGTCGGGGTCGCCATCGCCGTCGGTATCGGTGGCGCGGCAGTTATCCACATCGCCGATTTCGTAGATGTCGTCGATGCCGTCGCCGTCGTTGTCGGGGTCGGCGAAGTCGCGGACGCCATCACCGTCGGTGTCGACCGCGCCGCCGTTGTCTTGGCCGGCTTCGAGTTCGTCTGGGATGCAGTTGTTGTCGCTGTCGAGGTCTTGGAAGTCGGGCTTGGCGTCGTTGTCCGAGTCCACCGGGAGGGTGAAGACGTCGGTGTCGCCCGCTTCGATCTTGTCGCGGATGCCGTCACC
>JBGCER010000504.1:0-12427 GCA_045106515.1 Myxococcota bacterium
ACGGATTCGGCGCGGCCCCCGAAGGACCGGACTGCGACGACGAAAACGACCGGATTTCGCCCGACGCCGTCGAGAGGGACAATGGCACCGACGATGACTGCGACGGGTGGGTGGACGAAGACTTCGTGGAGCCTGGCGATGTGACCCTGACCGAAATCATGGCTCATCCGGTCGCGGTCGCCGAAACCTACGGTGAGTGGTTCGAGGTTCAGAATACATCGGAACGTACGATAAACCTTCGGAATTGGCTCGTGTCCAACTTCGATGGTGGGGAGTTCAACATTGTTGGCGACCTCGAGCTGCAGCCGGGGGACCGTCGTGTCTTTGGCGTGCGAGTCGACCGGTCCGAGAATGGCGGCGTTGACGTGGACTACCGTTACCTAAGAACGAGCCTGAGTCTGGCCAACGACTCGGGCGCGCTGGGTCTCGAGGTCGCGGGCACCACCATCTCGATCGTCGAATACACCCCGTTGTGGCAACCCACACCGGGTGCATCCATTAGTTTAGACCCACTCTTTGTGACGAACGCTCCGGTCAACAACCGCCGGCTGTGGTGCAACGCCGTCTCGCCCATGGCGGGGGGGGATGCGGGATCCCCGGGGGCATCCAATGACAACTGCACGAGCGTCGATCACGATACCGATGGATACTCTGTCGATGCTGGCGATTGCGATGATGCCGATGACGCCATTCATCCGGGCGCCCCCGACGCCTGGAACGACCGAGACGATGACTGTGATGGCGTGGTGAACAACGCCCGAATCGCCAACGTGAGAGCCGGACACGTAGACGGCGCCAGCCTCGACAAGCTGTCTCACTGGAACAGCCTGTCGACGGGGGACGTCGACAATGACGGCGACCTGGAGCTGTTGGTGGGCACAGTCAACCCCGCCAGCTCCGGCGAAGGTAAGGTGTACAGCCTCGATGCCGGCGATACGGCGACCTGGTCCGGAGCCATCGAGCTGTACGACGAGGCCAAGATCTCTGGCACGGGCACGTACAACTACGAAGCGCTTATGGCTCCGGTTCAACAGGACGTCACCGGCGACGGGACCCTCGACTTGGTGATCGGAGGCTCGAGCGGAGACGTCGACGGTGGCGTTGCTGTGGCCATCTACCCGGCGAGCTCGGCCTTCACTGGCGCCATGGACGCGACGGATGCCATCGCTGTGTTCAACAGTGGAACGTCGTTCAGCATCGCCACCCTGACAAGCGACCTCGACATGGACGGCGATGGGGTAGCCGAAGTGCTCTACGGTGAACCGGGCGGCATCGGCGGCGACGTCTCGGGAGCGGGACGTGTCTACCTCATTGACGCCGATGGCGCGGTCGGCGACTACACCGTCGAAGACGACCATTCGGTCAAGTGGGTGGGCACGACGTCGGCGGCGTACCTCGGGACCGCGGTGGCCGCCGGGGATCTAGACGAGGACGGTTACGACGACATCATCATGTGTGCCGAGTTTGCCGCGTTCGCCTCGACCAGTGCGGGGGGCTGTGCCATCATCGACGGCGGCACCGATCGCCCCGAAGGCGGCGATATCGATGACGAGGCCACGGCGCTCATCGGAGGCAACTCGTTCTACGATCGCATCGGCTTGGTGCCCACGCTCGGCATCGGGGACTTCGACGGCGACAGCAAGCTGGACCTGGCCATCCCCATGCAGGACGGCGAGCGCGTGCTCGTCTACTTCGCCGCTGGTGACCTGGACGGCACCTATGACACCACCAATGCGGATGTCGAGCTGAAGCCCTCGTCCGGCCCTGCCGCGTTCGGTTCTAGCCTGGCGGTCGGCGAGCTGACCGGCGATGGCCAGGACGACCTCGTGATCGGCGCGCCCGGCTCCACGCTGCTCAACGCGTTCGGTGCCGTCGACCCTGGCCGTGTCTGGGTCTTCTCCGGCGATATTATCTCTTCCAAACCGAAGATCGGTGCGTCCGATGCGTACGCGTGGGCCGATGGCGAGCGGGTCGGAGACCTCTTCGGATGGTCCCTGTTGGTGGCCGATATCGATAGCGACGGCGCTGATGACGTGGTCGCTGGCGCGCCGAATGACTTCGGCTCGGGCCGGGTCTCGGTCGTCTTGCTGGACTAGTGGACCCAGACGGCTGCTCAACGTGGAATTTGGAGAGCCGAGCGAAATGGGTGTTGGGCAGGTGAGGTCGACGCCGGCACGGACCCCATCCGTGTGAGAATCCATCCGATTTTCGTGCGGTGAGCCCTTGCCGAGGTGCCGATTCGGTCCCATATAGGGGATAATGGAGGACTGCGTGGGGGAGCGTTTTGGGGTGCGTGTGGGCGTGATGCTCGGTGGTGTGATGTGGAGTGCGCTGGCCTGGGCGGGCGAGCCCGAGCCCGGTGAGCCGTTCGAGGCCTCGCCGAATGAGTGGGTCGTCTTCGCGAAGTCGCGCTTGGCGCAGAGGCCCGCCCGCGTGGAAGGCCTGGTCACCCCCAAAACGCCGCTCGTAACCGCGTTACGATTCGTTGTGGGTGATGACGGCTCGACGCAGATGCGCTACCACGGGGCGTTTACCACCTCTCCTGGTGATTCTCCGCCTACATACAGCACGATTCGTATGGCCTACATGCCGTGGATGGAGACGCGCCCGGAGATAAAGGCTCGCCTCATCCTGCCCGATGGCACCGAGAAGTGGCTCGACCCCGCCACGTTTGTCGAAGGGCCCGCGGGTGGGGCGGCCAATGGCATGGTCGTACAAGGACGCGCGATCACGGCGCCGATTCCGCCTGTGCCCCTCGGCACCATCGTCGAGTACACAACCACCAAGTCGTTTAAGGGCACCTACGACACCAGCGGCTTTTCGCACCGGGTCCGACCGGGCCCTTCGGATCACGGTGCTCTCTCGCGCTTTGTGCTCGATGTACCGGTCGACAGCCCTCTGCACCTCAAACAGACCCTTCCCAAGGCGCAGCTCACCGATCGTCGCAGCAAGGGGCGGCGCATCGTGGAGGTGAACTACGCGCACATCGACACCGGTGAGGCGACCAACGGCTGGATCCGGCCCCCTCGCGATCCGGGGCCAGGCATGTTTGCCTTTTCGACCTCCTCCGACTGGAAAGCGGTCACCCGGGCCTACCTAGACCGGATCGAAAACACCTTGGATGCCGATGCCGGAGAGGCGCTCATCGCTGGGCTGGAGCTGCCCAAGGACCGCCGGGGTCGCGTGTCGGCCATCGTCCAGCGCCTGCACGAGCGGGTGCGGTACACCGGGCTTCACTTCGGTGCCCAGGCCGTCATTCCCTGGGCGCCTGCAAAGGTGCTCGACCGCGGCTACGGCGACTGCAAAGACAAGGCCGTGCTCCTGCACCTGGCCCTCCAAGAGGCCGGGGTCGGGTCTTCCCTCGTGCTCGTCGAGGCGTCGGCCGAGCGGCAACACAGCCTGCTCCCAGGCCTGGTCGGGTTCAACCACATGATCGTGCGCGTCGATGGGGACGATCCCATCTGGGTCGATCCGACCGTGGATGTGGCTCAGCTCGGGGTGCTCAGCACTGTTGTGCAAGGGCGCCCTGCGCTGGTGCTCGATCGGTCGACCCGAGACCTGAGCTGGACCCCCACCCAGACACTCGATGAAACGCGGTTCGAGTTGACCACGGTCCTGAACTTCCCGCCCGTGGGCCCGGCCCGCCTGGAGCAGAGCGCCCAGGGCCGCGGCTGGCTCATGCTGCCCTATCGGGCCGGCGTCGAACAACAGCTGGCGGCCATCAATGGTGGTGAAGGCCAGCGCTTGGCGGAGCAGAACGGCTGGGGCGCGCCCATGCGCGCCAAGCTTGAAGGCAACCCGCGGGACCCCAGCTCGTCCATCCGCTGGACGACCTCCACAGAGGCCCACAGCCAGACCGCCCGCGGGCTCGGCGTCGAGCTGACCGTGGGCTTCGGCGACGTGACCGGTGGACTGCCCAGATGGGTGTCCACGCCAGCCCTGGACAACCCGCCGCCCCACGACATCGGCTTCTTGCCCGTCTACCTCTCCGAGGTCCAAGAGCTGTACACCGACCCGGCGCTCGTGCCGGTCGTGTCCACACCCATCAATGTGACCCTGGGACCGCTCAAGATGGAGCGGACTATCGAAACCGTGGAGCCTGGGCACACCCGCGTCCGGAGCTCTCTGACCGTCGACGCCGACCGAATCCGTCCCGAACATGTGATGGGGTGGGTCGACGCAATGCGACAGCTTGAGGCTCGGAAGGCCTTCCGGATCCGGCTGTCCAACCCCAGCTTCGCCCTCGTGGCTTCAGGCAAGCCGTGCTCAGGGGGCGAGCGGCTCTACCAGGACAGCGTGCGGCTCCCCAAGAGCCAACTCCTGACCACGTATCGGTCTACCGCGGCGGCTTCCTGCGGCTTCGTGACGGACGCAAAGGCGCTGGCAGAGGCGAGTCAGACGCAGCATCCGACCTGGATCGGGCCCGTCGTCGCGCGAAACCAAGCCCTGATGACCGATGTGTACGGTCGAGTGCATTCACCAGGACAAAAACGGGCAACAATGCTGGGCGCCCTGCAAAAGACCGTGTCCACAGACACCGTGCACACAGACCACAGCTTGTCCCAGCTGGGAGCCGTACTCTCGCGCAATGCCCAGGGGGTTCGCTATGGAGCAGGCGCCGATCTCGCTGGCGCCGAAGACGCGTACGCTGCTTCCGTTGCGCTGCGGCGCGACGCCCCCGAGCTCTGGGCCCTGACCCACCTTCGCTTGGTGCGGGGCAACGACGCCGCCATCCTCTCCGAGACGACCGACGCCGATCCGATTCTCACGCAGTCGCTCCGGGTGATCGCCATGGCCCGCCAATACGACCTGGGCAGCGCCCTGCGGCTGGCGCGATCCCTGTCCGGCCAACCGGGATCGCACACCATCCTCCCGGGCGCAGCCGCCCATTCTGCCGCTCTGGGTGAAGACGAGCTTGCCCGAGCTTTTTGGCAGGCTCTGTCCGCCGATGAACAGGGCGGATGGCTGCAGGTCAAGGGCTTCGTCGAGGGCGTCTCTAACCCCAATGGTAGCCGCGGGCTCGGCGCGCGGACCATGGACCTGCTCGCCGCTCTGGCGAGGGACCCAAGCGCATCCAGCGCGGGCGCCTGGATGCATCCCTCCCTGCTCGATCGGCTGAAAGCGGAGCCGAGGCTGCTGGCTACGCTGGACGTCAACGGCGTCAACATGATGGTGCCGGGTAGCCAAGCCCGCGCCGAAACCCTCGCCCGCCGGGCGTGGACGATCGTCGATGTGCAGCAGGTGGCGCCGGAGCTGAGCCGCGTGCGCATCCAGGGGCCGGGTGAGTCGAAAACCGGGACCCTGTGGTGGGTCGGTGCGCAATCGCGGGCCCGGCTCGCCGCATTGAGTGCCGTGCCGCGCACAGAGCTGGCGCTGATGGCGGAGCTTGGTCGAACCGGCAAAATGGACGCCTTTCATGCGCTGGTTCAAGACAAGGTGATCAAGGACGGGGCCCCGATCTGGCCGCTGTCCCTCAACACCGTCCGGTGGGTGCGGGCTTCGGTGCCTCTCAATGCGCGCCAGGCGCAGATGGCGGCCGACCTGATCGACCCCAGCCCAGAGGGAGATCAGCGGCTGCGGACCCTCGCCAATGAGCTCGATGCCTCAACCCGAGGAGGGCAGAACTTGATCGCTACGATCGCGTTCCACCTCGACGCCAGGCGCCAGTGGGCGTCATCCGTCGCGCTCTGGCAGCGTCGCGTGGACCACGGCTCTGACGCCGAAAAGGACTGGGACCGGACCAAAGCCGCGATCGGCTACCTTCGATCGGGCCAGGTGGACAAGGCAGAGGCCCTGTTGAACGCCGTGAGCCCGGACCACCTCGACAAGGTCCCCGATGCACCCCGCTGCGATGTCATCGGCCTCAAGAAGGGGATGGGCGCCCGTGCAGACTGCGTGAACGCCTGGGCCCAAAAGATGAACCTCGCCCCGTCCGCCGCGGGCCATCGTATCGTGGCATCGCTGATCGTCCCGGCCACCACCGTGGCTGCCCTTCAGACCGCCCGCGCGGAGCTGGCCCAACACCTCGACGGCAACCCGGCCAATCTGGCGGCGCTCGCCCTGGCCGAGGCGCTGCACGGCGACCTGGATACGGCGATGCGCTTGTGGCAGACCCACCACGACACCTACGTCGACCTCGACCCATACGCCTTCGACCACTGGCACGGCGTGCGCGGAGCGATGGCGGCCCGCATGGGTCTGATGGACACCGCGCGCGCGCACTTTGAGCGGTGGCAAGCCGAGCAGCCTCACCTGGATCTCACGCCGCTGACCGAGCCGATCCTGGCTGGAGCGGCGCGGGACTGAAGGGGTCCGACGGACTCGCTAGATCATGCCCCAAGCCTGCGCGAGCGCGCGCTGGGACTCGGCTTCATTAGGCATTTTTAGCTGATCGAGGAGCTCGTGGTAGACCCACGGTCCGTGGTCGGGACGATGGGCTTCGAGCAGCGCCTTGAGGGCCTCGCCAGAGGCGTCGTCCACGGCGAGGAACCGGTAGTGGCCGCGATGGGTCTGACCGGTGGCGGGGTCTGTGATCTCGTACCCTTCCCCAGCTGCGGCTTGATGGAAGAACCCAGCTTCGTCCAGTGCTTCACACAGGGCCTGCGTGGCGTCCGCGCCGGGCCAGATGCCGTCGAGGGTGACGCAGGTCTTGGTGGGCGGCTCGATCTGTGCCCAAGCATCGTGGATGCGCAGGACATCATCGTCCTCGGCCACTTCGTCCGCATTGTTGTGCTCGGGGTTGAACACAACGATGGCGCCATGTTGCTGTGCCTCACCGGGGGATCTCAGGCTCAAGAGGCGGGCGGTAACCGGCCCCGTGCGTTGGGCGAGGAAGGTCTCCGGGTGCTCGGGAATGCGAATCCGAAGGTAGTTCCACGACTCATCGGCCCGGCGGTCGTCCGGAAGCTCGGGCAGACCTAGCGTCGCGGCGAGTTGGCACTGGGCGGGCCAGTCCTCGGCGAGGGTGGCGGCCACCATCGCCATCCACCGAAAGTAGGGAGCATCCTGTGCGTCTGCGGCTTGTTGCCAGACCTCAAGGCTTCGCGCGGGTCGGGATTGAAGCAGCAGCTTGCCCAGGCGCTTGGCGACCTCGCCCCAGTCCTGTCGACGTGCCCAGACCCACTCGAATGCCTCGATGGCCCGGCTCTCCTCGCCCGACTCGTGCGCGAAGATCCCCTCGTAGAACCTGGCGTTGTCGATGCCCTCGGGGTGATCGGGGGGCTCGGAGACTAAGGACTGGACGAGGTCGGCGTCGCGGCTGCGAATGGCTTGCATGCAGCGTGCTTCGTACAGGCCGATATCGTTGGGGAATTGCCGTGCAGCGTCGGCTAAGGTGGCGTCAGCGCGGTCGTGGAAGCCCATCTGTTGCCAGCGGCTCGCGATCAACCGTAGCTGTTCGACTGTGGCGGGCTGGGCGTGCAACGCGGCGATGGAGGACTCATCGGGCTCGACGGCGGGAAGCTGTGCCACACGCTCCAGGACGGCCTGGTATCGATCGGGGTCGACCAGGGCATCGAGGTGTTCGCGGCAGCGCTCGCGGACCGCGGCGGCCAACCGGGGGTGCCCGCCTTTGTGCAGCCACTCGCTGGCCTGGACCGAGGCGTGAATACCGGTATCCGCTAGGCCGCGGCGCAGCGCTTCGCCGGCGAGGTGCAGCAATCGCACGGCGGCGGGCACGGGACCCACATGCGCGTCTTGGACCAGACGAACCAGGAGCCGGCGATGCGTCTCAAAGCCGCCGTCTCGGAAGATCTGACCGAGGTCTGGGAGCTGTTCGAGGGCGCGCTCGCCCTCTCCACTCTCGGCTAGAATCCATGATTGGAGCTGGCGAATTTCGTTCATCCAGCTCTCTCCCCGGTACTCTGTGCCGGCCTTCAAGCCCGCTTCGACCACCTTCAAGGCGTCGGCGTGCTGTTGCACAGCGAGCAGCGCGGTGGCTTCGGTGCGGGCGAAGTCGTCGGGGTCGAAATCAATGCCGCGCTCACGGCGGATCTGCTTCTGCTGTTCGATGAACTGCAGCGCCTCCTCGGATCGGCCCTGATCGATGAGGGCCTTGGCGACCTCGTTCGAAATGCACACGAAGCAGATCCGGTCCGGCTCAAGGCCGTCGAGGGTCTCGCGGGAGACCGCTTCCCGCTTCTCGGCGTAGCCTTGCGGATCGGTGAGGGTGTAGGCCGCGGTGAGCACGTGCGATGCACAGACCGACTGCGGACAGCCCTGGGTGTCCTCACGGTTGGCGCGCTCCAGCAGGGACACCGCTTGTGGCAAGGCTTGGCGGGCGTCCTCGCGATTGAACACCAAAGACCGCAGATAGAAGTTTCGAACGAACACTTCGACCCACGGCTGGCCGTTGCTCGCCGCCTCGTCGAGCAGGGCCGGCGTCATGGCCTCCACCCGCTCATTGTCGCCTTCGGAGACGGCCTCGATCAGCTGGTGCATACGTCGTTGTTGGTCAGGCTGCAGGTCATCGAGCCACTCAAAGCCGTTCATGGGGTCTCCTGGGGCCCGCAGGCCAAGAGGTGGAGCAAGGCGTCTTGCTGGGTGGTGAGGGCGGATGCGAGATCGCCCTCGATGCTGGATGTGAGCTCGGCGAAGCTGACCACCCAAGCGGCGAGGTGCGCATTGTGGGTGCGGCCGGCGCGCTCGACGAGGGGGTTGTCCATGTTGAGGTAGAGCCGGTAGATCGGGCGGGCTGCGATGTTGCGGGTCACGTCCCGGGCGAGGCTCAAGATGCCGTGGGCGATCCGCCGCGATGCGTCATCGTCCTCGAGTGCCTCTTTTAGGCGTGCGTCGCTGTCTTCGAGGAGGACCGCCGCCAGCGTGGTGGGCTCGAAGCGGGCGGGAAGAACGGCGGTCTGCGGTCTGGCGAACAGGGCCTGCGTTGCGGCGAGCTCGGCGGCCGGAAGCTCGACGGTATCGATCAGCTGCTGCTCGCTTCCATCGCCGAGTCTCACCACCTCGACCTGCTCGGCTTGGGCCCATCGCGCGACGAAGGGGGCGACGCCGAAGCGGTGGCCCGCGATCAACGGCGCGTCGAGACTTCGGAACCAGATCGAGACGCCGGCCATCGCGCCAGTGGACTGGATGAGCTTTCCAGAAGTCTGCTTTCGAATCTCCGGCAGCGTGAGGGGCTCGCGGTTGGTCGGAACCGTCAGGCTGTCTTTCAGCACGTCGAACAGGCGCCCATCGGCCAGGCTGGCTCCCAGCAGGGCCTCGTTGTGCCGGAGGCGGAACATCGACCAGGCCTCCGGGTCGTGGTCGGCGAGGTGCCTCAAGCCTTGGATCAAGGTCTCCCGGAGGTGAGAGACCGCCTCGTTGAATGCGTCATCCCGCTGAATGTCTTCGCGGCTGGCGGTGGGGTGCAGGTGGTCGCACTCGAGCACTCCGCCGATGAACCCAGCCCAACGGGGAACGAGATCGCGCAGGTCGTCGCTGATCAGCATGCCGCGGACGAACAGGCTGATGTTGCGGTTGTCGCTGCTGGCGTAGCTGGCGCCGTCTTGGATCCATAGGACCCCCCGCATTGCGCATGTATCGGTGGGCTCGACGGGAAGGGCGGCGATCGGTCGAAACCGGCCCTCGTACGCCTGCGCGAAATCCAGGCGCAGCTTCTTGAGTCGGAACGGGGTGTAGTCGGTGAGATCGCGACGCCAGGGCGGCGGCTCGGCGTTGACCGGGGTGGGAGCGAGCACGGGGATGGGCAGCAGGCAGCAGTAGCGAGAGAGCAGGCGCTGGACGACCGCGGTCTGCGCGAGGTGGGCGTGCTCGGATTTGAGATGAAGCACGACCTCTGTGCCGACGGAGCGGGGCGGCCCAGCGGTGAGGGTGAAGCGCTGACCATCTCGCGACGTGAAGGTGTGGGAGGCGGTGGGCGTGGTGTGGGACGTGGTGTGCACCACCACCTTCTCAGCGACGGCGTAGGCGCTCAAAAATCCAAGTCCAAACTGACCAATTAGTGCATCGGAGCCGCTCGCGTCCCGGAGCTCACGGGTCTTGCCGCTCCCGATGGTCGCCAGGTAGTCGACGATCTCGTCGTGGGTCAAACCGGCGCCGTTGTCGATGAAGCTGAGCGTTGGCGGGGCGCTGTGAGCCACCACTCGGATCTCCGGATCGGGCGGCTGCTCATCTTCGAGGGAACGGCGAATGGCGGAGTCGTGGGCGTTCTGCACGAGCTCGCGCAGGGCTACCTCGGGAGAGGAGTACAGGTGTTGGCCGACGACGCGCAGCAGACCGCGAAGGTCGACGGAGGCACCTAGGACTTCGGACACGCTTCCTCCGCGAACGGCGGGTGAGACGACGGGCTACCGCGTCGATCCCTAGCCCCTCATCGGTTCTAGAACGTCGGCGCGATACCGGCTGCTACATCTAGTTGTGCCCGGTTCAGGAACCGCTCGGCTTAGATCGCGAGGGGTCCAACCCATCAGTTGAAGACGAGCCCGCCGTCCACGACCAGGTTCTGGCCCGTCACCGCGCGACCCCAAGGGCTCGCGAAAAAGAGCACCGTGTCGGCGAGTTCGTCGGGAGTTGTGACCGACCGCAGCGGCGTGGACTGGGCGATGAAGTCGAAGACGGCGTCTGGGGTGGCGGCGCTGGCATCGGTGGTGCGCAGTAGGCCACCCGAGACCATGTTCACCGTGATGCCGTCAGGGCCGAGCTCGGCGGCGGCGGTGCGGGTCAGGGAGAGCAGCGAGGCCTTGGCCGCGGTGTAGTCGTGGTAGGGCACGACGGGGTTCTGGAAGAGGTTCGTGCCGATGTGCACGATGCGACCGAAGCCGGCAGACGCCATACCGGGCTTGAGGGCCTGGATGAGGTTGAGCGCGCCATTGAGTCCGGTCAAGGCGTGAGACTCGAAGTCGGCCCAACTGATCTGGTCGAGCTTCTTGCGGGCGTCGCCGTTGAACTGGAAGTCGGCCAGGGCGTTGTGCACGATGGTCGTCGGCTGACCGAAGGTTTCGGTGATCTCCTGCACCATGCGGTGGACCGCGTCCGCGTCACGTACATCGGCCTGGAAGGCCTTCACCCGGGGCCCCAGTTCTTTGGCGAGGGCCTCGGCGCCGTCCTTGCTGTTTCGATAATTAATGGCGACCATCGCGCCTTCTCGTGCGAAAGCGCGCGCGATGGAGCTGCCGAGCCCTCGGCCGGCTCCGGTGACGAGGACGACTTGCTGGTTGAGGGGGGTGCTCATTGACATCTCCAAGGTTGTGGGCCCACTGGCCTACCCGTCCCAGCCGTGGGGCGCTGCCTCGAAGTGCACCGGTTGTGGTGCCCGTGTGAGGCAGGGTGCAGGGCGAACGCTGTCTCCAAGTGTACGCGATAACCGTCTAGATTCGACCTACTGAGCCGAAAATGGGCCACTCCAGTGTCCTCGCCTCCCCCGTCTCGCCGCCGACCTTCCACGCGGCCTTCAGGTCCGCTTCGACGAGTTCGACGGGGTCTGTCTGAGTGGCGAGGCTCATGCGTGCGGCTCCAGACCACGTGCGGAGCAGCTCCTTGAGTGAAGCAAAATTCCCATGAGAGCGGGCGTGGAACAAGGGCAAATTGATGCGCTCGAACGGGAGGGTCAGATCGACGTAGCGGTTGAGAACCAGCTCGTGTCCTTCGGTCCACCACGGGTCCAGGACGTGCTTGACGTAATGGTGAAGCACGGCGTTGAGTGCTGGGCTGTCCTTCATCTGCACGCCATAGCTGAAAGCCGCCAGGACGGATCCCGGTCGGCCGACACGCTTCGCTGAGTCGAAGAACGAAGGACGGTCTAGCCAGTGAATTGCAGCACCGACGGTTATCAGGTCCACAGAGTCGTCGGGCAGGTCGGGCTCTTCGGCGGGCTCGACGGCGTAGGTGACACGCGGGTGCCCGATGGCATGGGCGATCTGTGAGGCGCTGGCGTCGGAGGCGTAGACGGAATCGAAGTGGTCGGCCGCCAGAATGGCCACCTGGCCGGAGCCGGTCCCGGCGTCCCAACACCGTTGTTGCGCGGGGCATTTTGCGGCGAGCCAGGACAGAAGTTCCGGTGGGTATCCTGGCCGAAAATCGGCGTAACGCTTCGCTTGTGACGAGAAGTGATCAGAGAACGTCAAGAGGCGGACTCCTGTGCCATCGGGATGTGCACCATCAAGGCGGCATCTAGGGCGGCCCGATCGAGGGGTTTGAGCAGCACGCCCTGGGCGCCCGCAGCGAGGCACGCCAGGCCCACCTCGGGTCGGGCATCGGCGCTGACGATGTAGATGGGCAGCTCGGATGGTGACAAGATCCGCCGGACCTGCCGCAGGATGGCGAGCCCGTCCAGATCGGGCATGTGCAAGTCCAGCAGCACCAGGTCGAAGCCGCCTCGCTCGATGGCGTCTAGGGCGCTGGCGCCGCGGTTTACGCAGGTCGTGTTGAACCCACGAAGCCCCACCATCTGGCTTAGGACGCTGCGGTTGATGGC
>JBGCER010000505.1:0-3366 GCA_045106515.1 Myxococcota bacterium
GGCGGTCAACATCGTGCCGGACCACTGCTCCTTAGAGTTTGGCTTCCGACCGCTGCCCGGACAGCCGCGCGACGAGGTCGCAACTCGACTTCGCCGGCGACTAGACGCTTCGCAGGGCCCTTGGACGTTCGAGTTGGAACGTCAGCACGGGATCGCGGCCCTCCATACACAGCCCAACACCCCTCTCGAGCAGCTGCTTCGCCCCCACAGCCTTCCCAGCGAAAGTGACGCCGCATCCTTCGCAACAGACGGAGGCAACCTGGCGGCTTTGGGAATGAACCCCGTGGTGTTCGGGCCCGGATCCATCGAGGTTGCACACCGCGCCGACGAGTATGTTGAGGTCCGAGCGTTGCACCAGGCGAGCGCTGTTCTGGAGCAGATCATCACGGCGCGCTGTGTGGTGTAGGCGCCTGCGCAAGTCGCCTAACTAAAGAGGGTGCGAATCACGCTCGAAGCTTCTTCGACGATGCGGGCGCGATTCGGATGGCGCCCACCGCGTACCACTAGACGGCCCGCAACCCAGACGTCATCGACCCAGCTGGAGTCCGCCACCAGAGCCGCAGCCTCCAGAGGCGGAACGCCCGCCGCGGCAGGCCGACGAAGGTCGAGGGTCACGAAGTCCGCGGGTGACCCTGGGATCAGTTGCCCTCCCTCGCGACCCAGACACCGAGCGCCATCGGCCGTCGCGGCGGCTAGCAGCCGGCCCGCCAACCCATGGTCGTCGTCGTCCGGCGTGAGAATGTGTCGGCGTCCCGCGAGCGCCCGCCCATGAAGTTCCAATGTGCGAACCTCCTGAAAGAGGTCGATCATCGCGTGGCTATCGCTGCCAACCGCGAGGTGTAGTCGCTGGCGGGCATCGACTGGGAGCAGACCGTCACCGAGGTCCAGCTCGGTGCTCGGGCACACCACCGCGGTCGCACCCGCGGAGGCCATCAAGTCCACGTCGCCTGCTGATGGAAAAGTGAGGTGAACCGCCCCAAATCGTTCGTGTACAAGGCCAGCTCGCGCGAGCAGCGCGAGCGGACTCAGGCCCGTTTCCGCCACACATGCCGCCACCTCGGCGGGCTGCTCCGCCACATGCGCATGAATCGGACCTGAAAACGTCGCAAACTCCGGTAGCCACTCTGGCGGAACAGCCCGCACGGAGTGGGGCGCGAGTCCGACGCGAACGCGAGGATCGGCCACGGTCCCGAGACGCTGGATCGCCGTGAGCACCTCGTCGGGACTGTCAGCTCTAAACCTAGCTTGCTCGGGTGCAAGCTCGATGCCCGGGCCACCGCGATGGTACGCCACCCGAAGCAAGCAAATCCGAATGCCCACATCCAACGCCGCTCGGATGACACGGCGGGCGAGCTCGTCCGGATCGTCGTAGGGCGAACCTCCGGTCTGGTGGTGCACGTAGTGGAACTCGGCAACCTCAGTGATTCCGCTCTCCGCCATCTCCAAAAAGGCCAGCCGGCTCACCGCCTCAAAGGCGTCGGGATCCATCGCGTTTGCCGCCCGGTACATGGCCTGCCGCCAAGACCAAAAGTCCCCTCGCTCAGCGTCTCGCCACTGAACATGACCCCGAATGGCGCGCTGGAAGGCGTGGCTGTGTGCGTTGACAAGGCCAGGCAAGAGCAGCCGGCCAGGCAGCTTTTCCACCGATAAATCGCCTTGGTGGTGCACCCCAGGGTGGCGCCCGCCCCCGGAACATCCTACGATAAGACCATCGTCCCACGTGATGATAGGGTCTTGTACGACGCCCTCTGGCGTCAAGGCCCACGACGGCTGCACTGACCTCATGCGGCCACTCCCTGTTTTGTTCTCGGAGGCGTCATGCCCAAGCACTCCAGTCCCGGCGGATCCGTAGTTCAGCGACTCGCTGAACGTAGCCAAGGCGGACTCTACCGTCGGCAGATGCCCGGCGGTGGCGAAGTCTACTCTGGCCCAACAGCGACCCGCGCGCTGCGGTCCCTCGGCGCTCGCGCCTTCACGATGGACGCCACCATCTTCGTCGCCGAGGACTTCGATCCCGCAGCGGCCGAAGACCAAGCGCTCTACGCTCACGAACGCCATCACCAGCTGAACTCTGGCGGCGATGGGGCGGCCCAGAGCTACTACGACGCCGAGGAACTCTCGGCGCGCGCCATCGAGCGCATGGTGCTGCACCGCTCCGCAGAGGGCGAAGACTTCGGCAGCATCCTTCGCGATGTGAACGCGAACACCGTGCAACGCGAGTCCGACGTGCCGATCCAACGTGCCATGGCCAAGTCGGCCGGCGGTGGCGGTGGCGGTGGCGCCCCGGACCCTGCCGTCGAAGCCTACACAGCGCTGATCCAACACGGCCGAACCCACAACGACATTGTGCGCATGCTCTCTGCGGAGATCATCGACCAGATGCACAAGCAGTCGAGCGACCAACGAATGCAAGGCGGCTCGGTCGGCTTCGTATAGACTCGCCGCATGGCCAAGAGCAGCATCTTCAGCGACATTGCCCGTCGCCTTCGTCGAACCGACCTTCTGCTTCTCCGTGCAGTCAGGCGCCAACGCGCCAGGCCCTCGATGCGCGCGAAAGGTCAGTTTTGGGGCTCAGTTATCACGGATGATGAAGTGGACGCGCTCCTGCGGGCCCACGGCGAGATCGACTACCCGGCCGGAAGCGATGGCCTCGATGACGCGATAGCGGCGTCCACGGCGTACCGAGACGCGCCGGGCGGCAAGTTTGGGCAGTTTCGGCAGGCGTTCAACTTGGACGGCGATGACATGGACCTTGTCCTGCTGTCATTGGCCCCGGAGATCAGCGCTGGCTACGGCAAAATCTTCGCGTACCTGAACGACAACCTGAATCAGGCCTACCTGACGGTCGACTTGGCGACGCGCGTCTTGCGCCAAGAGCGTCGGCAGCGGCTCGCCCTTCAGAGCCGGCTGCTGCCAGGCTCGCCGATCATCCGAAATCGGCTGCTGCTGCTCAATCCGCCCGAGAGCATGGACACCCACACCAGCCGCCGTGTGCATCCGGCACCGCAGCTGTTCCGATGGATCCTCCAGTCCGACCTGGCTCCACTCCTCGACGGCGCCACCCGCCTGGACACGGGAAGCCCGCCATTCGTGCCACAGGTGACCCAAGACCGATTGGTCGAGCTCACGGGCGCGCTCAACACACCCATGACCGTGGCCATCGTCAACGGGACTTCAGGGGTGCGCGAAGGCATCGCTATGGCCATCGCACGAGCGGTCGATCGCCCGCTCGTCCGCATTGATATCGACCGGTGCAAAAAGTATCTGGACTCGCCGTGGGACCTGATGCGGGACTTGCAGCTCGATGGGGCCATCCCCTACTTGGTCAATGTGCCGGCCACCGATGATGAACCTCAAGTTCGCCTG
>JBGCER010000506.1:0-4604 GCA_045106515.1 Myxococcota bacterium
CTGCACGTTGTACCGAACGTGGCAGACCCCACCGACGGGTTCCTCCGATGACGCGGCCCTGCTGGTGGCGGCCACCGTTCTGGCAGATGGCCGAGGTACGCGCTTCGACCGTCACTACTATTCGAAGGACTGGGTGTTGGAGTCCGAGGTCGATCTGTGGCCCAGTGACTTCGCGGGCATGTTTGTGGCGTCCATGACCGTCGAGGGGCGCTCCTTAAAGGCGGTAGACCGCCTCATCGAGCGGGAGGTGGCGGGCATCGTACGTTCTCCGCCCTCGGAAGCGGAGCTTCATCGGGCAAAAAGCCGAATCCGCTCCTGGGCCCAGAGCGCGTTGGACGGACCGTCGTCTAGGGCCGAAACCCTGGCCGGCTGCCTCGAACTGCACGGAACACCGGACTGCGTTTCGGAAGAGTGGCGAGCGGTGGAGGCGGTCACCTCGGCGGATGTGTCCGGGGCCATGCAGCGGGTCTTGGCGGGGCCCTCGGTGCGCCTCTCGGTCGTTCCGGCCATGGAAACCGACTGCGCCCTCGCCGGGTCCGTCGCTGTAGAGGTCCCATGATGCTGCTCGCCCTCTCCCTGGCCGCATTTGCCGCCGTCCCAGAGGATGCGGGGCCCGATCGCTCCGCTCCGCCGAAGGTGGAGCCAGCTGCGTTGATCACCCTGCCTACGCCTGAGGTGCACGCGGTGCGCCCGGGGCTGAACGTGTGGATGCTGCCCGGTAAGGGACTGAAGGATGTGCAGATCCTCTGCGCCTTCCGCCGGGGATCGCACACCCTGGGGTCGCGTCAGCACGTCGAGCTGTTCGGCTGGGTTTGGGATCAGGCGACGCGGTCGATGTCCGCCGATGAGGTCGAAGTCTTCGAAGACCTGCACGACATCGACGTGTCTAGCTCCGCCGGAATGCGTCAGGTTTCCTTGTCCCTATCCGGCCCGGTCGAACGATGGACTGAAGGGCTTCCTCTGTTGGAAAGCGTGCTGTATACGCCGCGGTTTCAGCGATCGGACCTGAAGAAGATCCGAGAGGCCCAACACCGCTGGCTCCTGGAGCAGGCGCCGGGTTCGGCCTCTGCCATCGTTGGGGCCGCTCACGACTTCCAGTGGTTTCCGATCGGGCATGTGTTCCGCTCTCGGCCTGAAGTCCAGCTGACCGACAGAGTCCGGCCGGCGCATCTGCACCAGGTTCATCAGCGACTATTGGCGGAGGCTCCGCTCGACGTGCTGGTGGTCGGGGACGTCCCATGGACTCAGATTGAGCGTGAGCTGCTGCCGGTCCTGCGCGATGTTGGCCAGGACGGCGCTGTCGACATGGAGCCCATCCCGTTCACGCCGCCATCCCAGGGAAGCGTGATCGCGGTGGATCAGCGCGGCGCGAGTCGGGTGAGTTTGGCCCTGCGCATGGCGGCACCCCGAACAATGGATGAAGACTATTTGCCCTTCATTCTGATTAATCACGCGCTTGGGGGTAGCTTCCTATCGAGGTTGAACCGGGAGCTGCGCGAAGAGCGTGGCCTGACCTATGGCATTGACGCGTCGTACACCGGTTCGCGCTCATTGGGGCATGTGGACGTGCAGACGGAGGTGGCTGCCGAGAATGCGGGGGAGGTCTTGGGGGCCGTGGAGGCGATCTTCTCGGAGCTGGCGCGTGAGGGAGCCACGTCGTCGGAGCTGGCTCAGGGAGCGGCTGCGGCGGTGTCCTCTTGGAACAACACCTATTCCACTGCGTCGCGGGTCAGCGGTCGCTACTGGAGCTGGCTGATGGTCGGGCGAGACGTGGATTCTGCGCGCACCAGAGCCCTCCGCTTGTCCGAGATCACCCCCGCCCAGAGCCAGGAGGTGGCGGAGCGCTGGCTGGGTCCGGACGCTCCCAGACTGTGGGTTTTGGTCGGTGATCGAGACGTTCTGGAACCGCAACTAGAGGCGTTAAACCTTAAGGTTCGATGGTTGCCCTCGCCCTATGTTGTGATGGGCTTTGGGCTGGAGCCGCCGGTGCCCTAGGAGCGCGATCGCCCACATCGGGCTACGGCCGTGTTTGTTGAACAGCGGAGGTCTTATGAGCGATGATGACCTGAGTGATGATGGTGCGTACGAGTCCCGTAAGGGCGGTGCTGCTTGGATTTTACCGGTACTGACTGCCCTTGTGGCCGCAGGTACGGGCTTGGCCATCGGTGCCCTCGCAGTTGTGTTGTTCTGGCGTGCAAGCCCCACTCCGGTGACGGAAGTGCAGGTTCCACGCGACTTGACGGAAGAAGAGATCGAGGGCGTGTGCAACCCCTTCGTGACCGACACCCTGGCTGTGCTGACCGAAGCCCAGCAGAAGGTGATGACGCTCGATGAGCAAGTCACCGCCAAGACGGCACAAGTGGCCGAAATGGAAGCAGAGATGGAGCGGCGCAAGAAGGCCGGCATCCGGATGTGGAAAGAGTTCGAAGACGCCAAGGTCGAGCTGGCCTCGCTCCGCGAGCAGCTCGTGGTCGCCATCGAAGAGAAGGAGACCGCGCTCGCCGAGCTCGAAAAGACGGTCGAGGAGCTCAAGGACACTGAGTTGAAGCTCGAAGTCACCACGAAGAAGCTCGTTGTGGCGGAAGAAGACGTGTTGGTGAAGCGGTGGACCAGCTTTAAGCAGCAGTCCCAGCTCGAGATCTGCGAGAAGGGCGGCCGCCGCAAGATGGGGCGCTGCCGTGAGGCTGTCCTCGGCGCGCTCAGCGCGGATATTCAGGGCAAGTACCGCCACTGCGTCAAGTCGGGACAGGCCGTTCCTGGCGTGCGTGAAGCGGGCAAGGATATGGAGAATCTTCCGGATTACTCCTACTGGATGAACGAAGACGAGCGCGCGACGAAGGGCTGGTACATCACCTTGTGTGATCCCACGCTCCCCGAGGCCGACGACTTCACCGCGGCACTACAAAAGGTGCAAGGCGACGAGGGCGGCGACGTCCAGACGCTTGACGATGTGCTTGAAGGCATCGAGTAGAGGTCTCAAGGTCCACGCCGGTGGACCGGCTAGAGCAGCTCGGCGCTGTTGGGGTCAAACCCGACTGCGTCGAGCGCATCTCGCACCCAGGGCTCGTCGGCAAAGTCGGCCGCCATCAAGAGTCGAGCGGCCGCCAAGCGCACGGCAGGCTCCTCTGTCCAAACGACCTCCTCTAAAAAACGTGCTTCAAGAGGGTCGATCGTGTGCCCTTCGAGCCATGAGCGGCACCGGGCACAGCCCGTAAGCGTCCGCTCCATGGTTGGATCTTCGGGGAAGGGCGGCAGCTCATGTGGCCGCACCTGATCTCTATCAGAGCATAGTTCACAGCGACCTTTTGAGCGCCTGGTAAGGTCCTTGCCGAGCCGTCCAACGGCGGCTCTCTGCTTGGGAGTCTTTCTACCCACGTCAGTAAGACGCTCCGTGGAGGGCCAATCGCATGCGGACGAGCCCAAGCTTACTGCTGCCGCCCGAGGGGTCGACTCGGATCGCCTGAAAATCATTGCCAGCGGCGATGCAGCCTGCGGGCAGGGTGAGCCCCTCTGCGTGCACGCTCCAGCTGTTGGATAGGCTCACGGTGCCCCCGCAGTCCCCGTTGCCGGGGTTGCTGATGGTGACGGTGACCGGCGAAGAGGTCGCGATACTTCGGCCTTCGACGCACACCGTGGCCGACGTGTAGGACCGTAGTTTCGAGACGCCGAACATCAGCTGGAGTTGACCGCTGGTGCCGACTGAGGCCACTCGGCCGATCCGATCTTCAGCGATGCTGGAATTGTCGAATCGATCCCACAGCTCTGGCCAGCCTTTGCTGCCGCGAAACGCCCACTCTGGCTCCCCGAACCCGGTGGTCGCAGAGTAGGCCCACCGTGGGCTGCGCACCGATCCCGCGCCGGTGTAGTCGATCTCGACCCATACGCCGTCATCGCCACGAAACCCGCAGTTGTCTGGGGGCTCCGTCGGGCCGGTGTCGGTGTCGGTGTCGGTGTCGGTGTCGGTGTCGGTGTCGGTGTCGGTGTCGGTGTCCGAATCGGTGTCGGTATCGGTGTCCGAATCGGTGTCGGTATCGGTGTCCGAATCGGTGTCGGTGTCGGTGTCGGTGTCCGAATCGGTGTCGGTATCGGTGTCCGGCGGTGCGTCCGTTTGATGGCTTACACCGGTGTTATCGGTGGAGGCGCACGCGCAGAGAAGCGCGCAAATGTAGACGAGGGACTTCATCGCTGCACTGTAGCCGGATGCGGGAGCAAGGGCGCATCGTTGGGATCACCTGGGGTGGGCAAGATCTCCAACTCGCCGACCAGGACCTCGGGGGCGCTCATCCACACGGGCAGGCCGGCTGTCGGGGAGTACAGGCCTCCCCCTGGCTCTTGGGAGAGCATGAACGTGGCCTGAGTGGTGGGTCCGGCGGCGGCGATGTCCCGCAAGGCCCAGCGTTGCACGTCCGAGAATCGTCCCCCTCGAAGCGGCTCGACCCGGCCGTCCGCGTAGACCTTGTGAAGCACCACTGGCCGCGCGAGGGTGTCTTCGTCGTCGCCGCCGAAGAAGAAGAAGCCACCGCTCTGCCCCAGGCTACGAACCGAAGGCTCTTGCAGCTTGTCCACGCGAATGTACCAGTCTCGATCGTAGGCCATCGCGAGCT
>JBGCER010000507.1:0-9974 GCA_045106515.1 Myxococcota bacterium
TGATCACCGGCATTGTTCGCCGATTCGAGAAGGGCAACATCATCGTTGACCTCAACCGCGCCGAGGCCTTGCTGTCACGCCGTGAGCAGGTGCCCACCGAGACCTACCGCCCCGGTGACCGCGTCCAGGCCTACGTCCTCGACATCACCCGGGCCACGCGTCAGCCTCAAGTGGTGCTGTCCCGCACCCATCCGGGCTTGCTCATGAAGCTGTTCGAGATGGAGGTGCCGGAGATCTACGAAGGCGTCGTCCGCATCGAAGCCTGCGCCCGTGAGCCTGGCCATCGCGCCAAGATCGCCGTGTCCAGCATGGACCCTGATGTCGATCCCGTCGGCGCGTGCGTGGGCCTCAAGGGCTCTCGCGTCCAGGCGGTCGTGGCTGAGCTTCGCGGCGAAGCCATCGACATCATCCCGTGGCACCCGGAGCCCGCGCGCTTCATCGTGCACGCCATCGCCCCCGCTTCGGTGGCCCGCGTCTACATCGACGAGTCCAACCACACCATGGAGCTCATCGTTCCCGACGATCAGCTCGCCAAGGCCATCGGTCGCCGCGGACAAAATGTGCGTCTCGCCGCCCAGCTCACCGGCTGGCGCATCGACATTCACTCCGAGTCCAAGCACATGGCGCAGATGGACGCCGCCCGTGCCGAGATCTCTCGCATCACGGCGCTCGATGAGACCCAGGTCGAGTACCTGGTGGGTGCTGGATTCCAGAGCGCGCAAGAGCTCGCCGACGCCGAAGGGGCCGAGGTCGGAAGCATCTTGGGTATCGAGGAAGAGGCGGCCCAAGCTGTGGTCGACGGCGCCGACGCTGTTGTGGAGCAGCTCATCATGGAAGAGGCCGAGCGGCGCAACGCCCCGGAGCCCGAGCCCGTCGCAGAAGCGCCCGTCGTAGATGAGCCTGTCGTTGAAGCCGCTTCCGAAGACGAAGCGGCCTCCGATGACGCGCCGTCGGACGACACCCCCAGCGCCGAGGCCTAGCGTGCCGCCCGTCCGCTCCTGCATCGCCTGCCGGGAGCGGGGCGCACCTGATGAGCTGATCCGTTTGGTACGCCATCCGGACACGGGTGAGGTTTTGGTCGATTTGGCGACCAAGCTGCCCGGTCGCGGAGCCTGGGTGCACTGCACTCGCAGCTGCGTGCAGGCGGTCTGCGCCTCGCCTGCTGCGCTGTCGCGAGCCTTTAAAGCCAAGGTTCAGTGTCCAGATTTGTCGACGCGACTCGCGGAGCAATTGCGTCTGGCCGCCCTTCAGGGCGTGTCGATGGCGTCGGCATCGGGCTCGTTGGTCGGTGGACACGATCGGCTGACGGCCGCCCTGCGCGCCCAAGAGCTGCGTCAGGTCATTTTGGCAACCGACGCCGCGGAGCGAACGTTGAAGTCCATCCGGACGGCCGCGAGCGACGACGTCATCTTCGTGTCTCTTGGCGTTGGGCGCGACACCCTCGGCGAACGGACGGGCCGTGGGGCCCGCGCTGCGTTGGGGGTCCTGCCCACTCGTGGCTCGGCCTACCTTCAACGTCAGTTGCGCCGGCTCCGCGACTTGGGTTAGGGGCGCGGGCACGCCGTCTTGCAGCGCAGCCCAGGCCCTCTTCGTTGGGCGAAGTACTGGCTTGGTAAGCGAGAGGACGGCTACGGGCTGTTCCACAGCCATCACGAACTCCCGCTCATCGAAGCGGGAACAAGGAGCATCAGGCTCCTTGGTTGAAGGGGATCCATGTCGAAGAAGGACCTGCTCGAACGCATCGCCAGTGGAAGTGGCACGGGACCCACCCGTGCTCCTTCTCAGAAGGGTGCCGAAGAAGAGCAATCGGGGACAACCAAGCGGGTTTCTCGCCGGGTTGTGCGCCGCCGTCCTGCTCGTGACAAGGAGGGCGTCGTCGCTGCGGCTCCGCCTCCTGGTCCACGTCGCCGCGCTGCCGTCATCACTCCGGAACCGGTCGTCGAGCCTGTGGTTGCTGCGGCTCCGCCGGAAGCACCTGCACCCGTCGAGCCCGCGCCCGTCGCCGAGGCCCCCGCAGCAGCGCCGGCTCCGGTGGTGGCCGAGCCCGCTGCTGCAGCGCCCGCCGAGCCTGTCGTCGCAGCTCCCGCCGAGCCTGTCGCGGAAGCTCCCGCCGAGCCCGAGGCACCGGTCGAGGCCGCCAAGACCTCTGCGAAGCCGGCCAAGGCCCCCAAGGCGAAGGCCCCAGCAGCCGCTGAGACGCCTGCTGCTGCGGAACCCGTCGCCGCCAAGCCCGAGCCCGCTGCGGCGGCTCCTGCGGCCGCTGCGGTAGACCCCGACGCCCCTCGGTTCGTGGGTCTCGGCTCTGCCGTCGTCAAGCCGCCTCCCGGCTACGACCCCACCAACCCCAACGCATGGCGCCGCCGGATGGAGGCCCAGCAGGCCGCCGAGCGCGCAGCTCCAGCACGTCCCGCGAGCCGCGAAGGCGCGGGCGGCACCTTCAGCCGTCGTCGCCGTGTGGCTGCAGGCGGTGGTCCCGCCGATCGTGGAGGCGCACGCGGTCGCCGCATGCCCGGCGACATGATGGGACGCAAGCGTCGTCGCCCCGGCAAGAAGGGCGCCGGCGGCGGAACCAGCACCGTGGCCATGAAGGCCGAGAAGCGCAAGGTTCGTATCGACAACGTCATCTCCGTCGGCCAGCTCGCCCACGAGATGGGCCTCAAGGCCACGTCGGTCATTCGTCAGCTCATGGAAATGGGCTCGATGGTGACGGTCAACCAGATGCTCGACTTCGACACCGCCACGCTGGTGGCGTCCGAGTTCGACTACGAAGCCGAAAACGTCGGCTTCCAGGAAGACAAGATCCTCCAGCACGTCGACCTCGAAGAGGACGATGGCCTCCGGTTGCCTCGCCCCGCCGTCATCACGGTCATGGGCCACGTCGACCACGGTAAGACTACGCTGCTCGATGGCATCCGCAAGGCGCGGGTGGCACAGGGCGAAGCCGGTGGAATTACCCAGCACATCGGTGCCTACCAGGTGACCCACAAGGGCACCCTGATGACCTTCCTGGACACCCCCGGTCACGCGGCGTTCACCGCCATGCGAGCCCGCGGAGCCGAGGTCACGGACCTGGTTGTGCTCGTCGTCGCCGCCGACGACGGCGTACAGCCGCAGACCATCGAGGCGATCAACCACGCCAAGGCCGCCGACGTGCCGATCATCGTCGCGGTCAACAAGATGGACAAGGCCGGCGTCACCGCCGAGCCCATCATGACCGCCGTCAGCCAGCACGGCCTCATGCCCGAAGAATGGGGCGGTGAGACCCAGTTCGTGCCGATTTCGGCGCTCAAGGGCGAAGGCATCGACGGACTCTTGGAGTCCATCATGCTTCAGGCCGAGCTCATGGAGCTCGAAGCCAACCCCGACCGCCCCGCCGATGGCATTGTCATCGAAGCCAAGGTCGAGCGCGGCCGTGGCGCCGTTGCCAGCGTGCTCATCCAGCGCGGTACCCTCAAGCGTGGCGATAATGTCGTGCTTGGAAGCTCGTTCGGGCGGGTCCGGGCCATGGTGGACCACAAGGGCAAGAAGCTCAAGACGGCCGGTCCGTCCACGCCTGTGGAGCTGTTCGGCATCTCCGAGGTTCCCTCGGTCGGTGATGTGTTCACCGTCGTCAAGTCTGAGAAGGACGCTCGCGCCGTCGCGGATCACCGCGCCGAGCAGAAGCGCCAAGCCACCTTCTCCAAGCAGACTCGCGCTACGGCCGAGGACTTGTTTGCCGCGGCCGCCGCCGAAGACCGCGAGACCTTGGTCGTCGTGCTCAAGGCCGACGTGCAGGGTTCGCTCGAAGCCCTCAAGGGTGCTCTCGACAAGATCCAGATCGATGGCACCGAGCTTCGCATCCTTCACTCGGGCGTTGGCAACATCAACGAGTCCGATGTGAGCTTGGTTCTGGCCAATGGCGGCCTGCTGCTCGGCTTCAACATCAAGGTGGACGCCAACGCTCGCAAGGTGGCGGACGAGAACGGCGTCAAGGCCGAGCTCTTCACCGTCATCTACCACCTGCTCGACCGGGTCGAAGCAGAGCTGGGCGGCATGGTCGAGCCCGAGCTCGAAGAGGTGGCCAAGGGCTCCGTCGAAGTACGGGCGATCTTCAAGATCAGCCGTATCGGTACCATCGCCGGTTGTTTCGTCCGCGACGGTGTCGTCGGTCGAGGCCACCGCGTGCGGGTCATGCGCGACGGCAAGCAGATTTGGGACGGACCCATCAAGACGCTCAAGCGCTTCAAGGACGACGTCCGCGAGGTCAAGGCCGATTACGAGTGCGGTATCGCCCTCGATGGCTTCAACGAGCTGCAGGAAGACGATGTCTTCAGCGTGTACGCCATGGAGCACGTGTCCTAGCCGCGTGTTCGCGCTTCGGTTTCCTCTCGCCCGGTAGAGCACATGTCCGGTGACATCTACATCGGCGTGCTGAAGGCGACGCTGATGGTGCCCGGTTCGCGCTCGCTCAAAGACCGGCGGCAGGCGGTGCGTTCCGTTCGGGAGCGCATCCGCAGCCGCTTCTCGGTGAGCGTGCATGAGCTCCCCGGTGAGCACCCCGGTCGCCAAGACCTGATCTGCACCAGCGCCGGGAATGACGGGGCGGTGTTACGGCGAGCCATGGATGAGATCCGGCACTTTCTGGAGCTCGATCCTAGATCGTACCCATCCGGGGTCGACGTAGACGTCTTCGCCTGGCATCCTGAAGGCGCCTGGATGCACGATCTTGAGGAGTCAGACGATGGGTGAGCTGGCCCGGCAGCGCCGCGCGCGCGACCTTTGGATCTCTCGCAGTCACCTGTGGGCCTTGGGTGTGGGTGTTGTGGCGGCCACCGCCATCGCCTTCTTTGCAGGCTGGTCCTTGGCCCGTCCTGCCTCCAGCGGCACCGGCGTGGCTGTGGGCGCGGCCGAGCCCGCGGATGAGTCCTTGGTCGAGCTGCTCGCCAGGGTCGACGCCAATGCTGTGGCTGGCAATGGCGTTGAGCACCTGACGTTCCCCGATGCCTTGGGTGGGTCTGACGAGGCGGCCGTGTTGCCCATCGCCGCGCCTCCCTTGCCGGTGGTGTCCGCCGTGGAGCCCGGAGATGCGGGAGCCCGCCCCACCGATGTGGCGATCCGGTTCGACGATCCTGCGGATCTGCTGCTCGTGAGTGATGCCCTGCGAGCCCGCGACTGGACCGTGCGTACCCAAGAAGGCGCCGATGGGGCGTTCTTGGTGATCGAAGGCGGCGACACGGTTCAAGCCGCTGCCGAGGCCCGGAGCCGGCTCGAGGCCGCCATGGCCGACGTCGATGCGCCGCTCATGATCGAGCTTTTACCTCGGTAGTTTTAGGGTCGGAAATCTAGGGCGGGTGTGGGTCATCGGGCCTGTCCCATTGGATACGACGGGTGCGTCTGCGGTTGTGCGGGCGGGGAGGCCCTGTTGGATCGAATTTCGCCGTTTTGGGCGGGCGCGCGAAAGCTCGCCGGTCGGGTGGACTTGTGCGCGGTGTCCGAGGCGGCAGGCGGGTGGGCGGCGTTGAGCCAGTCGTCGGTGTCTGACCTTGTGGATCTGGGGGTGGGGGAGCATGTGGCGCGGCACTGGCTGGGCTTCGATGCGGAGTCCACCATGGGCGTGGCGCTGACGTTGGCCGATCCGGCCTATCCGCCCCGGTTGGCGGTCTTGCCTGATGCCCCGCCCGTTCTGTGTGTGGAAGGGGACCCATTGGCCTTGCGCAGCCTGGCGGTGGCCGTCGTGGGGACCCGCAACTGCACGCCCTATGGAGCGGCCGTCGCGCGGCACCTGGGCTCGGCTGTGGCCCGCAGGGGCGGGGTGGTGGTCAGTGGCTTGGCGCGCGGCATCGATGGCCATGCCCATCGGGCGAGCTTGGGTGGGGGGCGCACTGTGGCGGTGCTGGGCCATGGCTTGCCCATCACCTCGCCGTCCACCCATCGGGATCTGCGGCGGCGGATCGTGCACCAAGGTGGGGCCATCGTCACGGGCTTCCCCGATGAACAGAGGCCCACCCGGTGGACCTTCCCCATGCGCAACCGGTGGATCGCCGCCTTGGCCGACGTCACCGTTGTTGTGGAGGCCCCGTTCAAGAGCGGAGCCTTGATCACCGCCACCGAAGCGGCATCTATGGGGCGGCCGGTGTTCGCGGTGCCGGGCGCCTTGGGCCAGGCCCATAGCGGGGGCTGCTTGGCGCTGCTGGAGCAGGGGGCGCAGGTCCTGTCGGATGTGGAGGCCTTCGCGGACCGGGTCTTGGGCGCCTGTGCCCAACCCGAAGATCCCTTCCTTGACGCGCTCTGTGACGGCCCCACCCCCGACGTCTTGGCCCAACGCCTAGGCATGCCGCTGCTGGATGTGCTGGGCAAGCTGGCCCACCTCGAGGTAGAGGGCCTCGTGGTCCGTCTCCCGGGCCAGCACTACGCCCCCATGCGAGACCCATCTTGAGCGAAGCCCTGCGCGCCAGACTCTCCGGACCCGCCGCCCGATTCCTTGCTTTGTTAAGGGATTTTGGTCACCTTGAAGATCAGGCCTTGGCCGACATCCTCATCGAGTCCTGCGCTGAAGCCACCGGAAGCGAAGAAGCCCTGGTCGACCTGGCGGGGATCCGCAAGGTTGCGGCTCGGTATCTCTTCGAGCAGAATTCCGTGCAGGTCCAGACCGGCGAGGGGATCCTCATCGAAGACTGGCCGCTGCTCTTCTCCTGATCTGGGCTGCCTCATGAGCGAGCTCACCCGCGAATTCGACGACTGGCTCCGTGTGGAGCAGGGCTGTTCCGAGCACACGCGGCGGGCCTATCGCTACACGCTCGCGCAGTGGCAGACCGCCCTCGATGACACGCCCTTGGACCAGGCGACGGCCCTGCAGGTGCGTGGGTTTCTGATGGTGATGGGCAAAGGCAAGAAGCCGGCGACCCTAGGTCGGCACGTGGCGGCGTTGCGCACGTTCTACCGGTGGCGTCTACGGGAAGGCGGGGTGAGCGTGTCCCCTGCCGAGGGCATCCGGGCGCCTAAGGTGGGTCGGACGTTGCCTCGGGTGCCGGGACAGGCGGCCACGGCCGACGTCTTGGACGCCCCTGGGGAGGCGCGCGACATCGCCTTGCTGGAGCTGCTCTATGGGGCTGGCCTTCGTGTGGGCGAGGCCGAGGCGCTGGACTGGGAGGATGTAGACCTGGACGTGGGCTTGGTGCGGGTGCGGCAGGGCAAGGGCGGAAAGCCTCGCCAGGTGCCGTTGGGACCGCCCGGCTGCGAGGCCCTCAAGCGGCTTCGGGATCCGGGCGTGACCGGTGCGCTGTTCCGCAACCAGCGCGGCGGGCGCCTGTCCGGCCGATCGATGCGTCGGATCGTGCGCACCTTGGGGCTGCGGGCGGGGGTTGGGGGCCTGCATCCGCACGCCCTGCGGCACGCCTTCGCCACCCACCTGCTCGATGGGGGCGCGGACTTGCGCGGCATCCAAGAATTGCTGGGCCACCGGTCGCTCTCCACGACCCAGCGCTACACCCATGTGAGCACCGCAGCGCTGCGGGACGTGCACCGCAAGGCCCATCCACACGGGGGCAAGACCTCCGACAGCGAAGGGTCGGACCCTACATAGGGGGCGGCAGAGCCCAGACGTTCCCATCCCGTCACAGTAGGCATCCGGCTGGCATGCGGTGGGTGGGTTACCGTCGTCGGCCGTGCCCTCGGGGCGCGCAGGAGAGGGCATGCCGAACGTGGTCGTGGTGGGCACCCAGTGGGGTGACGAAGGGAAGGGCAAGGTCGTGGACGTGCTGTCGAGGCACGCCGACGCCGTCGTCCGCTTCCAAGGTGGAAATAACGCGGGTCACACCCTTGTGGTGGATGGCCAGCAGTCCGTCTTTCACCTGATTCCCTCTGGCATTTTGCGGCCGAGCTGCGTGTGCGTCATCGGCAGCGGCGTCGTGGTCGATCCCGGCGTCTTGCTCCATGAGCTGGAGCAGCTCAAAGAGGCGGGACGCCCTGTGCAACCTGAGCAGCTGATGGTGTCGCTCGCGGCCCATGTGATCCTGCCCTACCACCAGAAGCTCGACGCCCATCGCGAAGCGTCGGCCGGTGGACTCAAGATCGGCACCACCAAGCGTGGCATCGGTCCCTGCTACGAAGACAAGGTCGCGCGCCGAGGTATCCGCATTGCGGACCTGGTGGACGAAAAAGTCCTTCGGGCCCGGCTTGAGCGCATCTTGCCGGAAAAGAACCGCATGCTCGTCGAGTGGTACGACGACGAAGCGCTGGACCTGGACACCCTCGTGGCCGACTACGCCGCCATGGGCGCCGAGCTCGGGCGGTACATGGGCGACACCGTCAACCTCTTGCACGATGTGCAGCAGCGCGGCGGCCACATCCTGTTTGAGGGCGCGCAAGGCACCTTCTTGGACGTGGACCACGGCACCTACCCCTACGTCACCAGCAGCAATACCGTCGCCGGTCAAGCCTGTGCGGGTTCCGGCGTAGGGCCCACCGCCATCAATGATGTGGTGGGCATCGTCAAGGCCTACACCACCCGCGTGGGTGCGGGACCGTTCCCCACCGAAGACACCGGAGAGGCGGGCCAGCAGCTCCAGCGCGTGGGCCATGAGTTCGGGGCCACCACCGGCCGTCCGCGTCGGTGCGGTTGGTTCGACGCCGTGCTCGTGCGGCACTCCGCCTTCGTCAATGGCTTGACCCGCATGGCGCTCACCAAGCTCGACGTCCTGTCCGGCTTCGACGAGATCAAAGTCTGCATTGGCTACGAAGGCCACACCAGCTTCCCTGCCAATATGGACGACCTCGTGCCCGTGTACGAGACCTTGCCGGGGTGGAGCGACGACCTGCGCCACTGCAAGACCATGGCCGAGCTGCCCGCCAACTGCCTGCGATACATCGCCCATATCGAAGAACTCGTCGGTCTTCCCGTCGAGCTCGTCAGCGTCGGTCCCGGTCGATCCGAGACCATCCTGCGCGGCGACCTGTTCACCCGATAGCCGCTTGGAAGGCTGCCTTTAGACCCGAAGGTAGCCAGGAATATGGGGCGCGATGCCGGTCCATCCGGGCGCACCCCAACCCGCTGCACCACCGCGTTGACGGGCCGTTGGGCCCTCGTTAGGCGGCGGGCTCTACGGGCCGCTAGCTCAGTTGGAAGAGCACCGGACTTTTAATCCGATGGTCACAGGTTCGAGCCCTGTGCGGCCTACCACTTCTCCTTCGCGGCTGGCGCCGCTGCGCAAGACGCGCGCGGCGCCGGTTGGCGGAGCTGTGGGGGCGCCCGGGAGGGTTCCTGTCAGCGACGCCGTCGGGCGGGTGTGAGCGGTGCTGAGGGCGGCGAAGGGGGCCTGCGATCGAGTCCCGATGAGCGCCGCCGTGGCCTTGGGCGGCGGTCTTCCGCGCGGTCGCAGCGGCTGAGCGGGTGGCTCCGACGCGTGCCAGCGGCCGCGTCGGCTGGGTTTTGTGGGAACAGCGTCGCTCATTGACGGCGTTAGGCCCGTTTTGTGAGCCGCTTGTTGCGCGCAGGGACGACTTTTGCCGACTGAGGCCTCGCGCGATCTGCAGAGGTGCGATAGTCGATGGGCGCCGTCAGGCACCGACTTCGACCCTATCGTCTAGTCAGGTCCAGGACACCGGGTTTTCATCCCGGCAACACGGGTTCGAATCCCGTTGGGGTCATATTCAATCAAAATCCCGCCTTCGAGGCGGGATTTTTTGGTTTCCACGGTGTGTCTCCAGGGCCTCTGGAGGGCGCGGTCGGGCCCAGAGATCCAGGCGCGAGGGCGGTCTCCTCGTGCCGCGGGGACAGCGCCTGCAGCCACGCCACCGCGCACACCCTCGCCACCGCTGTCGCACGGCGACACACGCTGCTCCATCGCAACACCTCCCCGTGGACGTCGCCGCGGGCCAAGGGCCGATCCACGGACCCGGCTCGGGTGGGCTCGCCTTGTGGGGAGTCGAGCAGGTGTTCGAGCAAGGCATCGACGGTGGCGGCCACGGGACCCTCCGCACTCCGGGGCTTCAGCGCT
>JBGCER010000508.1:0-8069 GCA_045106515.1 Myxococcota bacterium
CTGGCGGCCGCCCTGCTTGGCTCGGCGTGCAACGCGCCCCCCGAAGGTGGCGCCATCGGAATCGGACCGGACGCCCCCACAACGCTGAGTGAGCTGGTCCTGACGGTCACCGAAGACGCGATCGACCCCAACGACCACAGCATCACCTATGACGTGAGCTGGACCCGCGACGGCGAGGACGTGCCCGACGTCGCAGGTTCGATGACGGTGGCGCCAGATCTCACGGCAAAGGGCCAGGTCTGGGAAGCCACCGCCATTCCGATCGACGAAAAAGATGAGCCAGGAGCGGCGCTGACCACCGAGGTCACCATCGCCAATTCCCCGCCCACCGCGACGGTCACGATCGAGCCCAGCGCTCCAGACAGCGGAGCCTCTCTCACTGCGACAGCGCTGGGCCAAGATGCGGACGGCGATGGAACGAACCTCTCATACGCATGGTTTAACGGTGATTTTGAGACCCAGTTCACCACGGACACCGTGATGGGGGGCTGGACCACTCGCGGTGACGTCTGGACCGTGCGGGTGACGCCCAATGACGGCGAGGCCGATGGCGTGATCGCGGAAGCCAGCGTGAACATCGCCAACTCACCGCCGGTCGCCTTGTCGGTGTCGATCACCCCCACCGACCCGCGGACGGACACCCCCCTGGTGGCCGTACCCGAAGGGGCGGACGGAGACGCGGACGTCCTCCTGTGGACCTTCGACTGGTCGGTCAACGGGACCGAGTTGCCCGGCGTGGACGGGGATACTTTGAGCGCCGAAGCCTTCGTAAAGGGCGACTCCGTCGCCGTCACCGCGACGCCAAATGATACGTTTGTCGATGGGGATCCCGTCTCGAGCACCGCGGTGGTCATCCTGAACACACCTCCTGTCGTCGAGTCCGCCACCATCGAGCCCGGAGTCCTTCAGACCGATAGTGTGGCCTCGTGCGTGATGTCCGGGTGGACCGATGCGGACGGCGACGCCGAAGCCTACATCTTCACCTGGACGGTGAATGGCACCGTGGTCGGCACCGACGCTCAGCTTGACGGCGCCTTCTTCGGCAAGGGTGACAGCGTCGTCTGCTCCGCTATCCCCGACGATGGGCAAGCCCAGGGCGGGTCGGTGTCCAGCGCCGCTGTGACCGTGGCAAACACCGCGCCGACCCTCACCAGCGCCAGCCTATCGCCCAGCTCTCCCAAAGAGGCGGACACGGTGAGCATCACCACGACAGGCGCCGTCGACATTGACGGAGACGCCATCAGCTTCACCTACAACTGGCTGGTCGACGGAACGGCGATCGGAGTCACAACCGCCGAGTTGACCGGAGCCGACTTCAACCGGGACCAGACGCTACAAGTCGAGGTCACGCCCACCGATGGCACGGACGCAGGACCCACCGTGACCAGCGCCATTGTGACAGCGAGCAATACCGCTCCTGTGATGACCGCCGTGTCCGTGACGCCCAGCGCCGCCTACACCACCACGCCGCTCACAGCGACGGCCTCGGCCACCGACGACGATGGCGACTCTCTGAGCTACGACTACGCCTGGTACCTCCAGGAAGATGGCTCGGGATCGTTCACCAAACTAACGCCCACCACCGCCACCTTGCCGGCGAGCAACTTCTTCCGCGACGACGTGTTGTACGTGCAGGTCTACGCCGATGATGGTGACACGACCTCGCCCCCCTTCACCAGCTCGACGACCACGGTCCTCAATACCGCGCCGACGACCCCCACCGCAGCGACCATCTCCCCGTCATCACCGGACACGACCGACGACTTGGTGTGCACCGTCACGGGCGCTAGCGATGCAGACGGCGACGGACTGCTGTACGAGTACGAGTGGTTCCAGGACGGAAGTTCCTTCTCTTCGGCCACCACGACCTCCGCCACGAATTCGCTGTCTTCGTCGGACACCGACGCCGGGGAGACGTGGCGCTGTGATGTCAGCGTCTCAGACGGCACAACGTCCGGAGGCGTCCGCACGGGCACAGCCGTCACCGTCACGGGGTCAGCCGGCACCTTTACCTTCACGGACACCACCGGCGATGACGTGACGACCACGTCCCTCAGCACCTTCTTCACCGGCCTCGGCACCGTCCCGTCCACGTCGTACATCTTCTTTGAAGTCGACGCCGGCAGCTCCACCACAAACGATGGGGCGTGGTGCTCGGAGCGGGCAGACTGGTACGTCAGCGAATACCTGGCGGCGGGAACATCGTCGGTCATCAAGTCCAGTGGCACCTGGGACAAGTGGTCTCGAGGGATGGGCGGTTCTTGGTCCACCGCGACCACTGCAACTCATACCAATTACTTCGGTTCTAGCTGCGCATCGGCCGGCCGCGATTGGTGTAGCGAGTGGGGCATCGGCTCGAAGTACCTCGGCGTCTTCCCGGCCCGCACCGGCGCTGGAGAGACGTACGCCCGAAGCTTCTCGACGGGCGGTTGGAAGCTGACCATCAAGGTCGGGGCGACGCGGTCCGACGCGTGCGGATTCTAGAGAGAGCGACGACCTAAAGCCAGGAAGCACCCGCCTTCTTCGATGACCATGGCCGATGGCTTGGCGACTTGCTGAACACAGGTCTGCAGCAAGACCCCGAGTCCTTCAACAAGATGCTCAGCCTCGTGCGGGCCTAGGTTGGCACGAAGGACCCGCAAGCCACACAGGCCCAGGAGGTCCCCGGTCCGCCTCAGCCAGCGGCGGCTCGGGCAGAGTGGGCTGCGGTGCCAACCAGGTACGCATCGGCGGCAAAGGCAGCGTTCATCACCAAAACGGAGATGAACATGGGCAAGTAGTATGCGGGGGCCGCGACTTGGATACCGAACTCGACGTAGGTCAGTCCAATGACGCCAACAAGCCACAGGATCGACAGCACGATTCGGTGGCCGAGAACCAAGTATCCGGCTCCGGGCAAGAAGAAGTTCAACAAGACAGCGAGCCAGACTTTCCACATGATGTGCTCCAGGGTGGGTTCCCCCACAACATGACGTTCAACAGTCGATTTGAACATGTCGGGCCGTCCACTCTTTATGTCTGATCGTCCAGAACGTGGCCCGGGCCCGGACGAGCGAGCAAGCTAGATGTGGAGGACCCATGGATGCCCTATCGCAAATCCTGACCACCTTGCGCATGGAGGCCGGCGTCTTTTCCAGGGCTGCCCTACGTTCTCCCTGGGCGGTGTCCAGCAAGAAGCTCCCGGTCGCCCTCTTTCATGTGGTGGTACGAGGATCCGGACGGCTCGAGCGCGACGGCCACCCCCCGGTCGCATGGGTGGCGGGCGACCTCTTAGTCTTGCCCCAAGGCACAGCACACGTCATGGCGGCGGGACCCGCGGTCTCCCCCCGACCCATCGGCAGCCTGCCAGCGGTGATCGGCGAAGATGGCCTGCCTTGCGTCGAAGGCGGAGGCACCGGAGAGGAGACCCTGCTGCTCTGCGGGACCTTTCGCCTGCACCCCGAGGCCCGGGGCATTGTGCTGGGCCACCTCCCCGGCGTCCTGCACGTGCGCCCCAGCTTGGACGGAACGGCTGGATGGCTCGACGCCTCATTGCGACTGCTGACGGCGGAGCAACTGGCGCGGGGACCGGGATCCGCAGCCTTGTCGACGCGGTTGGCGGAGATGCTCTTCATTCAGGTCTTGCGAGGCTATATTGAGGATCACCCTTCTGAATCCGGCTGGCTCGCAGCGCTCTCCGATCCCGATCTCGCTCCGGCAATGGCGGCCATTCACGGCGACATCTCGGTCGATTGGACCGCTGCGGAATTGGCCCGTCGCTGCGCCATGAGCCGCAGCATCTTCTTTGATCGCTTTCGCGCTGCGGTGGGCCAGACGCCGCTGAACTACCTCACCCACTGGCGAATGCTGCTCGCAAGCGTGTCCCTCGCAGATGGACTGAGCCTCGGCGAGGCTGCGGATCGGGTGGGCTACACCTCCGAAGCCAGCTTCTCCAAGGCGTTCAAGCGAAATATCGGGGTGCCCCCTGGGGCCTACCGACGAGGGCAACGTCCCTAGCGAACGTCGGCGCCGTGCCAGGACACGAGCCCAACGGAGCATTATGCAGCTTGACCGGGGGCAAGTGCGGCCTATCAGGTCTCTCGACGAGGCCCCATGCTCCAGCCCTTGCGGGTCTCGGTTCGCGTCTCCAGGAACCGAGCCAGCCTGTGGAAGTCGCTGCCCGGGGTCACGAAGCGCACCTGGGTCACCAGGTTGTCGGGGTCGACCAGCTTCTCGAACGGCACATAGTGCAGGTCGAGCTGACCCGAGACGCTGACCATATGCCCGCTGAGACCTTCTTCCACCAGGGCGCGAAAGGCACCGATGCCGAGCTGGCTGCCCAACATCACATCGAAGGCGTGGGGCGGAGCGCAGCGGCTCTCGTAGCCGAGCTGCACGCCCTTGATGCCCTTCTTCCGACCCGTCCGTGCCTCGTACTGCTCCTTGACGGTGTCGATGACCAGCTCCGTCAGATCGATGTTCGCCAGCGATAGATGCCCATGGTCGTCTCGCGCGACCCCAGCCACATATTGTTCAGGAAGAAGTTCAGAAAGACCCTCGGCGATCACGATCGTACCGAAGTGCTGCCCCCGCGCTTCACGCGACACCATCACATTGACGATCCGCTCGGCCAGCTTGTCGATACTCAGCGTACCAGCGTCATCTTGAAGAGATGCATCAACATCTTCGACGCCCACCACGAGGTTCGCCTCACCGGCGGTCGCCACGCCATAGGCCAACCATCCCGCCTTTCGGCCCATGGTTTCGACGATAAAGTAGGCGCTGGTCGCCTGTGCATCGGCCCGCAGGTTCATGACCTCTTTGGCCATCACATCGACCGCGGTGAAGAAGCCGAACGTGAAGTCGATGCCTTCGTAGTCATTGTCGATGGTCTTGGGCAGGTGAACGACCCGCACCCGCTTGGCGTCCTCGGGCAAGGTGTTCTGAAAGAGGTGCAGCAGGTTTGCCGTCTTGAGTGTGTCGTCTCCGCCGATGCTGATCAGCGCATCGACACCCAGGTCCACCAGGGCGGTGTAGACGTTGCGCAGGCGCTGGGTTTTGGTGGCATCGGCCAGGTCTGCGGGACCGCTGATGCCCTTGCCCGGGTTGGCCCGCGCGGTGCCCAGCAGGATGCCTCGGGCATTGCGCATGCCGCGCACGTCCTTGTCGGTGAGCATGCGATAATGCTCGCCCTCGACCAAACTGCCGTCGGCGCCATCATAATCGAGCAGGTTGCTATACCCGTGGAACACACCCAGTACTTCTCGACCATCTTCCAAAAAGGAGATCGCTGCGGAAGAAATGACCGCGTTCGCCGCCGGAGCAGGGCCCCCCGAAAACACGATGGCTACACGCTTGACGTCGCTCATGAACCCTCCGAATGGGCGGGGTCCTAACGCGCTACACAGGCAGCAGATCATAGATGACCTCAACCTGCTCGATGGGATGGTGACCGTCGAGGGCGTGCGTATCCGGGTTAGCGAGGCCCGCGAGCGAAGCAATCGCGTCGGGATCAGGACACCTCGAACCCGATGCACTTCGGACGTTACCCCGATTTAAAACTAGTCTTTTTCAACAATGTGACCAATGGGTGTACGCCTGGATACAGAGTGTGTCCACTGGAGGCCCTAGCGAGCGATGTGCCCTTCTGATTTCCTAGGGACGAACCCGAGAGGAGAACCCATGCGCATCGCTCTAATGACCCTTGGTCTGCTCACCTTCACCGCCTGCAACGGTGACGACCCCACGGACACCACGGACACCACGGACTCCACCGACTCCACCGACTCCACAGATGACACCGACGTTGTGGAGACCGTCAGCCTTGAGACCGACGTCATGCCCATCGTCATCACCAATTGCGGCGGATGCCACAAGCGGGTCGACGGCAACGAAGGCGCAGTGCGCAACGGCGCCTACCTGGAAGAGAAGGGCGACATTCTCGGGATGGTCGGAACGTTCATCGTCGCGGGCGATAGCGCCAATAGCGGCTTCCTCGGTGTCATGTCCGGAGACACCCCCGTGGGTGCGGGCCCCACCGCCATGCCACCCTTCGGCGATGGCGTCCCGCAGGCGGACCTCGACACCTTCGCGACCTGGATCGATGAAGGCGCGAAAGACAACTAGCGAACATAGATAACCGCGATCGGCCAGCTGCACTTCAGGCCCGCCTCACCTCCCCCTAGACGGCGTGCAACCTGCGCTTACGTTCAGGCAGCGGGAGACTGATGCGTCGCGCCTGGATCGGAATCGCAGTGGTGATCGGCATGGTCCTTGCCGCCCTACTCACGTGGGGCCTCGTACCCTCCGTCGCGACGCAAACAGGCCTACCGCGGCTGGACGAGACGTTCATTCGCAGCCTGGCTCCATCCAGCTCGGACCCAGTTCCCGCGTATCAGCGCGAAGAGACACTCTACGACGCGCCTGAGTGGACCGCAGAGCTCGACCAGCTCGCGACCCAACGGATGTTCGAGCATGGGAAGATGTTCCCCATGGACTGATACCCCGACCCGCCGGACTTCGACCCCGGCTCGGTCGACGAGCTGTTCTTCGGGCTCAAGTTCGTGCTGCCCCACCGGGACCCAGACGGCGGCGCCATGCGAATCGAGACTCAGATCCCAAGTGGGCTGAGCACCCTGCGCATGGACCACGAAATCACCGGGTTCATCAAGTGGGATGTGCACGCCACCCCCCAATGTGTGCTCATGCCAGGACCCACGCCAAGAGCGCGGTTCACCATCCCCGACTGGGACCCGGAGTGGACCGCTACGCTGTGCACGACCACGCTCGACGTGAGCGACGACGGCGAAGTCGATGAGGTCGTGCAGCTCGATGGCTTCCTGGACCTCAGGGACGGCTATGCGTGCCGCCTTCGGCTCCACGACGGCGACCAGCTTGTGGGGGACAGCATCGTTGGACTCGAGCCGGATTCGCCGCCGCCAGAGTTCCACGAACCTGTTGAGCTCGGCCCTCCTCCCACGCCAACACAGACCCTTCAGCACCTTCAAGACAAGCTGGAACGAATCGGAAAACCTGGAGATCCACTGCTCTCTCTCTTCGATCTGCGCATCGAGGTCCTGGAGCATCTTGTTGAGGTTGAACCTGCTCTACGACCAACACTCCAACCTCGCCTAGAGGCCATTCGAGACGAGCGAGCCCGAGCCAAGGCCTGGCTGATCAACGACACCCAATCCAGGATCGACAGAATACTGGGGCCATGAGCACCGACACGCTCGCCGCGAGTCGGCATCGTTGACCTGACTTCAGGTACCCGTAGGATCGAGTGAGCCAAGTGAGCCCGGGAAAGGCCACCAAACCTCGGCCCGGAGACGCTCTTCAGATGATGGCGTTCTCGTATTGGGCTAGTCTGATCCCACTCCACGGCGGCCCACATTGACCTCCAAAGCCCTTGATGACTGGCTCGCCCTCGACGATGTGGCCGACCTCAACAACTGCGACCGAGAACCGGTCCATGCTCCCTCGGCGATCCAGTCTCACGGCGCTCTCGTGGTACTGGATACCGACGGCAACCCCATCCAAGCCAGCGACAACTTCCAGCAAGTTATCGAGCGGTATGGGGGCCTAGAGGCTCTAAAAGAGCGCTTAAAACAACCCGACTTTGCCCGTCTTGATCCAGCCGTGCCGCGGCTGGCAACCTGGCGCGTGGGCCAAGAGACCTGCGCGGTTGTTCATTCCAGGTCGGACACCTTGACCATCGTCGAGTTGGAGCCCGCCGATTCGGAGCGCTCTCCCGACGTACTCGCCGTGGTGTCCGAGGCCATCGATGCCATCGAAAACGCCACGCTCGAACAGGCGTTCGAGACCCTGTGCAACGCGATCCGCGAGATCACCGGCTTTCACAGGGTGATGGCCTACCACATGGCGCCGGACGGCCACGGCGTGGTCGTCGCCGAGTCGACCGCCGACCCCGAGCCGCGCTTCTTGGGCCTACACTTTCCCGCGACGGACATTCCAAAACAGGCCCGAAGACTCTACGTGCTGGAGCGCACCCGCATCATCGCTGACGTGCACGCCGAGCCCATCCCCATCAGACCCGTCATCAACCCAAAGACAGGTCGGCCCCTCAATAT
>JBGCER010000509.1:0-7372 GCA_045106515.1 Myxococcota bacterium
GCGCTCAGCGGGTCGGGCATTGAAACCATCGACTGGCACGTCTCCGAGATCGAAGTTCCGCCAGACATCAAGCGTGTGCTGTCCTCGGGAACCAAGGAGATCCGCGCCGAGCTGACGGGAAGCGCGGAGAGCTTCGCGGGCCGCTTGAAGCTGACCCTGGAAGCGGACCTTGAGTACGGCACGGACTGGGACAGCGACGGCTACGACTACGATGGATTGACCGGTGGCGACGACTGCGATGATGACAGCGCGACCATCAACCCAGGCGAAACCGAAGGCATCGGCGACGGAGTCGACCAGGACTGTGACGCTCAGGAAGAGTGCTACCAAGACGATGATGACGACGGATACCGGACCGATCTGACGGTCCTGTCCTCCAACCTCGACTGCTCCGGCACGGGCGAGGCCAGCTCCAGCGCCAATAGCGGCGACTGCGATGACTTCGACAACACCATCTACCCAGGTGCGACCGAGCTTATCGGCGACGAGGTCGACCAGAACTGTGATGACCAAGAGCTCTGCTACACCGATGGGGACGGCGATAGCTACCGCACCAACGTCTCTCAGCTCTCGGTCGACCTAGACTGTTCAGACGGCACAGAGGCGCCTGCGTCCATGGCGGCCGATGACTGCGATGACTCGGACAATGCCGTCAATCCTGGCGCGACCGAAATCACGGGCGACGAGGCCGACCAGAACTGCGACGGTGATGAGGTCTGCTACGTAGACGCGGACGGCGATAACTATCGCGTCGACGACGTGGTTACCTCAGTCGGGAACCTGTCATGTGCCGACGCCGGGGAGGCCCGGAGCTCCACCCCGGGCAACGACTGCGATGACTCGGATCCCAATACCTACCCCACCGCCCCCGAAGTTGTGGGCGATGAGAAGGACCAAGACTGCGATGGCTTCGAGGCGTGTTTCACCGACGATGACGCCGACAATTACCGCGATGACGAGTCTAGAATCGGCGACGATGAGGACTGCACGGATCCCACTGAGGCCCGCGCGAGCATGGCCGACGGGGATTGCGATGACACCGAACCCCTGATCAACCCCGGTGTGGCCGAGATCCCCGGCGATGAGTTTGATCAGAATTGCGACGCTTCAGAGCTTTGTTTCGCCGACATGGATGGGGACAACTACCGCACCGAAGAGACGGTCGCGTCGCCCAACTTGGTGTGTACCGACCCGGGTGAGGCCGCGGCCTCGGTCTTGGCCAATGACTGCCAAGACGACAACCCCGCGATCAATCCTGGCGCGGCGGAGATCGTCGCGGACGGGATCGATCAGGACTGCGACAGCGTCGACTCTTGCTACACGGACCTGGACAATGATGGGTTCAGCACCGGTGAGCCGCGACCCTCGATGGACCTGGACTGCACCGATCCCGGCGAGTCCGCGAACCCCGCCGAAGAAGGCCAGGCGGACTGCGATGACGATGATCCGCTGACCTACCCAGGGGCGACCGAGCTCATCGCCGATGGCAAGGATCAAGACTGCAATGGCGGCGAGATCTGCTACGTCGACGCGGACAGTGACGGGTTCCGATCGGCCGATGAGCGAACGGTCGACAGCGTCGCTGACGCCTTGTGTGCGACGGGTGATGGCGAGGCCCTCGCGAGCGCCGAGCTCGACTGTCCCGATGGTGACCAGAACGAAGAGAAGTTCCCTGGGGCCCGGACCTGGGACGCGCAGTGCAACTTCGTCGTGGAAACCGTCGGCGAACGCGAGCCACCCGCCGAGACCGGCGATGTGGGCTGCTCCTGCAACGCCTCGTCGAGCCCCGTGAGCCTGTTCGGCCTGTTCGGCCTTGGCTTGCTGGGCCTCGCCCGTCGACGCCGTAGCTAGGCGCGCTCCGTGAGTGAAGCCTGAGCCCAGTGCGAACAGGGTGTGGCACCTGAGCCCCCGATGCGTATCGCGGGTTGCGGCGACGATAGTGCTGCGCAGTGCGGGCATCTCAGGGCCGTGGTGACGTCTGAACTGCGCAATAGAACGCGCAGTTGACGCCGGGTCACATCTGAAAGCTGAACTCATGGTTGCGTGGGAACAGGGGTACAAGGTGATTTTTTCTGGATAGCCTAGAGTTTGGCACACCGAATGCATGACCAAGAGTCAGATAACGGAGGTGTTCATGCTCGCTCACGTCTTCGAGCGCGAAGGGATCTTGGTTCGCTGGTCCTATGCGCTCCTGTGGGGCGCCAAGTCGCTCTGGTCTCGCGACTTCGTGTCCGCCCTGGCTGTCGTCCAAGATGCCTTGGACGTGCAGCGGTTCGAGCGCTTGGGTCGCCAAGTACAGGCCGATCCGTGGGTCGCGAACCTCCGGGCTAGGGGCGGGGACCTCTTGGCGGTGGCCGATGAGCTGCCGCGCTTCCGGTGCTCCGATCCCAATACGTTCGGACACCAGATGGCGCTCTTCTACGATGGAGAGGCGACACTCAAGGCCGAGATCCCGGACACGCGGTGGACGATGACCGAGCTTGGACGATGGGCTCAGCTCCGTTGGCGGTACAGCCATGACCTGCGCCACGTCTTGCTGGGCTTGGGCACCACCGTGCATGAAGAGGCCATCCTGCACACGTTTCAGCTCGCGCAGTATCGGACGTGGATGGGTCTCTTGCTGATCGTGCCGGCCCTAGTGCTGGGCACCATCGAAGGCGGAAATGTGGCCCGAACGCTGCGGTATATGGTTCGTGCGTGGCGTGCAGGACAGGTCGCAGACCTGGTCGCGTTCGCCGACCTAGAGTGGCTCCTCGATCAACCGATCCAAGAAGTTCGCGCCATTTTGGGAATTGAACCCATTGGTTCCGCCTACTTGGCAGACGGGGCGTGGCGTCCGCATCGGCCAACCTGGCCCGTCGAACACTAGCCCCCATCCCGCACGACGCACTCCACTGCACCTTGGGATCTCGGGCTGCGCCGGTCCCTCTCCTTCGCTCGGGCCTTTGACGTGTCTCGACACGCCGGCTGGCCCTCGCTCGTCCAGACCCCGGCTCGCTCCGACCTCCCTGCGGTTCGTGCGGAGCGGTCATGAGGGATGGGGGCTAGGATGCCTTCTTGAGCCAGAGCCCACGCAGCACCTCTTGCAGCAGGTGCGGGTTGAGTGGCTTCGCCAGGTGGCCGTTCATGCCCACTTCGGCACATCGCTCTTCATCCGATCGCATGGCATTGGCGGTGAGGGCGATAATGGGGACAGGGGCAATGTTGTGCTTCTTTTCTTTGGCGCGGATCCGGCGCGTGGCTTCGAGTCCATCCATCACGGGCATCTGAAGGTCCATCAGGACCAAATCATAGCCATCATGCGCGATGTCGACTGCCAGTCCCCCATGGTCCACCACGTCGATTTTATGGCCTTGCTGCTCCAGAATTCGGCGTGCGATGAGCTGGTTCACGGCGTTGTCTTCGGCAATCAGAATGCGCAGTGCGTCGGCTTCGGGTCTCGCGACCACCTCGACGGGCGCCAGGGGCTGCGCGGACGGGAGTTCCAGCGCGAACTGAACCCGGGTTCCCTCCCCAGGGGTGGAGTCGATCTCCAGTTTTGATGACCACAACGACAGGATTTGCCGGCAGATAGTCAGCCCAAGGCCTGTGCCGCCGTACTTGCGTGTGGTGGACGCCTCCGCTTGTTGGAACGGCTCGAATACGCGAAGTAGCTGTTGCTCGGTCATGCCGATGCCCGTGTCCCACGCCTCAAACACGACGCGCGTGTCCCGAGCGTAGACCCGCAGGCCAATCGCACCCGAGTCGGTGAACTTGGCCGAGTTTCCGAGCAAGTTGAGCAGCACCTGCTTGAGTCTCATCGGGTCGAGCTCGCGCCACGGGTTCGGGCCTAGATCCGTCTGAATCTTGACTTGGATCCCCTTTTCGGCGCACCGCACCCGGGCCATCGTCGCCACTTCCGTGATTAGGGCGGCCAGATCGATCGGTTCGGTCTCTAGGCTCAGCTGGCCCGCCTCGATCTTCGACAGGTCCAAGACATCGTTGACCACGCTTAAAAGGTGCTTTGCAGATTGTGACGCGAGGGTGAGGTATTCGTCTCGTTCGACCTGTGCCTCGGACGTCCGAGCCAACTGGGTCAGGCTGATCACCGCGGCGAGAGGCGTGCGAATTTCATGGCTCATATTGGCGAGAAAGGCTGACTTTGCTTCGTTGGCAGCGTTCGCCTGCTCCGAAGCGTGCCGGAGGGAAGCGACGGCTCGGATCCGCCACTGATCGTGCTGCGCGACTTGGTAGCTCATGCGCCCGATGACAACGGGGGTGATGACCATCACGGCCGCCACGGCCGCCACGTCGATCGCTGTTGGAATGGGCGGTTGGCCCAGGGCCGCGCTGATCGGGTCGAGCATGCCCGAGGCCGCGATCGCCGCAAAGACGATGCTCACCAAGGCGCTAACGTATCCAGCAAACCTGTGTTTATCCGAGAAGATGACCATGGCGGCGCAGGCGATGGCGATGTAGCAGATCCACAGGCGGCTGGACGAGTCTGTGGCTTGCATGACCAAGATGCAGGCATTGAATCCAAAGACGAGCAGGGGTCGTGCCAAATTGTGTCGCTGCGCCATAGATAATACGGGCACAGTGGCAAAGCAGAGAACGCTGAGGGTCAGGAGTGCCGCACGGATGGGCGCCCCGGCCACCAGGTGCATGGGGATGAACATCAGGGTCATCAGCACGGAGCCCAGCGCCGCAGCATTGGTATTCCATACCTGCCTGCGGGCTTGCACGGACATGTGTGGTTGTGAGCCTATGCGGCAGAGCCGGTCCAGGCGCTGGACCCAAAGAAGCATGCACACTCCACCGGGTTCATCGGATCGGAGGTGACCGGTCTAGACCCCAGGTAGCGGAGCTTCTTGCGATGTCGCGCTCTGAATGCCGCAAATCTTCCGGATGGCGTCGGATGCGGGGTATTCTTCGCGAGCGATGGCGAAGACCCGCTCCACGACCCGGTCCGTTGTGCAAATGCACTCGACATCGAACGCCGCGACGATGGCATCCTGCATGATTGCCGGGGCAGCGAACACTCCGAAGCCGGCGTCTCCCAGGGCTTTCAGCAGCGCGGAGTCGTCCACGACGGCCGCGATTTCGATGTCGAGACCGACTTCGTCCCACCACACTTCCAGCCCGCTGCGTAGGCTGGTTCCCTGTTGTGGCACCAGCCACGGGACTTCGCTCAGGCTCTGCGGCAGGTTGAGCCGGGCGATGTCGGCGTGCTTCTTGGCGCCGAACACGGCGATGCCGGTCTCCACGACGGGGTGGGCATAGCCACGGGTGCCGAGCCAAGATGGCTTGTCGGCATCCGAGAGCACCACGTCGAGTCGGCGCCGAGCGAGGCGTCCCAATAGCTCTTCGGTGGAGCCATGTTCCAGGTGCAACTCGACGGTATCGGTGAGCGCGAGCCGAAGGAGGTCGCTGGTGAGTAACTTCGGCAGCACGCTGCTGACCCCGACTCTGGCCCGGTCCCTGCGCTCCGACATGACCACATTGCGGACCAAGTCGTCACCGGTCTCGAAGATGTCGTCGGCGTAGCGCAACACGGTGCGCCCAAATTCCGTTAGCACCAGGTTTCGCCCCGCGCGGGTGAGCAGGGGCGAGCCGAGCTGAGTCTCCAGGGTCTTGATCTGTCCAGATACGGTCGATGGCGCCAGGTGCAATGCGCGGCTCGCGCGCAGTACAGAACCTTCATGAGCCACCGCGCGGAAGTAGCGGAGATGCTGATAGTTGAGGTCAGACGGCTTCAAGGTAGCCTCACTGGCCGTGGGCGAAGCTGAATGCAGCCTCGCAGTCGGTTGACATGTTGCTGCTGGGCCACATCCACCTGCCGCGACTCATGACGTCCGGACCGATTCCTCGATTTCCGGTATGCGCAACGTTCATGGGGTGCCCCTGTGCTCGCTCGGAAGGTATGGGGCCTCCTGCATACGAACCAATGGGAATGGCTGTGCTACAGATTCTGTTTTTTCGAAGTTTGGAGCGCCAGCGGTGCATCAAAAAGCGCCCCCAGCCCTGAGTGTTCAGAGCTAGGGGCGCTAAAGATAGGTACGGAGAGGTCTACCAGCGACCGCCACCGCCGCCACCGTCGCGATTGTCGCGGCGGGGCTTGTTCTCGGCGATGTTGACGCGGATGGAGCGTCCGTCGAGGTCGCTGCCATCACGTGCAGCGATGGCCGCTTGGGCCTCGTCGTCCGTCGTGAAAGTGACGAAGCCGAAACCGCGGGAGCGGCCGGTGTCGCGGTCAGAGATGACCTTGGCCTCGGTCACAGTGCCGTATTCTTCGAATGCTGCACGGAGTCCGTGATCATCCGTTGCCCAAGCCAAGCCACCAACAAAGAGCTTGTTGCCCATTTTTCTCTCTCTCTATGCTCGCGGTCTTGCGGGGATACCGGAGTCCGCCGAGCTCGTTGAAGGTAAGTACACCTTCGTGATGGAACGTCCATCGCGCCGTACTCCCACACTCGAACCCTCGTGGCCCGAAGCGGTGTACGACAGCCCGTCGGTATGGCGCTGACTCCGCCGACGCCACCAAAAGCCGGGATGAGCGCCCGGTTGAATCCAGATACTGCACGCGCACCCTAGGTCCACGCCCCATGCCCATGCTGCCCGCCACTACCGAGCCTGAGCTGGATGCCATCGTGATTGGCTCCGGGCCCAACGGCCTAGCCGCCGCCATCGAGCTCGCTCGAAATGGAGCTTCTGTCTTGGTTGTAGAGGGGAGTCCCACGATCGGCGGCGGGACGCGGACCCAAGAGCTCACCCTGCCAGGCTTCACTCACGACGTCTGCTCCGGTTGTCATCCGACCGGGATCTTGTCGCCGTTCTTTCGGCAGCTGCCTCTCCATGAGCATGGGCTCACCTGGCTGCAATCCGAGGTGTCGGTGGCGCACCCGCTCGATGAGGGGCCGGCGGTCTTGCTCAAGCGGTCTGTGGCCGACACGGCGGGGCAGTTGGGCCTCGATGGCGATCGGTACGCAAGCCTTGTGCAGCCGTTCTTGGAGAGGCCCCACGACCTGTTTGCCGGCGCGCTTGGGCCGTTGAGGATCCCCAAGCACCCACTATTGATGGCCCGGTTTGGGCTTCACGCGTGGAGGTCGGCGTCCGGGTTGTCGCGGGGCAGGTTTCGGGATCCGCGCACGCGGGCGCTGCTGGCTGGCTGTGCGGCCCACGCCACCCTTCCGCTGGACACGCCGCTGACCGCTGCCATGACGATGGTCTTCTTGATCTCGGCCCACGTGGAGAACTGGCCTGTCGCGCAAGGGGGCTCCGCCGCGATCTCGGCGGCTCTCGCGAGCTACTTTCAGTCCCTGGGCGGCGCCATCGAGACCGGTCGCTTCATCACGAGCCTCGATGAGCTTCCGAGCAGCCGGGTGGTGGTGTT
>JBGCER010000510.1:0-10548 GCA_045106515.1 Myxococcota bacterium
CCCCGAGCGTTTCCGCAGCAGCTTTAATCACGAAACCGGCGAACCCAACGACCCGGTCATCATGACCCCTCGCGTCACGGGCGACTTGGCGGTGTCTCCGGACGGAAAGACCATCGCAGTGCCGGTCTTGTACGTGGACCACTTCACCTCCGTCGACAATGACGACGGCGAGATCGGTGAGACCGGTGGCTACAGCAGTGGACCCGGCGTTGGGCGGACCAACCCAGTCGTGCTCATGGTCGAGTCCGACGGCGGTGGCGACCCGAGCCTTGAGCGCCAGCGGACCTTCTTCATGCAAGGCATGCGTTCCGTCGTCAGGAGCGGCGCGATCGACCAGCAGAATGTTCGTTCGTATCTCTCGTCTCTCACGTTCAGCCCCGATGGCCTGATGGTGTTGGCCTCCATGGAGGGCTCAGAAGCGGTCCTGGGTCTGCCATTGAACGTGCCTGAAGACCGAAACTCCAACATCGGACGCGGCGGAGTGGGCATCGACTTCGGCGAAGGCTTCGAACAGGATCCGGGCTTCGAGTTCCGTGCGGCCTTCAGCGTCGTCACCGACGCCGGCCCGCGAGGCTTGGTGTTCACCGGCCGCCAAGAAGCCATGGTCGACTCGTGGCTCGACCGCTCGGTCGCCCATGTGCCGTTCGGAGACCTTCATGATGGTATCCGCCAGCGCGTCTTGCAGAACAACCTGTTCCAAGGCGACGACATCGGCTTGTCGATCGAACGCGCGGTGGAATCCTCGCCGCTCACCGTCGATGCCTCCGTTGATGAAGGCCGAAAGCTGTTCTACAGCGCGACCAATGGCAGCATGGCGGCCCACTCGGGCGGCATCTCTTGCGCGACCTGCCACACCGATGGCCGCAATGATGGTCTCAGCTGGGCCTTCGCCGAAGGAGACCGTCAAACGCCGTCTCTGGCGGGAAATGTGACGGCCACTGAGCCCGTGACCTGGACCAAGAACTTCGAAGGCGAGCCGATCTCGGTCGACCTTGAAGTTCGTCTGACCAGCGGGACTCGCATGGGTGGCTCCGGCGCCGGCATCCAGCAGTCGTTCTCGGTGCAGGACTACATCGACTTCACGCCGTACCCGCAGACGGCCGTCGACCTCGACGCCGATGCCGTGGCCCGTGGACGCGAGATCTTCAATGGCTCGGCGGAGTGCTCGTCTTGCCACAATGGCGCGCAGTTCACCGACTCACAGCCCTACGCCATGGTGGGCTTGGAGGCGGTTCGCACCCCGACCCTTCGCGGCATCGCGGCGACGGCGCCCTACCTTCATGATGGCCGCGCTGCGGACCTAGCCGAGTTGGTCGCCATCGCCGAGAGAGTCGGCATGGGCAAGACCGTGCACCTCTCTGCCGAAGAAAAGGCAGACTTGGTCACCTACCTCGAGTCGCTGTAGCCCCCGGTCGGTGGGCTGATACACTCGCGCCTGCTTCGGAGGCGCGGTGAACATCATCCACATCTCTTCTGAGATCCTCCCGTGGTCGAAAGCCGGGGGGCTCGGTGACGTGAGCGGCGCCTTGCCGGCGGCGCTCGCTGCACGCGGACATCGTGTTGTGACGGTCGCTCCCAGGTATGCAGCCTATGACGACGTTCACGACTTGGGTCTGACGGGAGGCGGTTGGCTCTATGGGCAGCCTCATCGCATCCGGTGGTTTCACGCCCGTCGCGGCCAGGTCGACCACCTGTTCGTCGATCATCCCAGCTTCCACCGAGACGGGATCTATGGGGATGCCCGAGGCACCTTCGGCGACAACCTGTTCCGCTATGCGCTGATGTGCCGGGCGAGCCTCCAGGTGCCGCAGCTGCCCCTGCTCTCGGACTCCGTGGACGAGGATCTGGTGTTTCATGCCAATGATTGGCACGCTGGGTTGGTGCCGCTCCTGCTCGATGCCGTCAGCCGACCTGCGGGCCGGTACCTGCGCGCGGCCTCCATCTTGGCCTTGCACAATGTGGCGCACCACGGCGCCGAATCGTTGGACCACTTCGATGCCCTGGACTTGGCCCCTCGCTGGCGGTCCACGCTCACGCACCAAAACATGTTGTCGCCGCTCAAAGGCGGAGTCTCGACGGCGGATCAACTGGTGACGGTATCCCCAAACTATGCCAAGGAAATCACCCAGACGCGAGGCCATGGGCTGGAGCCCTTGCTGGCGGCGCGGTGGTCCGACCTGCACGGCATCGTCAATGGTGTGGGCGAGGAGTGGGATCCCCGGACCGATCCTCTGCTTCCCGCGGCCTTCGGACCCGATGATATGGATGGAAAGACCCTATGTAAGTCCGCTTTGCAGAAAAAGATGGGCTTGGAGGTAGATCCGGACGCCCCGGTCTTCGGATTTATCGGCCGGCTCGTTCATCAGAAGGGTCTGGACCTACTGGAGGGGCTCGTGCCGTGGCTGGCCCACCGTGGCGCTCAGGTGGTGCTCTTGGGCAGCGGTCAGCCCGAGTGGGAGGCGTGGATGCGGGCGGTCTGCGGGGCGCATCCGGGTCGCGTCGCAACCTGGGTTGGCTATGATGAGGGCCTCGCCCACTTGATTACCGCCGGATGCGATGGGCTGTTGATGCCCTCGCGCTTTGAGCCATGCGGCCTGAATCAGCTCTACGCCATGCGCTATGGCACCGTGCCGCTCGTCCATGCTACGGGTGGGCTCGTTGATACGGTTGAACCCGTCGATTTGGCAGAAGATAGCGGCACTGGCTATCGCTTCTGGCCCTATGATCTGGGTCCAGCCCTGGGCGCGGCAGACGCGTTTCTGCGCTTATATCGAGAGGATCGGGCCGCGTTCGATCGGATCCGGGCCCGTGGCATGGCCCAACGATTCGATTGGGGTCGCGCTGCGGCGTCGTACGAGTCGGTCTACCGGCAGGCCTTGGAACGTCGTCAGCGCATCAGCGAAGGGTAATCGAGCCGTCCATCGCCACCCGGCGCACGGTGACGCCTCCGGTGATGCTGTCGTCGGCGGACAAGGAGAGGGATGGATCCGGACCCTCTACGGCGACTTTGTACGGCGCGGCGCCCGACAGACACTGGCCTCGGCTCCCCACGTAGATCGTCCACGTGCCCGCCGGCAACGTCAGGCTCGGACAGCCGAACGAGGGGGGCGGATTGGTGCAGGCGGCGGCGTCGTCGCTCTCATACACCGTGCAACCGTCGCTATTGTTCACCCAAAGATAGGGGTCAAAGGGGCGACTCGGGTCGGTCGTGTCTACGGTGAACGTTGCTGCTTGGTCCAGGGACACGGTCCACGCGTCGACCTTGGAGCCGTCACAGGGCACGTCTTCGGTCTGGGTCCAGGGACCGGAGACCGGCGTTGCGGCGCGCTTTCCCACCGATCCGCCGCAGGTCAGGTACTCGGTGGGCAGGCTGTCCAGGGCGCCCCAGGTTCGGTCCACGGTCCACAGCAGGTGAGTTCGGCCGTGGGCGGTTGTGCCTCTTGGGTCCCCGTCCCGATCGATGACGACCCAGTCGTCGTTCTCGAGCTTGGACATCAGCACACCACGAAAGAGCTGGTCTCTCCATGGGTCTCGCCATCGAGGTGAGTAGCCAAGCGTTCCGTCTGCGAAGAGCTCCGCCTGGTCCAGGTCGCAGTCACCATCGGAGGAGACCACGGTGGTGCTCACATCCAAGACGACGTCGCACGTCGAGCAGCCGGATCCCTTGTCGCCGGTCAGAGACAGGGTTGCGGTGCAGGTTTGAACACCGTTCTCCCAGGTGGTCCAGGTCAGCGTCCCATCGGCGTCGGGCAGCTCGGCGACGTCGGTGTCGGTGTCGGTGTCGGTGTCGGTGTCGGTGTCCGAGTCGGAATCTGAGTCCGAATCGGAATCTGAGTCCGACTCCCAAGGCTCTGCGCCCCACCAGGGCAGGCTCGGCGAGGTTGTGGCCGTGGCGGGTCGCTCGGGCTTTGGCTCGACATCCGGGTCGGGAAGGTCGGCTGTACAGGCGACGGCGAGCATGAGGGCGAGTGAGCGCATGGAGCCTCCACCCCGGTCATCGGTGAAGAGGCCGCGGCTCGTGAGAGATGGCGTGTCACAACGGCGAGGGCTGTGTCGTCGAAGGGGTGAACCGAGGAGGCTGCATGAGGGTCGTGATCGCGGGTGGCGGATACGCGGGGGTGATGGCGGCGGGTCGTCTGGCCGGTCGGGCTGGACTGGACTCGGTCACGCTGGTGGATGCCACCGGCGTGCAGATTCAACGCACGCGTTTGCACCAGATGGTGCGGGGGACTCGCCCACGGCAGGTGGACCTGGCGATGGCCCTCGAACCCCTCGGAGTCAGGGTTGTACGCGATCGCGTGCAGCACATTGGACCGGATCGGCTCGCCCTTCAGCAGGGTGGGGAGCTGCAGTTCGACCGACTCATTTTGGCCCTTGGGAGCCAGTTCTGCGTTCCAGAGGCGTTAGCGGGAGCCCACCGACTCAGCGACCCGACCGCTGCGAGGGCACTCGGTCAAGCCGCCCGAGGTGCGGCGGTGGTGACGGTGATCGGCGCAGGGCTCACGGGCCTAGAGCTCGCGACCGAGCTGGCGTGCATGGGGGCCTCGCGGGTGCATTTGGTCACCTCGGGTCGGGTGGGTGGCGACCTGTGTCCGGGGGCGGAGCGGTCGCTCCGTCGGCGCTTGTCGCGCTTGGGGATCGTGTTGATGGAAGGAGGTCGCGTCGACGCGGTCGAAGCGGGTTCGGTCCGTATCGATGGCTCTCGACACCCTTCGGATGTGAGTGTTTGGACCGGCGGAATGCGGGCATCGCCCGTCGTAGCGACCCTGGGTGCCCCTGTCGATGCACAGGGCCGCTTGCGCGTGAACTCACGGCTGAAGCTGGAGGGCACCGGCGTCTATTCGGTGGGAGATGCGGCGTTCGTCGACGGCAAGCCTTGGCTCAAGATGTCGTGTGCTGCGGCCATGCCGATGGGGGCACACGCGGCCGACAACATCCTGCGCGAGGCCAGCGGCCAGTCGACCCTGGGTCTGGACCTAGGTCTGGTCATGCGGTTGGTGGGTCTCGGCGGGGGCCACGGCCTCGTTCAGTTCACCGATGGGCAGGATCGGCCCACGGATCGGTGGATCGCGGGCCGGGTCGGGCACTGGATGAAAGAGGCGATCCTTGGCTATACGATGCTTGTACCTGCCCTGGAGCGTCGGGGGCTCCGCCGGTTGTACCGTTGGCCTCGGGGGCCCCGCCGGGTAGAGCGGCACCCGGCCCCTGTTGGGAGGCTCTATGAGTGACCACACCTTTGAGCGCGAGCGCGCCCGGCTGAGGGGCCTGGCCTACCGGATGCTCGGCGAGGTGAGCGCCGCCGAGGATGTGGTTCAAGAGGCTTGGATCCGATGGAATCAGGCCCAGGGCGTCCGAAACCCGGCCGCGTGGCTGAACACAGTGGTGACGCGCCTCTGCCTCGATGAATTGGGCAGCGCCCGGTCCCGACGGGAGACCTATGTGGGCCCATGGCTTCCAGAGCCTCTGCCGACCGATGAGCCCGCCCAGCCTGGCGAGATGGCCGAGTCCTTGTCGATGGCCTTTTTGGTCTTGCTCGAACACCTCACCCCGCCTCAGCGCGCCGCCTTCTTGCTGCGAGATGTGTTCGACTATGACATGGCCGAGGTCGCGGAGATCTTGGGTACATCGGCAGATAATGCACGCCAACTCGCGAGCCGGGCTCGACGCCACGTGCAGCAAGGCCGGCCTCGCTTTGACGCGCCCGGCCCGGCGGTGGACGCGCTGGTCATGCGGTTCGGCGTCGCCTGTTTGACTGGGGATCTAGAGGGTCTTGTGCAGTCGCTGTCCGAAGACGCCACGTTGTGGTCCGACGGGGGAGGCGTGGTTCACGCGGCCGCGCGACCGATCCGCGGGCCCAAGTACATCGCCAAGTTCCTGCTTGGCATTGTGCGGATCCGTGGAGCCATGACGCCCCCCAAGATGATGTGGGTCAACGGACAGCCCGGCGCCATCTTCTTCGAGGATGGGCGCGTAGAAAGCGCATTGGTCCTCGATATTTCGGATTCAAAGGTGGTGGGGGTGCGCATCGTACGCAACCCGAACAAGCTCACTCATCTGGCGGCGCAGCCCACACCTGCTGATTGAAGCTGGCCCACGACAGATAGCTGGCCAGACGGTGCCGCTGTTGGACCCAGTCGGGCAGCACAGAGGGCCAGACCAGCACGCCCTCGTCGAGGAGCGTCCGGATGAGCGGCGCGTCCTCGATGGCGAATCGGCCCGCGAAGAGCACCTCGGTTAGCCGGTCGTCGCCGTGTTGCATGGCTTCGAGCAAGCTTGTGTGTACATCGAGCAGCCCCTGGAGGTAGACCACGTCCTTGGTGAACGCCACGCCTCCGCGAACATCACCTCCGCGAAAAACGCGGCCCGCAGACCGCACGGCCTCGTCGGTGGGTACGCCATGCTCGGTGTGCAGCGTGACGACCTCGATGAAATCGGCCCCTTGAAGTGCGGCATCGACAGCGACGATTCGGAGGGCGACGCGGCGAAGGCGCAGCACGTCCATATTGTCGGTGATCAGCTCCGCGAGCGTGGCCAGGCCTTCTTGGGTGCGGGTGGACCGAGGCGAGGACAGGCCGAGGCTTTGCAGCGGTTGATTCTGGCCATTGCGCTTGGACAGCGAATGCACCATGACCTCGTGGACGAACAGATGATCGAGCTCGTCGGGGTGGTAGGTGGCTTCTGAACGGAGGCGCACATGGGTTGAGGCGGCGGTCGCCCGTGCATTGAGCCCCGGCGTCACCTTCACCGGTAGGTCACCAAACACGGCGTCGATTCGATGCTGCAGGATCTCGGCCGCTTCTGCGCTGGTCAGGCTCTCGTCGTGGAGTCGCCCAGGCAGGCCTTCGGTCGTGCGCAGGTAGTGATGCGCCGCCTGAAGGTGAGTGGGGCTGCCGGGTCGAACCTGGTCTCTGGGGTGTCCGTAGAGCGAGACGGAGTGCTCTACGAAAGCGGGCGTTCCTGCGGTATGAAGTAGCTCTGCCGCCTGAAGGTAGCCCCGGCCGGTACGGGCCAAGAAGGTGCAGACCGGGGAGTCTTCTGGGGCCCGTTCGAGCCACTCCTTCAAGTCCGTTCGAGGGTCGTGCGTCGGCACCACCGGCGGGGGCTCCGGTAGCTCCAGCACGCCGCGTTCGGCCTGATCGATGGCGCGGTCGAGGACCTCTGCCGGCCAAGAGAGCGACGACAGGATGCGCACGCGCTTGGACAGGCGAACCAGCTCGTGGTCCCACGCCAACACTGCGTCGGACAGGCCGGTCATGCGTCCCGCACCATCTGCGCCACTGCGTCGACCCAGTCGGGAGCGGCGTTGACGCAAGGCAAGAGCAGCAGCGACTCACCACCGGCTGCTTTCCAGTCTTCCCGTGCGCGGATGCCGATCTCTTCCAGGGTCTCCAGACAATCTGCGGTGAACGCCGGGCACATGACCGCCAAGCGCTTCACGCCCTGTGCGGCGAGCTTTGGCATGACCTCATCGGTGTAGGGCTGAATCCATGGGGTTCGGCCAAGTCGAGATTGAAAGCTCACTTCCACCGTGTCGTCGTCCAACCCCAGCGCGGTCTGAAGGGCTCGGGTCGTGGCGTAGCATTGGGCCCGGTAGCAGTAGCGATTGCCGGGCTGCATGGCGGGGCAGGGCCCCTTGAGAGAACACTCGGTAAAGCCGGGCTTCCAGCTCTTTTGTACGTGGCGTTCCGGGAGCCCGTGGTAGCTGAAGAGCACCTTCTCCGCGCCAAAGTTGGCGAGCTCTTCCTGGGCCACCGCGGCCTGGGCCTGGATGAAGCCCGGGTGGTCATAGAAGTCGGAGATCACCTGCACGGAGGGCACATTCCAGCGGGCACCGAGCACATCGAAGAGCTCTTGGATGGCGGAGCCTGTGGCGGCCGACGAGTACTGCGGGAAGAGGGGAAGGACGATGAGGCGGTCGAGCGTGTCCGGGTCCAGTCGTTGAAGCGCGGCTTCAATACTGGGGTTTTGGTAGCGCATGCCCAGTTCGACATCGTAGCCGTCGCCCAGCGCGACCTGCACCGCTGCGCTTAGGTCCTGTCCGGCCGTGAGGAGCGGCGAACCTCGCTCGGTCCAGACCTGCTGGTACGCGTGGGCGCTCTTGGGGGACCGAAAGGGCGCGATGATCAGGTTCACCAGCAGCCAACGGGCGACCGGATTGATGTCGAGCACCCGCGGGTCCATAAGGAACTCTCGCAGGTATCGACGAACGGCAGGTGTTGTACAGGCGTCGGGCGTGCCCAAGTTGATGAGCAGGACGCCAGTTCGGCGGGGCGGCATGGGTGCTGTCAGCCTCGGGTGGAGCGCGAAGGTCGCCCTTGGGCCCTACCGCGATCGAGGGAGGCACGCAGCGCGATCAGCCGTCGGTGTCGGTATCTGTATCGGTGTCGGTGTCGGTGTCGGTGTCCGTATCGGTGTCGCCGGGCTCGCAGCCCGCTTCGTCCACGGCGCCATCGCAGTTGTTGTCGATCTCATCGGCGCAGATCTCGACTGCTCCAGGGTTCACCGACGGGTCGGTGTCGTCGCAGTCCATCGTGAAGTCCCAGCCGTCTTGGTCTTGGTCACGGTCGCCAACGTCATCGAATCCACCCACGCCGTAGCAAGCTGCGAGTACGACGGTCGTGACCACGCCGCCAGCCAAATACAGGGCTTTGCGGCCCAGGGACGAGCGTTCGGTGTTGCAGAATGGACAGTCGCTTTGGGTCGCTTTGTGGTGGCGACCGCAGCGATCACAGGGGATCATAGTCATGGCGTCTCCGTCGTGCCTAGGCTGTAGTGTAACCTGCAGTTCTCCCCTCGTGAGCTTCAATGACCGCCTCTGATGTCGCTCCCCATGTACCTAGAGACACCGAGCTTGGGGTGGCTGACCACCCTCGCTACGTGGTGTGGGAACTCACGCTCAAGTGCGACCTGGCGTGTCGGCATTGTGGCAGCCGCGCAGGCAAGCCTCGCGCCGAGGAGCTCAGCTTGGACGAGGCCTTGGCCATCGTTCAGCAGCTCGCGGACATGGGAACTAAAGAGATCACCTTTATTGGCGGAGAAGCCTATTTATACCCCGAGTGGCTAAAGGTGGTTCGCGCAGCGGCTCGGGCGGGCATCGCGCCCACCATGACCACCGGGGCTCGACAGGTGACGGCGTCCATGGCTCAGGCCGCGGCGGACTGCGGCATGGTGGCGATGAGCACCTCGATCGATGGCCTTCGGCAGACCCATGACACCCTGCGCGCGGTTCCGGGCAGCTTTGACGCGGCGGTCGCTGCCCTCGGACACATCCGTACAGCAGGCATGAAGGCGCACGCGAACACGCAGTGGAACCTGATGAATCTTCCAGAGGTGGAAGGGCTGGCAGACGTGCTCATCGAAGCGGGCGTCAAGGTGTGGCAGGTCCAGCTCACGGGGCCGATGGGTCGGGCTGCGGATCGTGAGGAATGGTTGCTTCAACCTGCAGATTTGCTGAAGTTGGTCCCTCGGCTCGCGGCCATCGCTCGGCGCGGAAAGTCCACAGGTTTTCGGGTCGAAGCGGCGAATAACCTGGGCTATTTCGGGCCCTTCGAGAAAGATCTGCGCCGCGCCCACTGGCAGGGCTGCCAGGCGGGTCGATATGTGCTCGGCATCGAGTCCAATGGCGATGTGAAGGGGTGTCCCAGCCTGCCGAGTGCACCGTACGTGGGTGGAAACCTACGAGATCACTCCCTGCATCACATCTGGAACAATACGGCGGAGCTCAGGTTCAGCCGCGACCGCACGACCGATGAGTTGTGGGGCTTCTGTAAGTCCTGCTATTACGCCGATACATGTCGGGGCGGCTGCTCTTGGACGGCCCATACTCTGTTGGGCAAGCGTGGGAATATGCCGCTGTGCTTCCACCGGGCCGACACCCTGCGGAGTCAGGGCATCGAAGAGCGATTGGTCAAGGTTGAGCAGGCGGATGGCGTGCCGTTTGACTTTGGGCGGTTTCGCATCGAGGAGCACCCCTGGGGCGAAGGGGGGTCAGGACGCTAGGTGTAAGACTTTGAGACGTCTTACACCTAGCGTCCTGACCCCCGCTACCGGGGTGTCCCATTGGGTGCGGAAGTCTTGTCGCAGTCGCGTCTTTTGGACGGAAGAAACTTTTCTTTTCTTGGCATGATGCTTGCTTAAGCTAGGAGCATCTGGAGGTTCTATGTTTCGCTTTACTCCTGTTTTGACCCTTTTGGTCGCCTGTGGCTCGCTGACGGAAGCTCCTGAGGAAGAGAATAAGTTGGAGCTGGAAGTGGAGATGGCGGAAGCCACTCTGATGATCCCGGCGAGCGAAGCTGAGATGCTCCGCGAAGAGATCCTGTCCCTCAAGGCTGAGACCGTGCGGCTCCAAGCGGAGTTGGTGGCGTCCAACGAGCCCGAGCCCCGGCAGATCGCCCGGCACGCCCAAGCCACTTCGCGGCTGGTGGCGGCGACATCCGAGTTGAACCGGCTCAAAGAGGAGCTGGCCGAGGCCCGCACTCAGCTGGCTGCCTCGGAAGAGCGCAATCAAGAGCTGACGATCGAGCTCGCCAAGACGGCCGAAGAGCTGGA
>JBGCER010000511.1:0-5804 GCA_045106515.1 Myxococcota bacterium
CTCCGCAGGTAGCCCGTCAGAGAGGCGTGCGGCCGCTCCACGACCAATGCACGGGAGAGCGGCTGAGTCAGCAGGCGGGCCATCGATAATCCTAGTTTGCAGGAAATTGTTTGAGGAGCCAACACAATGTGCGCCGCCCCGTGACCCGCTGCTAACCGCCGAGGACTACCGGACCTTCACCTTCCGGGGCGAATTTCTGCTGCCATAGGTTTGGTCAGCCCCTTCGATGTAGAACTGCACGCCGCGGCTGAAGCGCTCGTCGACCAGGATGTTCGCCCGATACGCCCCCAACCGGTACGGCATGCCCACCGACTGCCACGACTCCGTGCCCACGGGTCGATACCAGAGGGTGACACGGTGGGAGCCCTCACCCACGCAAAACGAGGCCTCAAAACTTGCCTTAGAGCCAACCGCCGCCTCGCCAGGCGGGCGAGCCCGAATGCACTGCTCGACCTCAGGCGGCTTCTCGACGATAGCGACAACGTCCGGCTCGACAGGATCAGGCTCGACGGGGTCCGGCTCCACCGGATCGGGCTCGACGGGGTCCGGCTCCACCGGATCGGGTTCGACGGGGTCCGGCTCCACTGGGTCTGGCTCCACCGGATCTGGCTCCACCGGATCCGGTTGGGTTCGGATCGGGCGCACCGGGTCTGCGGTCACCTGCGGGTCCGGGTCCGGGTCCACTTGGACCAGCGCGTCGGTGTCTGGCTCCGGAATCACATCCGGAACCTGCACAATCACGTCGGTGTCCAGCGGCGCGCCGGTGTCTCGGGCGCCATTGCCGAGCAGAATGGGCAGGGCGACAATCGCAGCAATGGAGAAGAGAAGCACGCCCAAGATCAACGGGATTAGCGCAGCCAGCCACACCAGCGACGTGCGCTTTCGACGCGGAGCCGGCTCTTCGATCAGCGACACAGCTTGGGTGTCGACCGACACATCTGTGGCGTCGTTGACGCTGGTGTTGGGCAAGATGGTGGGTGCCACCATGCGACCGGTCGCTTCGTCGACCAGCGGAACGGCCCGGGCCATGAGCTCGGGCGCCGGTGGGCCCATCCGGTCGAGGGGCGCCGAAACGAGAGCGGGCGTATCCGCAGGATCAGGCGGCAACCCGGCGAAGACCTCGGCCAACGCGACGCGAAGGTCCGCGACAGAGTCGTACCGCTTGTCCCGGTCGTAGTCCGTGGCCTTGAGCATGACGCCGAACAGCGCTTCTGGGACCCCGCTCATCATGGACGCGTCGCGGTCGGCGGCGAACAGATCCATGGGGATGCGGTTGCTCACGAGCGTGTAGAGCGTGGCGGCGATGGCGTAGACATCGCCGCGTTGGTCCACCGCTTTGGCGTCGCTTCGCTGCTCAGGAGCCATGTAGCCCCAGGTGCCCATGACCGCGCCCGTCTTGGTCATGCTCTGGTCGGGATCCCCCACCCTCGCGATGCCAAAGTCCGTCACACGACAGGTGCCATCGAGCGTCAGGAGCACGTTGTGAGGCTTAATATCGCGATGGATCACGCCCTTCGCGTGGGCCGCCTCGATGCCATGGCAGATCTGCTCAATCACCCGGAGCGCCAAGCGAGCCGGCATGCAGCCCCACCGCTCGAGCCAGTCCACCGGCGTACCGCCTTCGACCAGCTCCATGACGATGTAGCTGACCTCGCCGATAGACCCGACGTCGTACACGCGAACGATGTTCGGATGCTCCAACAGAGCCATAGTCTGCGCTTCGGTGTCGAAACGAGCCTTGACTTTCTTGGAGCTGCCATACTTCGGATTGAGGACCTTCACGGCTCGCCAGACCTGAAGTCGTTGGTCAAAGGCGCGGTATACCGTAGCCATGCCACCCTCGCCGATCGGATCGACGAGCAAGTAGCGGCCTGCACAGAGGGTCTGCGGAATGTGAGGGGTCGGCGTAGACATCAACGGGCCTGGATCCACCTTCGAAGCGCTCGGAGCCTATCACGCACGCGGCTCGGCGCCCTGGGGGTATCTATTACGCGCGTGCAAACGGCCTCTACCCCGTCTGCAAATCGCGCCACACGTTCCGGCTCACATCCGAGCGGACGCCGACCTTTCGCCCAGGCCTCATGCTCCAGGATCGCACCTTGCAACGCCTGGATATGTTCGATCACCCTCACTCGGTCTGCGATGCGCTGAGCGAATCGAAGCTGATGGTCATCCACGTGCTCTGCGAATCGAGCCTGGCGGGGAACAACGATGGCGACGTGCCCGTGCTGGCCAGCCTCAACGATGGTGGAGGGGCCCCCGTGGCACACGACGACGCTGGCCTCGTCAAACGACTGTTCCATTTGCTCTGGAGTCATCCACGCCACGCTGTCGCACGACGGGGACGGAACCTGGCTGGTGCCCTTTTGCAGCACGACCTTGCGTCCGGAGCCGGCGATGAGCTCGGCGGCTCGCACCAAGCGGTCGAATGGATCCTCATGGGTGCCGACGACGATGAAGATCACAGCATCGGCCCCAGGAGAGTGGCGTGGGGGTAGGCGTCGAGCTGCTCCGGCCATTGAGCCACCACTGCCGAAGTGATCGGGGCGAGTAGCGCGCCTGTGAGGGACGGTACCTCGACCCGGTCGTAGACTTCGATGAACACGGTGGGGATCGACCTGCGTCGGGCCACGACGAAGAAGGGCACGGCCACGCCGGCCCCATTGCTCACCAGCACATCCGGACGTTCATCAGTGAGCACACTTCGCGCTAATGACAGATTCTTCCATGCCTTTCCCAGATTTCGATTCGTGGGCCCGTGGGCGTAGTAGACCCGATCTTCAGCCAGCTTGGTCCGAGCATCGAGCTTGTCCAAGGTCACCCAGAACACGTCGTGGTGAGTCCACTTCTGGCGCAGCAACAACAACTGGGAGAGGTGCCCGCCGGCGGAGCACACCAGGCCGATCTTCATGAGGCCACCAGATCTGCGTAGACCTGCACCCACTCCCGCACTCGGGCCGTCCACGAGTGGCGGGTCGCCGCCGCCCTCGCCGGCCCGCTCACGACTTGGGCCTTGTCGCGGATCTCATAGATCATGCGCCGACCGCTGCCTTTTGCGAAAGGAACGATGAATCCGGTTTCGCCATCGCGAACAAGCTCACGGAACGGCGGGATGTCATTGACCACCACGGGAACCCCAGCGGCCATCGCTTCCACCACCGCCACTCCAAAACCCTCGTACCGGCTCGGGAAGAGCGCGAGCTCGCAACGGGCCAGTTCAGCGCGCAGCTCCCCGTCCGAAACCGGCCCCAAGAACTGCACCCGGTGACGGATCCCCAGCCGCTGCGCCTGGGCCTGCAGGCGGGCCACCAACCCCGCAGCGGTTTCTGGGCCCACAACCCGCAGCTGAAACGGGCGAGGGTCATGTTGAGCGAGCGCAGCCAGTCTCACCAGGAGGTCATCTAGACCTTTGTGGACGTCAACCCGGCCCATCACCAGCCACCGCCCGCTCTCCGGCCTACGTCGGATCGACGAAAAACTCTCTACGTCCACGCCATTCGTCAATACCGGACCCTCGATGCCCGCCGGGGAGAGGGTCTGCCGCTCGGCCTCGGAGGTGAACCAGACCCGATCGGCCCCGCGGAGCGCTACCGCCGCGCCCGTTCGAAGCCACCCCTGCTTTATCAAGTAATTACGCCGGGTGTGAAGGAAGGCGCCGTGGGGGGTAAGCCCCACTTTTGCGCCATGTAGGGGCCGACCGGCCAAGGCCTGGTGCAAGAGGCCGTCCACGCCGTGCACATGCACCACATCCGCCCCTTTCAAGGCCGACGTCAGGTGCAGGGCCGCCGGGTAGCGACGGGGACCGACACGGCGCAGCCGCGTGTAGCGAACGCCCCCCCAGATGCCACGAGGCAGACGTTCGCCGTTTGTTATCGCGCGATCGAGCGTCACGACCCGCACATCATGACCCGCGTCAGCCAACGAACCAGCAAGGCCGCCAACCACGGACTCCATACCGCCCATGTGGGGCCAGCCGATGCGACAGACGTGTACGATCTTCAGCGGTCGGAGCATCGGCGGCTGGCTACTCATACCCTACGTTCAAAGTTGGGTATGTCATAGGGCCGCCCTTCGGGTTGCACGGTACGGATCCGGTCCAGGCGAAAGACGCGCTCCCCTTCGCGCAAATAGCACCAACCTTGCATATAGGGCAGGGCTAACGCCCACAGTCCAACCTCGCGCTCCACAGGGCCAATCGTCGGATTGCCCGTTGACTGATAGGCCAGCCTCACCGTCACCTTCTCACGGAAAGCCTTGGTCAATATCCTCTTCTGCGCGAGACGCAGCGGCGAATCTGGCGCGAGCTGGCCAATGAGAGCGAGTAAGTCCCGCACGGTCACCCCACCCTCGGGCGCGATCAGGGCCATCATCGCGCGGAACACCTTGAGCGTGGCGTGGGCGTCGCCAAGCGCGCGGTGCTGCTGCTCGAACTCCACGCCCAATGACTCGCAAACGCTCGCGAGATTATTCCGACGAAACGCGAATAATCGCCTCGCCATGAGCAAGGTGTCGAGGGAGACCGGAGGTGCGAACGGTACGCCCACGTCATCGAGTTCCCGATGCAGGAAACCGACGTCAAACGGCACGTTGTGGCAGATGAGCACGGCACCATCCAAGAACTCCACAAGCTCGGGCGCGATGCGCTTGAACAGGGGGGCGCGCCGTAGAACCTGGTCGGTGAGCCCATGCACCTTTCGAGCGCCCTTGCTGACCGTCACCGCCGGCCGCACCAAGGACTGAAACTCACGAGGCTCATCAAACAATGAACCACGTACAACCGCGACTTCGCAGACCCGATCTCGGTGAGGATCCAAGCCGGTCATCTCGAAGTCGAGGACTGCCAACGGCACCGTTCGCAGGTCCTGGTCGAGCAGATCGATAGCGATGCCTCCAGGGGTTGGAGAGAGTCTAGCAGGCGGATGAGAATAGGACCGAGGTCGCCCCGCGAGGGCTGTCAGACTTGTTCATGCCCCCATGCACTCACCCGCGGCGCATCTTCTTGGACCCCCCCTTGGGCTGCGGGAACGGAGCCTGCGCAAACCGCTGCTGTACGCCTTCAGGCAGCTTGGGTGGGCCGCCCTTGCGTCCGCGAACCATCATCTGCTTCATTAGATCTTCCGGGAAGAAGTGAAACCATGATTCGGGCAGCTTTTTCGTCTGGATCCGCTTCTTGTTGGCGATGGTTTTGTGCAGAGCCTTGAGCGCATTGCTCGCAGGCGCTTTCTCCATGCCGGTACTCAGAGCGGTCATCGCCCGATCTCGATCATCGGTGCGCACCGCCAGCACCGCATGCAGGATGTAGACCATGGGCTCTTTCGCCGACGCCTTCGCGGCTTTGTCAAGGTGATCCCAACACTTTGCATGGTCACCCTCGCGGTGCGCGATGGCGCCCAACATGGCGTGAGCCTGCCAGTTGTTCCACTTGCCCTTGTCCAACAGCGGCTTGGCATCATCGAACTTCATCTGCGCGTACCGAAGAACGCCTTTTTGCGCGGACACTTGCTGATTGAGCAGCAGCACCCACATGCCCCACTTGCGCTGCACGCCGTCCATCACCGCTTCTGCTTGCTCCAACTGCCGGTTTTGCAACAGAGCCCCTAGGGGCTCAAGCTGCGCCTGAACCCGCTTGGTCATCTGCGTAAAGAGCACGTAGAAGGTCAGACATCCTGCCAAAACAGCAGGGATGATTGGGGCGTACCACGTCCAAAAGACAGGGTACAGGCCGAAACCAACCACCAAGGCGACGAGGACAGAGACGAGGATCGACAGCATGAGACCTTCCGGGCGGCGTCCGTAACCGGCCC
>JBGCER010000512.1:0-14863 GCA_045106515.1 Myxococcota bacterium
CCTCGAGCCAATCCGGCTGCAGCTCCGTCGAGCTGTCGTACAGGGGCACGATGTCCGCGAGCGGCGCGTCGGTATCCGTGTCGACGTCCGTGTCCGGGTCGCGGTCGGTCGGCTCGCCGCCATCCGGATTGCAGGCCACCAACGCCAACACAATCAGTAGAGTATGGCGCATGAACACTCCAGAGCGGCGACGGGCGGCCGGAAGTGGCCCATACATTGTAGTGACTTCGAACAAAGCCAACCTAACCTGCCGATGGCCTGAGCGCAGCTTTTGTCAAGGCGGACCGCTCGCAGGGCGCGCTAAAGGAGGGGCCCATGCCGACCCCCCTCGACATCTTGAACCTCACGCATCGGGTCGTCACCTCACCCGAGCCGGTGACCACCACGGCCGAGCTATCCCGCATCGCGGGGTACTCCGAAGCGCACTTACACCGCGCCTTTCGCCACACAGCAGCCGCAACGCCGAAGACCTGGCTCCAGCGAATCCAACTTGCCCGAGCGGCCCACCTGCTGGTAGAAACGGACCAGCCTATCCATCAGATCGCCACCGAAACTGGCTTTTCAAGCCATGAAAGCTTCACCCGCGCCTTTGGTCGGGTGGTGGGTCTCACGCCGACTGCTGCACGCCAGAACGGACGCAGCGCCCACCTCGATCGGGCCCCGTGCCTGACTCTGTACCACCTGTCATTCCACCCCCGGAGGGCCCCTATGTCTGTCGAGATCTCCATCGTGTCCAAGCCCGCCCAGCCTGTGCTGTACATGCGCAAAACCGTCGCGATGACGGCTCTTCAACAAGCGATGGCCGAGTGCCTCCCCGCCGTATTCGTGCACTGTCAGCAGCACGGCATAGCCATGGCTGGGCCTCCATTCACTCGCTACGTCAGCATGAGCCGCGGCCGTTGCACCATCGAGGCGGGAATGCCGGTGATCTCCGGAGAAGGCGCTGGAGAGATTCACAGGGGTGAGCTGCCCGGGGGCGACCTCGCATTTGCGGTACACCAAGGGCCCTACGACACCCTTGGGCAGACCCACGCCGCCGTGGAGGCGTGGCTCATCGCACAGGGTCGAACGGCATCGGGCGGTCCCTGGGAAGTCTACGTCACCGACCCCGGCGAGGTGCCCAACCCGGCGGACTGGCGGACCGATATCTACTACCCATTGGCGTAGCGCCTCGCCTCGCAGCGGGGACCGCCACTCATACCGGCTATGCTGGCCATATGGCCGAACCCGCTGTCCGCCACTGGCGTCTCATCGCCCTGCTTTCGGCCGCCCTACTCTGCGGCGGGCCGGTTTCTCATGCCTCGGAACCCACGCCAGAACCGGCGGCTCAACGGACCGTAGAACGCCTGATCGCCAATACCCGAGAGGGCATGGCCGATGGGCGTTGGACCGAGGTGCTGGCCATGTTGGAGCCCAGCCTCGAACAACTCCTGGCCCAAGAGAGGGTCGATAACGACGCGATTCTCGAGCTCGAAGTCTCGCTGGCCGCGTGTTGGTCGCACTTGGGTCTTCCAGACCGCGCGATCGAGGTCTTCAAACGCCGCTTCGAGCGGATTCAAGCGGTGCACGGACCCGACGCGCCCGCTACTTTCTTGGCGTTGGCCGGTCTGAATGAACGGCTACAAACCTATGGCGATCCGGCGGTTGCCGAGGCCGCTCTGACGACGGGACTGACTCGTTCGGAGGCCGCCCTGGGGACGGACCACCTGGCGAGCCGACGCATGCGGATCGACCTGGCGCGGGCCCAGCAAGATCAGCGACGGTTCAGCGAAGCCATCACCACGCTGCGACCCGCCCTCGATGGCATCGACGTCGGCCGGCACGACCTGCACACCGTCGTCGCCGCGCACCTGACCATGGGCGACCTCCTGGCCACGGTGGGCGACGAGAGCTGGCGCGATGGGCTTGACGAAGCCGTGAAGCTCGCCATCGCCCACGAAGGGCCCGATAGCTTCGAGTTGGCCCACCTCTACTACCTAATTGTGCTGAAGGGCGGGCAAAAAGGCCGCTCGGACTATGAGGCGCTCATCCCCATCGCCAAGGAGACGATCCGGATTCGGCGTCACCACTCCGGGCTCTCCCACCCCAACACCATCCAGGCCGAGCTGCAGCTCGTTCACCTGCAGATGGAGACCGGTCGCCTCGCCGAGGCCCGCGTCAACCTAGAGAGCATCACGTCTCGCTCCGATTCGGTCGGAGACATCGCTACGGTGCTGCTACAAAAACAGCTTGCCGAGCTTCTTTTCGGAGAGGACGACATGGAGGGGGCCCTGGCCGTGCGGCAGTCCATCGCTCGGCATCTCCCCCTCCTTCCAAAAGAGGTCGTCGGCATCTTCGGCATCGTCAACGACCTAAGTCTGAGCTGGATCCTGCTACGGCTCGACCGGCCCGACGAGGCGAAGCCGATCGTAGAACGCTGTATGGCGGCCATCAACGCCGACCTCTTGGAGAGGCTGACCGAAAACGGCGAAGCGGCCCTCATTCACCTGATTCAACAGTGGGATGTGGCGCTGCACCTGATCCTCTCGACTCGACCTGAAGCAGCGTTTGACCAGGACAATTGGGAGGCACTTCTGGTCTGGCGAGGCCTTGGGCCACGACTGCTGGCCCATCGAGCGCAGCAAGTGCGGTCAGACCCGGAGCTATGGAGCATCTACAAGAAGAGGAGTGCCCTTCGGCGTGAGCTCGCGGACCGGGTTGGCCAGCTGCACCGATCGCCCTTGCCGCGGGCCAACACCACAGACACGACAGACGCCCAGCGGTCTGAGGCGGATCGGCTCGAGGAAGAGATCTTGCAGCGCCTGGGCCCGCCGCCCACTCCCGAGTCCCTCTCCCCCGGGGTCGCCGACCTGTGCGCCACCCTCGACACGCACACCTCGCTTGTGAACATCGTGACGTGGACGAACTTGAGCGAAAACAAAAAGGGGAAGCATCAATATGATGCGTTCGTCTTGTCCGGCCGCGACTGCAGGGTGAGCCGAGTGCCTCTCGGGCGGCGGGACGACATCGAAGCCAATGTGAAGCGGTGGCGCCGGCTGATCACGGCACAAGGCACCCCTCCAGAGTTCGTGGCCAAGGCAGGGGCGGACGTAGCCCACGACCTGCTGATCCCGCTGATGCCCCATTTGCAGCGCACCAAGCGTCTGATCGTGGTGCCCGAAGGTGCGCTGGCCTTGGTCGCTTGGGGGGGGGCTGCCGCACCCAGACGGGGGCTTCTTAGTCGAACACATGGAGATCGCGACCGTACAAGACGTCTCTGAGCTGCTCCGGCCGGCCGCGGTGGCAATGGACACCGGCAAGACGGTCTTGATCGGCGATGTGGACTATGGCGACGTCCCACAGCTCGCGGCGAACCCCTCCCGCTCCGCACAGGGTGAGGACGCACCCACCGACCGTTTCACATGCTTGGGTGGTCACTTTCAGCCGCTGTCTGGCACCGCATCCGAGCTTGACGCGGTGCACGAATCCGTCCTAGGTCCCGTAGAGCGCCTCCAAGGCAGCGCCGCCACCCCCGACGCGGTCCGCAAGGCCATCGATGGCGCGAGCCACATTCACTTCGCCACCCACGGCTACTTCGTCGACGAGCGCTGCCTCAACCATGAGGATGACAAGGCCGATGCCTTGCTCAAAGGTACGCCGCTCGCGAGGTCGGGCCTGGCTCTGTCCGGCGCAAACGACCGGCCCACCTCCCAAGGCGACGGTCTGCTCTCCGCCGAGGAGCTCCTGGATCTCGACCTGACCGGCACGCAGCTGGTCGTGCTATCCGCCTGCGACACCGGCCGTGGAGAGACCACAGCCGGACAGGGCGTTATGGGTTTGAGATCTGCATTATCCTTGGCTGGCGCTCGAAATCAGGTGGTGAGCCTGTGGCCGATCCCCGATGCCGAGACGTCCTTGTTGATGACCGACTTCTACGACGCCCTCGGCCCTGCCCGGCCCTGTCGAAAGTGCACGGTCGCCGGCGCCCTCGGCTACGCCCAGCGACGCGCCCTCAAGCGTCAGAGAGCGAGTGGGCAAGTCGACGTTCGGAGCTGGGCGGCGTTTGAGGCGTCGGGCAACGACTGAGTGCTCAACCCGTCGGGCCTCAGGGCTTACGCGGTGGGTTCAACGAACTCTTGGTACCACCACAATCGGGCCAGCACGACGAGAAAGCCAACGCTGGCTATCGTCAGCGCGAGCGTCGACCACTCAGGCCACAGCCCCGATGCCACCGCAGCAGCGGCGTACAAGATCGGAGCGGGCCAGGCGCGCCTCAAGGACGTGAGGGTGTACATCAGCACCACAACGAACAGAAGCGCAGGTCGCAGGGTCAGGATGGAGCCGGGGTTCATGTTGAGTGCCATCGCCGAGGCGTCAAAGACCAGCTGGGCGATTGGGGCGGCGAGCGTCGCGATCCACGACGCTCGATTGAGTCTGGTTTGCGCCAGGCGCCTGCGGGCCACGTACCCAACCAGCAGCACCAGACCGAGCATGGTCAGGGAGCCCGTGACCATCTGTGCCCACCCCATCACCGGGAAGGTTCCGCGGAAGAGCACCGGCCCAAAAACCCAGGCCAAACCAAGGATTCCAACCATCGCAACCCGAGTTCGTCGCCCCAATTTTGGGTCGCGATAGGTGACGAGCTTCCGAAGCTCTTCGTCTCGCTCGCTCTGGCCCGCCCGCTCCTTTTGCACAGCGTCGACCACATCGGCCGGTGGGCTCCCCATCGACTCGACTAAGGCGGCAGCCGCCTCCGTCCGCCCCTCGCGCAATTCCCAGCGCGCCACGATCGTCCGGGCATCGTCCAGACCCGCTTTCGCGAGCCCATTATCCGGCCATTCCGCCAGGGCATATTCCAGCCCAAACCGGGCCCGCTCGAAGTGCCGGTAGACGTCTCTCCGGTCCGCCTGCTCAGACGAAACCTCAACGTTGAGCTGCTCAACCTTGGACAGCGCTGCACGGGTTGCCCGCAGAGACCCTCGCCGGTCCAAGAACCGCTGAATGTCTGCTTTGAGAGCGAGGACCGACTTGTGCCGCCCTGACGGCGCATTGCACATCGCTCTCTCGATGATGCTCGCGAGCTCACGTGCGATGGCGTCCGGCAACCGGATCTCGCTGGTGGGGATCTTGGCCACGAGACCCTTCGCGCTCTTGCCCAAATGAGGTCGTTTACCCACCACAATGTGGTGAAGCACGGCCCCGAGCAGGTACACATCCGTTCGCGGTCCCAGTGCCGGTCCATCACACCGCGCCATCTCCGGCGCCATCATGCTGGGCGTGCCCGCGAGCTGCGTCTGCTCTTGGGCGAGCGGAAGCCGTCCGCCGTGCCGGGCATCCAACGCCACAGCGATGCCCCAATCCAAGACCAAGACCTCGCCGAAGGACCCGATCATCACATTGCCCAGCTTCACGTCCCGATGCAGGATCCCCTGGTCGTGCGCATAGGCGATCGCGTTGCAGACCTGCATAAAGACGCCGAGATTCCACGCCAAAAGATCGGATACACCAAAGGTTTCACGCACACGCTGTTCATCGAAGGCCCACGCGCTCCACGCTTCGCCAGCGACCCGCTTCATGACGATGTGAGGCTGGCCCTCGTCATCGACGACGATGTCGTGAACGGGCAGCACGTTGGGGTGATCCAGCAGCCCAGCCACGAAGGCTTCGTGAAGGAGCTGGTCGGAGGCTCTGGTGTGCGCGAACTCCGCCTTGATCGACTTGACGGCGACTTCTCGGTGCAGCGAGTGCTGAAGTGCGGCCCGAACCACGCCCATGCCGCCCACACCCAAGACCTCGGTCGCAGGGCCGAGCCCTTTGGCGACGGACAAGGCGATCGCCGGCCTGGCGGCCACGTAGATCGTGTGATTGGGGTCCCCGTCCGTATCCAAGCTCAACTCTGCTCCGTTGCCGCACTCAACATAGGCCGAACGAGCCGGGTGTCACCGGGGCGTGTGCCGTGGCTGTCAACTCGACCCCGTCTTGCCTCCACCGACAAATCCGTCCGCTACCTTGTTCTCTGCTTCGGAGGATCCATGGTTCATCCCCGCGTGCTGCCGCTCTTGCTGGTTGGCTGCCTGACGCCCGTCGACTTTGGCTCGGAGTCGCTGATCGGGTGGGCTGAACCCGAGGACGCTGTCGCCACCGTCGCCGAGACCCTCACGCCCTTCGACGTCAACCTCTACGATCAGGCGGGACCGGCGCGTAGCACCTATGGCAAGACCCCCGAGATCGTCGTCGCGTCCGAGCACCATGACCTGTATGTGTTCGCCCACGACTATGGCGAGAATTTCTCCGGTTCCACGCCACCTATCGGTGCAAAGATCCTCAAATTGCGGCGCACGGAAACGGACTACATCCTCACCCAGGTCATCGAGCCGCCCGGCTTTATCGATCGCATCCTGGGCTTTGACCGAGACCGCCGCGATGGCTCCCTCTACATCGCCAGCGCAGCGGCCGAATCCGACAGGGTCAACGCTGAATACCCGGCGGAGAATGAGTACCGCGAAGGCGTGGTCCATGTAAGCCGACTGGATTCACAAGGCGTCGAGGTGTTCCGGACCGACCTGGACGTGGCCCGAGCGGCCGTGGCAGACCACCCGGAGCAAGTGATCAATCCCATGGTCGCGGCCACGGGCCGGTTGGCCGTGGGCGGAGGCACGATCGCGGTCGTTCATGGCATCAACACCACGCCAGACCCCAACATCGACAATCGACGACACCAAAAGGCACTCACAACCTTTATTAATGCTGAAACTGGAGACGTAAGTCGCCTATCGAGCATCTGGGTCAGCCACTCCTTTGACCAGCGTCTGCAGTGGGATGGCGAGGCCTTCGTCGAGCATCATCTTGGCGACGCCTACCCGCGACACATCGCCTTTGCCCGCACGGATCCAACAGACGATTCCGGCGTGCCCGAGGTGCCGCTGCTGTTCATTAAGGGGGAGTCCGGCGAGAACACCACCCGCACCTCCATCGGGGCCGTCGTCTCCCTGCCCGACGACGACTCAGCTTCGTTCTTGGCGGTCTACGTCACGGAGCCGACCGAGACGACCGAACCCATCAACGGGGACTTCAGCAATGTGTCGGGCTCACGCGAACTCGCTGTGACGCGGGTCATGGAAGGCTTCGCCACGTTGGTTTCGTCGGAGCAGAGTCCGCTGGACGCCGAGCTTCCAGATCGACTCGACGTGCCTCTTGGCGAGACCCGCCTTCGCTGGTTGACTAATTACCAAGCGGAAAGCTCCGGACTCACCCACGCGGAACGCCCCCGACTCATGGACGTAGGCGAGGGCCGCTACGTGGTTCTGTGGGAGAAGTGGGACCTGTCCAGCGGCCGTGAGACCTATGACGGAACCTGGGGCATGGTCATCGACGCCAAAGGCGAAACCCTCGTCGAAGGGCGCAAGATCGTGCGCACTCACCTGCCCCGCGGTGACGACCTGGCCCGCCTTCCCGGCCAAGCCGCATGGGTCACCGGCGACAGCGTGGCCCGCTCACTCGTGGTCCACACGGTCGATGGCGAGCTGGAGTACAGGGCGTTTACGGTGAAGTAGGTGCAGTAAGCGACGCGCCGGCGCTACAATGGCGCAAGAGGGGGCACTCATGTGGCTGTGGCTGACCATGATTGCATCGCCTGCATGGGGCGCAGATATCGGCGAACTTCCCGAGCTTTCCGCGCCCATCCCGCTGACCGGGTCCTCCGCACGAGAAGAGGGCCAGGCGCTGCGGGGCCCGCCAAAAGGCACCGCCAGTATCCAAGCCGGCAATGCCATGGCGGTTTTAGGGCCGATCTTCATCGTCGGCGCCGGCTTAAGCGTCGTTTCGAGCCTCAATCGAGGCAACGGCTCCCCCCTGTACGTGGGCGGCCCGCTGGCGGTCGCGGGGGTGGTGTTCATGTTGACGGGCGTGCCCCTGTCCCTGGAGGGGAACCGTCAGCACCTACGCGCACGAGGGCGCCCTCCGGGTCGTCCGAACACCGGGGCCGTCATCGGAGCGGTCTATGGCATGAGCCTGCTGTCATTAGCGTTGAGCCCCGCTGCCCCTCGATACACCCATGGAATGCTGTTGGCATCGGGCGGACTCTACGTCGCAGCCACCGTGTCATCCCTGGCCTGGAGCGAAGACAATCGCCACTCGCTCAGACCCCGGCCCACCGCCTGGATCGACCCCGTTCAGCAACAGGGCGGCCTTGGGATTCAAGGTCGATGGTAGTGATGCTTTGAGTTCCACCCTCGCCACCACCGGGCTGGCTTGCCTCCTCTTCGCCGAGGTCGCCCACGCCGAACCGGTGCCTGTCCAGGTCGTACAGACCGACGGCGCCTGGGAACTTCGCAGGGATGGCAAGCCCTACCTCATCCGGGGTGCAGGTGGGACCGGCAGTCTAGAAAAACTCGCAGCAGCCGGCGCCAATTCTCTTCGTACCTGGGGAATCGACGACACCACCGGTGATCTTCTCAACCGCGCTCATCGCCTTGGATTGACGGTCACCATCGGCATTTGGCTCGGCCACGAACGCCATGGCTTCGACTACGACGACCCAGCTGCGGTGGCCAAACAGCTCGCCACCGCCCGCGACGCCGTGCTCGCGCACAGGGACCACCCGGCCTTGTTGATGTGGGGAGTGGGCAATGAGATGGAGGGCTTCGCCGAAGGCGACAACCCCAAAATCTGGGCCGCGGTGAATGAGGTCGCGGCCATGATTAAGGAGATTGACCCATTACATCCGACCATGACGATCACCGCGGAACTCGGAGGTGCTCGCGTGGCGAGCGTCCGCGATCTCTGCCCCGCGGTCGATGTGCACGGGATCAACGCCTATGGCGGCGGCGCTTCGATCCCCGCTCGCTACCGCGAGCTCGGCGGTCAGAAGCCGTACGTGTTGACGGAGTACGGGCCGCCGGGGGCTTGGGAGACGGGCAAGGCCGACTGGGGGGCGCCTTACGAGGCCACGAGCACCCAGAAGGCTGAAGCCTACGCCAACACGTGGGAGCGCGGCATCCTGGGGGCTCCCGGTCTCTCCCTGGGCGGCTACGCCTTCACCTGGGGCTTCAAGATGGAAGCCACCGCCACGTGGTTTGGGTTGTTTCTGCCCAATGGCAACACGCTGAACGCCGTGGACACCCTCACTGAGTTGTGGAGCGGATCGCCGCCGACGGACCTGAGCCCCGCGGTCACCCCCTTGACGATCGTCGGGGCCACACAGCGAAAACCCGGCGCAGAGATCGACGTGAGCTGGACCGTCACCGACCCCGAGGGCGCCCCGGTCTCGGTGACCTGGGCCCTGCGAAGGGAGTCCGGCGAGTACCTGACCGGTGGCGACACCCGACCCATGATCCCGAACATCCCGGATGCGATCCTGCGCTCTACGCCCCAAAACGCGCGGGTGCGCCTGCCCGAATTCCCCGGTCCCTACCGACTCTTTGCGACAGCGACCGACACCTCGGGTCACGCCGCCACGGCCAACGTGCCTGTGCTGGTGACAGGCGAGTCGCGCACGCCACTTCCGATGAGCGTCTACGAAGACAGCCCGGCAGATTCCCCATGGGCGCCGTCGGGCTGGATGGGCAATACCCAAGGCCTGGCGTTCAACGGCGAATATCAGACGGGCTGCCATCAGCACAACTGCCTTGAGATCATCTACTCAGCGAAGGACCAATGGGCGGGCGTCGCCTGGCAAAACCCACCCAACAACTGGGGTGACGCCGAGGGTGGGCTCGACCTAACCGGTGCCAAAGCGCTGGAGTTCTGGGCCCGCGGGGCCGAAGGCGGCGAGCACATCTCGGTGTCGATGGGGCTCATCGAGTCGGGCAAGCCGCACCCCGACTCCGCCATTGTCGGCAGAGAAGGTGTGGTGCTCAAAAGCACGTGGAAGCGCTACCGGATCCCGCTGCGGGGTGAAGACCTGTCGAGCATCAAGACCGCCTTTGTGGTGACGCTGGCCGGAAGAGGACGGCCAAAGGTCGTCTATCTAGATGGGATCCGCTTTATCGACTGACCGCGAGCCATCACTCCTCGGGCGGCGCCTCAAAGACGCCGGTGCCAAAGCTCACGCCGGCGGGGATGCACCACAGGGTGATCGCGTTCCAGTCTTCCTGCGCCACCCCATCGGGAATGGTCAGGGTGAGCGTCTGCCCATCGCTGGGCGAGCCCACCAGGTTGTCCGTCAGCTCGATGTCCCGATTGAAATCACCACCGGCAGGGAGCAGGAAGAACCTGGCGTTTAACCCGCCGCCATCGTAGATGAAGTCCCGGATCTCCAGGGTGTTTTCATCGACCAGTACGGCGGTGCCCGCCACGTCGTGGGCCGTACCCACCAGCGGCGCCTGCCAGCCGATCTGCGGCACCTCATTATCGTCGACAATCCCGTCCCCATCGCCAACGGGGCCACCACACGCGACCAAAATGAGAGCCGGAATCCACCGTGTCATGCCATCCTCCATGTTCTTGCAGTGTGGATGACGGAGCGGGCACAGGGTCGCGGTGCCGGATGCACAATCGCCTCGCAGCACCGGCTCACCCCCTCCAGGGCAGACTAGCGTACCTCGCGATCCATCAGATCATCGGGCCAGAACGGCAAGGTGACCGGCGCAGCGCGATTCAGGTGAACCGCATCGAGCTGCCCGAACAGAACGCTGGCGTCGATCAGGGCCTGGCGCAGCACCGGCCCGAGCACCTCCAGCCTGGAACGTCCCGCCGCATGTAGAGCTCCCAAGGGCTCAATGATTAAGAACGCCCGGGAAAAGAAGGCGCGAAGGTCTTCTTCGTCTGCTGGGAGATGCTGATGGGCGATCCGAAGTCGATCCCCCGTGTTGTGCAGCAATGAGTCGACGCTATCAAAGCCCCGGGCTTCCCAGAAGGCCTCGTGCACATCAACGATGCCGTTCACACACCCGTCCAGCTGGTCCATCACCCGGCGCACCAACAGGACCGAAGCGCGCTCGAACGCCTTGGGCGAGGCCAACTCCACCGTCAGATCACTCCAGTCGTACCCAGCCAAACGGGCGTCCGCATCCGAAGCCCCGAGCTGCTCCTGGGGCCAATCGACCCCGTGACAGACGCCAGCGATGACCGCATACGCCGCCTGGTGCTGCGAGGATGGATCCGATGCGATGCCGGGAGCCCAGCGCCTGAGGCGACTCACAAGGCCGGCAGAGAGTAAGCGGCGAAGAACGCCGTAGTGCTGCGAGAGCAGCTGGGGCATGACGTCGTGCAAGGCGTCGCCCAGCGCGGTCAACGCCACCAGATCCGCCGCGACCTCCCACTGCAATGGCCCGGGTTCGCCGTGGGCTCGGGTCACAGCGTAGGCGAGGCTGATCAGGACCCGGCGCGTCAGGTGAAACGAGGCTGCGGCATCCACCACATCCACGGTCGACCTCGCCCGCCCGATCGTCGGCAGATGACCGGGCTCGTAGACCAGGTGAAACAGCTGAAACGGCGCCGAATCTTCTTCATTCCACCTTTGCTTTTGCTCATTCAGCCCCAGCCGAAAAGCGGCGTGCTCCGTCTCGGTCCACCGGTTCGCCGACGTGTGCACTTTCACATGTAGTCCGCGCTGACCGGCTCTGTGCTCAGTCAGCCACGGGCCCACGGCGAGGGCAAAGTCGGCGAGCGCCTCGATGGGCGTCGGGGCATGGCAGACCGCGTGAACGATGTGGGTCTCGTAGACGTCGACGTGACTTGGCATGGGGCTCCGGGCGGACAGGGGCGAACGACGAAGGCTGCGTATCTGCCGCAGAGGACCTTAGCCTATTGAAAGACGGTGATCGGGCATGAGCGCTCAACGCACACCTCACCCCAACACCTCTCCGTTCCGCCACCGACGCACCAGATCCGGGGCCGCGTCCTCCCAGCAAGAATCCTGGAAGGTGAACCCCGCGTTCAGTAGCTTCGCCGGCACCGCTCGCCGGCTCTTTCGCATGAGCTCCACGTCGGTCCCGAGCATCCACGCGCCGGCTTCGGCCATGCCAGGCAGCACCGGGAGCCCGACCCGCACCCCTGCTGCTTGGCGCAACACCGCCATGAACCGCTGGTTCGTCAGAGGCTCTGGAGCGGTCACGTTCACGGGACCCTCAAGGCGGTCGTCCGCGAGCATCTGTCCGATGGCCCCCGCCACATCGCGGTCCGTCACCCAGGAGACGAACTGGTTGCCCGAGTAGAAGGGTCCGCCAAGGCCGCGCCGCACCACCCACATCAACCAGTCGAAGACCCCGCCGCGGTCCGGGCTCATGGCAAAGCCGAAGCGCATGGCCACTCGGCGGGTGTGTGGCAGAGGTTGGCGCATCAGGGCCAGCTCCCACGAACGCGCAATATTGACGCTATAGCTCCAGTATGCGGGAACGCCCGGCGTGGGCTGGCCGACCGGTGCGCCCTCGTCCAGGGCAGGGCCGAGGGTGTGGGGGTAGATGGTCGCGGTACTCGCTTGAAGCCAGACCGCGGGCGGCTTCTGAGCCTGCGCGATGGCCTGGCCGACCACCAGGGCGGAGTCCACGCGGCTATTCATCATTTCGCGCAAATTGGGCCAGTTGTACCGGCAATTGACGGAGCGGCCGGTGAGTTGAATCACGGCGTCTGCCCCGTCGATGGCGTCTGCCCAGTCCCCCAGCGTGCGGGCGTCCCATCGAAGGGCTGGGTCCGACACGCTGCGCCCGATGATCTGAACGCTATGGCCCTGGGACTGGAGCCAGCGAGCGACGAAGCCGCCAACCTGACCGGTTCCGCCTGGCATCACGATGCGCATCATGGCCTCCTTGCATTATAGCTAAACACGTTTATTTATAATGCCAACCCACCTGGAGGCAGAACATTCAGCCCACCCCCCCAAAGCGCCGCGGCCGACCTCCAGGCCGATCCGCCCTCGGTGAAGCGACCCGCGCGCACCTGTACAACACGGCCACCGCCTTGATGGCCGAGCAGGGCTACGAAGGCACCACCATGCGGGCCATCGCCGCGCGAGCCGACGTGAGCCCCGGCCTGCTCTATCGCTACTTCCCCAGTAAAGGCGCGGTCGTCATGGCGTTGTACGACGACCTCTCGACCCGGTTCGCCGACCGGTCGGGCGACCTGCCCGACGCCAACTGGCCCACCCGCTTTACGGCGGCGCTCGCCCAGAGTTTGAGCGTATTGCGCCCCCACCGCCGGGTGCTGGGCGGCGCCATCGCGGTCTTGCTGCTGGACACAGACGTTGGCCTGTTCAGCCGGGCGGCCCTGCCCTCTCGGCAGCGGGTAGAGGGGGTCTTTCTGACCGCAGTGGCTCGGGCCAACGACCCGCCCAGAATCGCAGAATCTCTAGGACGATCCCTCTATTTACTTCACCTTGGGGTCGTGCTTTGGTGGGTGCTGGACCGCAGCCCAGGCCAGCGCTCCACCGACGGGCTGGAACAGCTCGTGGCCAAGGCCGCCCCTCTATTCAAGGCCGCGCTTTGGGTTCCTGGGGTCTCCGCCATGATCACCACCCTCGACCGATTGACCCGCGAGGGCTTGTACGGAGAGGCACTCAGGGGTTCGGCGAAGGTCACCTAAGCGTCCGCTTCTGGATCCTCCCTGGGGGGGCGCAGCATCGACGGTGGCCCGGTCGCGGGAGATCCGCCAAAGGCATACCTCGCCCATGGAGGCCCTCATGACCGTCGACATCGTCCTCTCCGCTGGGTGGCTCGCGTTTGCCCGCCACATCGGCTTCCTCGAAGGCCTCACCGATCAAGGGATCGAGGTGGAAGCCGTCGTTGGTACGTCGTCAGGATCGCTGGTCGGAGCCCTATGGGCGGCCGGGCTGACGCTGGACGCCATCGCCGAAGAAGTCACCGCAACCCGTCCGTTTCAAGCACTGCGGCCCTCCCGTACCCCGTGGAAGGGCGTGTGCTCCATGGGCCGGTTCATGAAGCGACTTGAACGACACCTACCCGCGCGATTCGAGGATCTGGACCGCCCCTTCGCCGTGGGCGTGTGCACCGGCCCCAAGACCGCGCACCTGCTGACCTCCGGATCCCTCATCGAGGCCGTCGCGGCGTCATGCGCGGTGCCGGGCCTCTTCTCTCCCGTCAATGTGGATGGAAAGCGATGGCTCGACGGCGGCTATGCGGACCGAACCGCGGTGGATGGGTGGCGACAGTGGCGGCCCAACAACACGGGCCTGCTGCACCTCATCGAGTCCACCAGGGGCGACTTTCCCGCACCCCAGGGCATCACCACCGTGCGAAGCCCTCCATCCGGCGCCCACCTGTGGAGCTTTGGGGACCACAAGGCACAGCGGACCGAGACCCGAGCCTTGACCCAGTCCGTGCTGGACAGTTCGGCGTTGCTCGGTTCCGACGCATGATCCAAACACAACGCATCCAAGACCAGCTCGCCTCGATTCATGCCGGCAGGCGCGTCCTGATTGTGGCCGAAGTGCTGCAGGCCACGAGCCACCGTGCGCGCGCCTATCGAGAAATGGGCGCGGAATCTGTCTTTCTTCTGGCTGGCCGAATGGGGTCTGGACCGGTTCCCGACGAGCCTTATGCGCTGCTCGACCTGCCGACGATGCCCTTCTTGCAGCTCATCCACCGCACTCAAGATGCCCTGAACAATCTTCCAGAGTCCGTTCAAGCGGCCATCGACGCGTGGGATCCGGAGCGGCGGGCGATCACCGTCGGCCCCTTCTATTTCCGCGGAGATCCTGTGGGCGGGCGCCCCTACTTCGGCGCCCGCTCCGCCCGCGTGCAGGCCTTGGAAGACAAGGTTCGAATCGACGCCATGTGGGATGCGGCGGGCGTGGTGCGGTCGCCAAGCATCGCGGTGCCCGCACAGATCGAGCCGCTGCTCGCCGCTCACCGGGCCCTAGACCAAGGTGCTGGGACGGTCTGGGCTGCCGACGATCGCGACGGCTTCAACGGTGGCGCCGCCGGGACCC
>JBGCER010000513.1:0-2659 GCA_045106515.1 Myxococcota bacterium
CTGGAAGAAGTAGATTCAGCGTCGGGTGGGGGCGGCGTGTAGAGCTCGGTGGTCGTCGTGGCCGGAAAACGACAACCGCTTAGCGGACGGCTTGCGGAGTAGATAGCGTGGGTGAAAGGTGGGCATGACCGGAATCCCCGCCCACGTCCGCCACTGGCCCCGAGCGCTAGAAATGCCGATCTTCTCGTTAAAGAGCGCCTTGAACGCCATATTTCCCATGATCAGGATCACAGCCGGCTGAACCGCAGCGATCTGCGCCTCCAAGAAGGGGCGGCATGCGCGCAGCTCATCGACCGTCGGTGCGCGGTTGTCCGGCGGACGGCACTTCACCACCGACGTCAGGTAGACCTCCGACCGCTGCAGGCCGAGCACTCTGGTGAGCATGAGGTCCAACATCTGGCCGCCTTCATCCACGAAGGGCTCACCAGCGCGATCTTCTTGGAAAGCAGGCGCCTCTCCGATGACGAGCAGACGAGCCCGGGGGTCCCCCACCCCGAACACGATCTGGGATCGCCCCGCGCACAAGCCGCACCGTTGGCAATCCCCAAGGACCTGCCGCACCGCAGCCACATCGCCGTGAGCCAAGTTCGATAGGTCCTTCTCGACCACCGGCTCCGCCGTCTGTGCAGGGGGGGCCGAGGCGTCCTGCGGCGTCCCGGAGGTCGGCTCCACTCGGTGCCCCAATGCTTGTTGAAGCTCCAATACCGCTCGGATCCCTGCGGCGATCTCGGAGAGTTCCTGCCTTGGGTCCGTCATGGTTTCACCGTCCCGTATCGCCAGCCCGCAGATCGCAGGGCGGTCAAGATATCTAGCAGCGGCAGCCCGATGATGTTGTGCCAGCTGCCGTCGATGCGGTCGAACAACCACACGCCATGGCCTTCGACCGCATAGCCGCCTGCGCAGCCCGATCCCTCACCGCTCTCCACGTATCGAGCAATTTCGGAGTCACTAAGGTCAGAACGGACAGCTAGCGACGTTCTGGCGATGCCAACTCGCTCGCTAAGGTCAGGCAATCGTAAGCACCAAGCGGTCACCAGGTCGTGTGTCCGCCCCCTCATGGCGCACAGCCTGCGCATGTGGTCTTGCGGATCCGAAGGCTTGCCGATGACTTCCTGGCCATCCCACAAGACCTGGTCCGCGGCCAGGAGGGTCCGACCTTGGTGTTCTGCGGCGACCGCGTCCGCTTTCGCTCTCGCGAGGGCCATCGCCACCTGTTCCGGACCCACGTTTCCGAGGCTTCTCTGTACCGCGCGCTCATCCACACCGGGCGCGATCCCCTCGACTGGGATTCCTGCGGCCTGCAACATAGCTTTTCGCCAGGGCGATTGGCTGGCGAGCAAGAGCGTCTGCATCGGGCGTCCTCCGCCCACGACCGTCCGATCGCGACCATGGTACGACGGAGTGTAGCCCGAGTGGGCAGCCGACCAAGACATCGAAGCTGGTTGTGTCAGGTTGCCCTATCCACACGCTTTGCTACACTCCCGCACGCGCTGGGGGCGCCCCGGCACAGCTACCCTATTGGGCGCGGAGGCCTGCTCATGAGTGGAGCGGTCGGAATCGACCTCGGTACAACATTCAGCGCGATCGCGATCGTCAACAAGTATGGCGACGCGGAGATCCTCACCAATGTGGAGGGGGATCGAATCACGCCTAGCGTTATCTTGTTCGAAGGCAGCGATGTCATCGTCGGCAACTATGCCAAACAAGCGGCGGTGGTGTATCCCGAGCAAGTTGTTGAGTTCGTCAAGCGAGAGCTAGGCGACTCTGAGTACCACTTTAGCTACCGCGGCAAGCAGTACAACCCAGAAGAGTTGTCCAGCTTTGTCCTGCAAAAGTTGAAGCACGATGCGGAGCTACGGCTGGGTCACCCCGTCGAACACGCCGTCATCACGGTGCCCGCATACTTCAATGACCACGAGCGACGGGCCACGATCCGCGCTGGGGAAAAGGCAGGATTCAACGTCCTGCAGCTCCTCAACGAGCCCACCGCTGCGGCCTTCGCCTATGGATTGGCCAATGTGGGCAAGGATCAGCGCGTCCTCGTCTACGACCTCGGTGGTGGCACATTCGACGTCACCATGGTCGACATCGAGGGCAAAGACATCAACGTCATCGCCACCGCTGGTGACCACCGCCTCGGCGGCAAGGACTTTGACGACGTGCTCATCGAGCATGTGGCCCAAGCCTTCCTAGACAAGCACGGCGTGGACCCGCGGGATGACCTGCAGTCCTTCCACGACCTCCGCCAGAAGTGCGTCTCCGCAAAAATCAGCCTCACTCGGCGACCAAAAGTCAATATCTTCCACGACTATGATGGAAAGGTGCTGCGACTCGCCGTCACTCGGGAGCTGTTCGAGGGTCTCACCTCGCACCTCATGGCCAAGTGCGAAGCGTTGACCCTGGACGTGCTGAAGGAGTCCAAGGCCGAAGCAAGCTCCGTAGACACGGTGCTCCTCGCTGGCGGTTCTACCCGCATGCCCATGGTTCGCACCCAGCTCGCCCGCCTGTTCGACCAGGCGCCGAGCACCGATGTGAACCCCGACGAAGCGGTGGCCAAGGGCGCCGCCGTCGTGGCAGCCATCGAGTTTGCCCGCCTGTCCGGCCAAGAGAGCCCCGTCGATATCCGCACCCACGACGTGACCAGCCACAGCCTCGGCAT